>NZ_NIGY01000004.1:0-445229 GCF_003123985.1 Vibrio sp. T9
GATTTTGATGGTGCCCCGGGCCGGACTTGAACCGGCACAGCGCGAACGCCGAGGGATTTTAAATCCCTTGTGTCTACCAATTCCACCACCAGGGCAACGCAATCATGCGATGGGTTAGACACCATCTGTCTCAGCGACCTTTGCCGTGAGAACGTGGCGTACTTTAACGGATTAATTTATCTGGTCAACAATAAATTTTATCTTTTTGATTTAAGTGCTTAAAAAGCGATCCAGACGGTACAATTGGCATTCAATTAGGCCAAGAAACACTCGTTAGCTTTCATCAACTCTAAGTCACACACATGTTGATGCCCGTAACAACTTAGTTTGTAAACGCCTGACTAACGCGGATCGTAGTCACCACTCTCTTCAGCTCTGTAACATCTGTAACAATTGGAGCCCCTACTCTTGGCACTGTTTCACACGAAATATCATATTTTGTTACCGATAACTTTGCATCGAATGTGGTCGTAGCTTTATAAAATCATTGACATTTTTTATTTTCAAAAAAAGCTCAATTCATTATCGAAAATATCAATAAATAATGATAGCTTACACTCGTTGCAGTAATTTAATGGACATATATCACATATAAGGACGTGGTTTACTTTGGCGACACACCATAAGAAAAACAAGGTATATCACTAATGTCTATCAAGAATCTTTCTATAGCGAAAAAGATATCGCTATCGTTTTTACTCATTGCCATCGTCAACATTGCGTTTGGCGTATTTTTATCTACAGAGCTCAAAAGCATTAAATCTGAGCTTTTAAACTATACCGATGATACGCTTCCTGCTATGGAAAGAGTAGATTCGATCCGAGATCACTTGTCTCGCTGGCGCCGTGCTCAGTTTGCGACATACACTTATGAAGACGCAGACCAAATCAGAAACAAAATTGCCAGCAACATTCGCGAACGTGAAAAGATCAGCAAAGAGCTCGATTCTTACGGTGAAACGATTTGGCCTGGTGAAGAGCAACAAACTTACCAGCGCCTTATGCGTCAGTGGAAAAAGTACCTGGTCACTATGGATCAGTACAACGAAGCGATGCTAGCCAACGACAAAAGCAAGGCCCACCCTATTTTGGCGAACTCTTTACCTGCTTTCGAAGCGGTTGACTCTGAGCTCGGTGAACTGATCCGTCTACTTAAAAATGCTATGGACAGTAACAAAACTCATATTCTTTCTTCTGTAAATGGATTGAGTAACTCGTCAATTGCGAGCAACGTGATTATTCTGCTTATCATGGTAGGCATGACGTACGTGCTGACACGCCTTATTTGTGGCCCACTAAAACTTGTTGTCGAGCAAGCAAATGCCATCGCAACAGGTGACCTATCAAACGACATCGATCGTAAAGCCATCGGCAATGACGAGCTAGGTGAGCTGGCAGATGCGACCACTAAGATGCAAGATGACTTGCGCCAAGTTATCGACAACGTGATTGCTGCGGTCACACAGTTAAGCAGTGCAGTAGAAGAGATGAATCAAATCTCTGATATTTCTGCGTCTGGTATGAAAGATCAACAACTGCAAATCACACACATTGCTACGGCAATGACAGAAATGAAAGCAGCAGTAGCAGATGTTGCACGTAATACTGAAGATTCAGCGAACCAAGCTAACGAAGCAAACCGTCGTACACAACATGGTGTTCGTGAAACGCAAGGCATGGTTGACGCGATTCATGAAGTTTCAAACGTAATTGGTGCTGCGGGCGATACTGTGGCAGAGCTTGAACAGCAATCGAATAAAATTAACGTTATTGTTGATGTTATCCGTGACATTGCCGATCAAACCAACCTACTTGCGCTTAATGCAGCCATTGAAGCTGCGCGTGCTGGTGAGTCTGGTCGCGGTTTTGCCGTGGTTGCGGACGAGGTTCGAACGCTTGCAGGCCGTACGCAAGATTCAACCAGCGAAATTACGTCGATCATTGAACAGCTACAATCGCTTGCAAAAGACGCGAAATCTGCGACAGAACTTTCTAGAACCAGTATCTCAGAATGTGCAGAGCAAGGCATTCAATCAAAACAGCTGATGAGCGACATTGAACACTCGATTTCTGATATCTCAGACATGGGCACCCAAATCGCCACGGCTTGTAACCAGCAAGACTCTGTTGCAGAAGAGCTTAACCGCAGCATTGAAAACATACACTTGGCATCTCAAGAAGTATCACAGGGCTCAGAGCAAACCGCACAGGCTTGTCGTGAGCTAAGCCAGCTGTCAATTTCTCTTAAAGATGTAATGAGCCGCTTTAAACTGAGTTAAACTCAGTGGATACCTTAGTTGATATTGAATCAACCTCGATTTGCGCAAATTGAGTGCAATCACTGAGATATATTTAGGTATATTGAATCATGATCTTCAAAAACGCTCCAAAGCACTCCTTGGAGCGTTTTACTTCGTCAGGTACTTTCCCCAAGTACTCAATAACATAACCAATACAAAAAACGCGTACGGAGACTTTATGCGCTTAAATAAAACCTTACTATCACTGACTATCGCTGCTGCAACCGTTGCTCCTGCGATGCAAGCTACTGCTGCCCCTCTTCAAATTAGCAACACTGTAGTAAAAGCAGAGCAAGTTCAAGGCGCTAACGCTTGGCTGGAAATAAACTTAGGTCAATTCCGCGATAATATTGAGCAGTTCAAGTCGCACATGGATGGCAAAACGAAAATCTGCGCCGTGATGAAAGCCGACGCATACGGTAATGGCATCGCGGGCCTGATGCCGACTATTATCGAACAACAAATCCCTTGCGTTGCCGTTGCAAGTAACGCCGAAGCACAGACCGTTCGCGACAGTGGCTTTAAAGGTCAACTTATGCGTGTACGCTCGGCGGATATTGGCGAGATCGAAGCTGCAATCGACTTAAATATTGAAGAGCTGATTGGCACTGCAGAGCAAGCCAAAGTACTGTCTAAGCTAGCAGAGAAAGCGGGTAAAGAAATCAAAGTTCACCTTGCTCTTAACGACGGTGGTATGGGACGTAATGGCGTTGATATGACGACAAAAGCGGGCAAGCAAGAAGCGCTAGAAATCGCTCAACAAGCTGGCGTTAATATTGTTGGCATCATGACTCATTTCCCTAACTACAATGCAGACGAAATTCGTCAAAAGTTATCTTCGTTCAAAGACAGCTCTGCATGGCTGATTAAAGAAGCGGGCCTAAAACGCGAAGATATTTTGCTGCACGTGGCCAACTCTTACACTGCACTTAATGTTCCTGAAGCACAGCTTGATATGGTTCGTCCTGGTGGCGTTTTATACGGTGATCTGCCAACCAACCCTGAGTACCCTTCTATCGTGTCTTTCAAAACACGCGTGGCATCCGTTCACCATCTGCCAAAAAATAGCACTGTCGGTTACGACAGCAGCTACAAAACGAGCAAAGAAAGCCTAATGGCGAACATTCCTGTTGGTTACTCTGATGGCTACCCACGAAAAATGGGCAATACGGCAGAAGTACTGATCAATGGCCAACGAGCAAAAGTGGCGGGTGTTGCTTCAATGAACACCACTATGGTTGATATTACAGGTATCAAAGATGTTGAGCCTGGTTCTGAAGTTGTACTGTTTGGCTCTCAGCAAGGCAAAACGATTTCGGCAGCAGAAATGGAAAAACATGCAGAGGTCATCTTCCCAGAACTATACACGGTTTGGGGTGCTGCGAACCCTCGTGTCTACGTAAAATAAACCCTTTCAGTTGTTCGTAACAGAACGAAAAAGCGAGCCTCGTGCTCGCTTTCCTACTCATATACTAATCTGTAACAATCCGTGCTCTTCTCAATTGAACAGAGCTTGCTATTTGCGTTGCGTTACTTTCCTTGAGCCCTAGCAAATGACAAACCCTCTAAACCCTTCATCTTAAAATCGTTCAGGTATACTTGTTTTTTATATAGCACTTAGTGTTTGAAAGCCCTTTCAATTGATGTTAAACATGAAGTTTACAAAAGAATAACAAACGCATTCATATGGCACTGCCCTTTTTGCCTGCTGGCTAGGTATCTCTATGACAGAAAATACTCAACATCTTCAGCGTTCCTCATCAGAGTTGCACGAATTTACTCGGGTCGACGTGTGGAACGGTTTCACCCAACTTTTACCTCTGTCCATGTTTGTGGTCATATTTGGCCTCGCATTCGGTGTTGCCGCCGTACAAACTGGACTAGATGTATTTCCCACTATGCTGATGAGCACACTGGTCTTCGCCGGTGCTTCACAATTTGCCACGCTAGAAATGTGGGGAGCAGAAGTACCTCTGATTCCAGTGCTTATTACTGTATTTGCTATTAATGCTCGTCACCTCTTGATGGGCGCTACGCTTTATCCATGGTTACGACAACTCCCACCGACAAAACGTTACGGTGTAATGCTGGTAGCATCAGACGCAAACTGGGCAATGGCACTCAATGCATTTGGTAGAAAAGAACCAGGTTTTGGTTTGCTTGTTGGCGGCGGCTTAGCGATGTGGTCGTTTTGGATTGTTGGCACCTGGATCGGCATTTATTTTGGTAACGCAATCAAAGACCCGGTGAGCCTCGGACTCGATATGGTTATGGGATGCTTCCTGCTGTCTATGGTGGTGGCAGGGCCGAAAGACTTAAGAATCTTTGCGATTTGGGCCACAGCAGCAGCCTCTTCTATGTTGGCGTACTGGTATTTACCAGAGAATAGCCACGTAGTGGTTGGCGCTATTACTGGTGGAGTCTTAGGTGCTTGTTGGAAGGAGAAAAAAGCATGAACATCGAAACGAGCGTAGGTGGCACACTGCTTATCATCATCGCTATGGCGTTAGTCACGCTCATAACCCGCTGGGGCGGAGTGTATGTTATGTCATTTATTCCAATTAGCGAGCGGGTTCAACGTTTCATCACTGCGATGTCAGGTTCCGTATTGGTTGCCCTTTTAGCCCCACTAGCGGTTGAGGGTGATTACGGTGCTAGAGCAGCACTTTTTTCTACTGCCGTCGTTATGTTCATCGTGAAAAAGCCTCTGCCCGCAATTGCAGCTGGCATCATCGCAGCCGCCGCGGTACGCGCTATTTAACCGTTGTTTCAACGCCGATACCAGTCATCAATAAAAAGCCCCAAAACACGAAGCCCTGATGTCACGAGTGTCATCAGGGCTTATCTTATGCTCATCATTTTAACGATGATCAACGATATTAATCACGGTGAGATAGCACATTATGCACAGCAGTTACAATTGCGCTTATATTTGTCCATTTTGCCAATACCAGGGTTAAAAGTGTTTGTTGGATCTAGCTCGTGGTAAAACTTCTGCAGCGAATTTTCAGCTTCGTACAAGTGACCCACATTATGTTCTGCTGGGTATTTAGCACCACGGCTATTGAGGTGTTCTAACATCAGCTTTTTCATCAACTTCGTGTCGGTCCCTTTTTTGAAAATGTAATCTTGATGGAATACATAACACATAAAGTGACCATAATAGAGCGCTTGAACAAGGTTCTTACTCACCTCTTCCGGTAAAGTTTCTAACCACTCTTCATCATTACGTCGCAAAGCGATATCAAGTGCAACGATGTCTTCTACGTCTTTTCGGTGAATCGTCTCGTAACGAATTGCTGCACCTGCTGCTGCAAAGCGATGTAAATAAGCTTTTTTACCCTCTTCCGGCGTACACTCGAAGAAATCACAGTCGTCTTCAACAGCCCAAACTTCTTTGAGGTATTTTTGCGCTTCAGCAATACCACCATCACTCATTTTCAATACCAGGTGATGCTCATACTTGTCACGGAAATCCAGCATTCGTTCTGGTAAATGTTGTGGGAACAACTTACTCGCGTAGTACAAAATGGTATCCGGCAGGTATTTACTAACAAACGGGACGCGCTCTAAGAAATTTTCTACTTTAGCTTTAAGTGCAAACATTTTTGGCAGCTTATCTGTGCCTAATAAGTCGATGGATAAGAAGACATCTTTGCCGTACTTCTCTGCCATGTTGAAGATATCTCGATGCAAGTATTCTCCCATCTCAGGCAAGTTCTCAAACGTAGATAAGAAATCTTTTCGCAGCTTCGTCAGTTTCGCAGGATCATTGGTGCCAAGGTAAAAAACCTGCTCTTTTTCGGGTACTGGGTAGCTATCAACTCGAACGGCGAAAACACCCAATTTGCCAGCGCAGCCACTGGCTTCAAATAATCGACGTTCATCGGCATTAAAGCGAGAAGGAATGTCAGAAGTCACGTCTCGAACACGTTCATCGTATTCTTTGTCTGATGCCATTCGCTCGTCATGAATGATCTTCGCTGGGTCAAAGTTTCCTTCTTGCAGGTTTGTCAGAATTTCTTCTGGCGTTTCACCTAACCCTTCAATACCAAGGTGGTTAACCAGGTGTAATTGGCCTTGCTTATCGACCTGCGCATAGATCGCCAGTTCGGTGTAAGCAGGACCACGCTTGACTAACGCACCGCCTGAGTTATTGGCGATACCACCAACCACAGTGGCACCTAATGATGAAGAACCGATGATAGAGTGCGGCGCTCGGTTCACCGCCTTCAATTCTTTTTCCAATGAGTGCAAACTTGCACCAGGCAAGCATACCGCCTGCTTACCGCCATCTAATAAGTGAATCTTCTTGATTTTGGTAATATTGATCACAACCACATCACGGTCATAATCATTACCACTTGGAGCTGAGCCTTCTGTTAAACCTGTTTTGGCAGCCTGCATAATAATAATGCAGTTTGCTTCAACGCACTGTTTAATGATCTTCCATTGTTCTACAAGAGTATTAGGAAACACGATAGCAAGCGCAGTGCCACTACCTGAGCGAAAACCCGAGCGGTAGTATTTTGTTTTAACCTCGTCGGTTAGGACATTTTCTTCCCCAACGATAGTTTTAAATTCGTCAATCAGCTGCTTTTGTTTCATATCCGTATCTCTAGTTATTGTACTTCGCTCACATCACCGTTTAGTGACGGTAATGGGCGTTTGAGCCACTATAAGCAGTCCATTTCTCGGCGTCTATGTCAGGCAGGCGAGCAACACTTAACCAATAGACAACAAACAAAATAATTCTTTTATTTTTCTGTCACTTATCTTTCACATTTGGAAAATTTAACGCAAGAAACAGACCGTTTCTTAAAAGAAACAATAGCAAAACCATTTGTTAACAGTTGTGCGCAGCATCTTGTTATCAATATTAGTGATAAAACAAGGAGAAAGCTTAAGCTTCTAAATTTATAAGAATTATTAGAAATGAAGATGGAAACAACAACTCAACACCAACATAACGATTGGTGTTGAGTTATTGTCTTAAAATCGATGATTTTGACTTTGAAAGCTGGTGTATAGATGATCAATGAAGATCTTAATTTTTTCTGGTTGTTGACGAGTGTAAGGATACACTGCATAAATACCCAAACATTTGGCGGTTTCGTCTTTGAACAATTGAATCAGGCGGCCTTGCTTTAAGTCTTCATAAACCAAGACACGCGGCACATAGATGATTCCCTGCCCTAACAGCGCCACATTTCTCAATACAGAAGAATTGTTGGTACAGAGGTTACCGTCGACGGTGATTTGATATACCTCGTCTCCCTCTTTAAACGCCCACTCATGCGCTCCGGTTTCTTGGTAGGAATAGACTAAACAATTGTGTTTATCCAAGGCTTGAGGTTGCTTAGGAATGCCATGTTTAGCAAGGTATTGAGGTGACGCACAAACAATCCAATTGGCATCCACCAGCTTTCTTGCGATTAGGCTAGAATCTGGCAACACTCCCGTTCGAATGGCCAAATCAAAGCGTTCATTCACGATATCGACGAAACGATTATCTAGATCCATATCGATATTGATGTCAGGGTATTTCTGATTAAACTCATTGATCACTTGAGGAAGAATTAACTCACCAGAGATAGTGGGTACAGAAACTTTAATGTTTCCAGATAAATTCTTACCTAACCCCACAATGGATTCTTCTGCCGTTGCCACCGCTTGATAAACGGCTTTTGCATGAGTAAAGAACGCTCGCCCTGCCTCCGTCAACGTTAACGTTCGCGTTGTTCGGTAAAGAAGCTGTACACCAAGCTCTTGCTCAAGCTTCGCGATGCGTTTACTGACAACCGATTTGGTCAATGACATGTGTCTTGCAGCAGCACTGAATGAGCCTTGCTCGATCAGGTGATAGAAAATGATGTAATCGTCGGTATTTCTCATGCGTCTTCGTCAAATCCTTTGGAGACCGACATTGTAAACGGATATTGGTCAATCTGCGAAACATAGGGGCACACTTAACAGCATAACTCGCGAAAGAAACAAGGGTTATACCCACAGTTCAAGAAATTGAGATGGCGTAAATTTATCAATATTCAGATACAAAAAAACCAGCTTTCGCTGGTTTTAAGTTGATGCACTTGGCATCGAGATACCGCAATTGCCATATCTGAATAATTTGGAGCGACACACGAGGTTCGAACTCGTGACCTCAACCTTGGCAAGGTTGCGCTCTACCAACTGAGCTAGTGTCGCATTGATTCTCGAAAGCCATTCACTCTCAAAGAATAATGGAGGCGCCTCCCGGAGTCGAACCGAGGTCCACGGATTTGCAATCCGCTGCATAGCCACTCTGCCAAGGCGCCTTTTTACTTCGCTTCAGGGCTCTTCCCCGTTGCGTTGGTGGCTACTTTACGGATTGAGAGAAGATAGTCAAACAAAAATCTTTCATTTTCTGTTTGTTTGATTTCTTTTAAGCCAATTAGACCAAAGTTCGATCTTATCGGCTTAAAACGAAGCAATATAAATCTAGCTTTCTGTACGTTTTACTCAATAGAATTTCAATGTCACTTAGTAATTACCGACTCGTTTAAGCAGCCTGCCCACAACATTAGGATGATAAAACCACGTGTGATCAAACATCGACATTAATGCTGGGTTTCCGTATTTAGATAGGCTGATCGCGTGAAAACGGTTTTTCTTCGCTTTAAGCGCATCCACTTTGGCAAGCAACTCGTCTTGTTGTTTTGGCGCGATAAAGTCGGAAATGACCACCATATCGGCATTTTTGTACTTATCACCGCTCATCAAGTCGATAGATTTGATCAAAGTTGGCTCTAAGTCTGTACCACCATGGAAGCTATAAGTTAAAAAGTCCGCCGCCTCGCGCAGACCATCTTGTTTGGTTAGCTCGTACGTAATGTGTTCCGTCGAAAAAATAATGACATAGCAATCACGTTGCTCCGCTAATGCAATTTGCATCAGCGCATAAGCCATGGCTTTGGCGCATTGCTCAGGAAACCCGCTCATTGAGCCGGACGCGTCCACACTCACAATAAACGGTCCTTTTTCGATATCTACCGCTTTGTTGTCAGGTCGGTGAGCTTTAACTTTACGTAACGTGCGCGATTTGCCCTGTGTACGGTAGTTCATAAGTCGTTTATCGACTAAGTGTTTATAGAACACGACCTCGAGTTCAGGATACGCCAAAAACATCGTTTCGTTGGGAAGTAGCTTATTTAAATCATCGCTTTCGTGAATGCCGACAATATCATCTGTCGCTTCATCACTCTTCTCTTCGATCATTTGTAGCTCTTCAGTAGGCGCGCGGTTAAGTTCGGGATCATTCACTTGCCCCGCCATACGGCCAAGTTGCTCGGCTATTTCTTGCAAGCCTTGGTGCTTCTTCAGAAACTCCGCATGGCGTTTCATCACTGTTAAGTCAGTTTTGCTCAACTTGGCAGATGCCATATCCCATAAGCGCCCTACACTTTCAGCATCACCCGACTCCGTGACCTTATCCATATTACGCATGGTCTCCATACGCTGATACAGGTCATTCAGCACTTTCTCTTTATTGGCCTCAAGCTCGCTTACTTGCGCTTGCTTAATCGCATCGGCTAGACTTTGGTACCATTGATCACAGAAGTAATGTGGGAACATGGGATTATTCATCCCCTTGTTCTTCTCCATCATTCGGCGAGCCTGCATATAAAAAGCGGAGTGCCACTCAAGCTTTTTAATCACATCTTCGATGTTTTCGAAAAACGCCTCTTCATCCCAGTGAATGACTTCTTGATATAAAGACAGCTCTTGTTGGAAACGCTCTGTCTCACATACCTTGGTAATCCGTTTTTTAACACTGCCCCTCCACTTTAATAAGTGGCCTTTGACTGAAGATTTAACGCCTCGGTTTTCTGCCATCATCATGACTTGTGAACGCGCCATTAAATCATTAACTGCGCTATCGATGATGCCAGAGTCGGCTACCATCAGCGCGAGGTTAAGTCCGTCTGCACCTAGCATGTCGTCTCCTTATGAGAAAAACTGATGTAAGTTTTTAAAGCGTTGGATCACTTTCTCGCTTTCAGCTTGGATAGACTCAAGTCTCTGACTGACCTGCTGCAGACTCGACTCCATTAGGCGTGGTAGTTCAGGATCAACAAAGCTATGCGGAAGAGCATCATGGAAATTCGCTTTTACCTTGCGCATATGGTGCTCTGCTTCACTGAGTTGATTTACGGCTTTTTCACTCTGCGTTAACCACTTTTGGTAAAGCTCTACATCCAAGCCCTCTTGAGTCACTAAGCTCACCAGAATGCCTCGGTTTGCGATATCACGGATAACTAGGTTATTTGCGGCATCAACATCAAATCGTAAACGACACATGTTGGTGTTTTGATTGACGTAGCCATACACATCACCGTGTCCTTCTTTGATGACTCGGTCTAGTTCATCTTTTGGCACGTAAACCCAGCGGCTATCGCCTTTCTCTGACTCTGAAACCGACATGTTGCTTTGCAAAATAACCAGTTTAACTAAGTTAACGGCTGCGCCAACTTTGTAGGTCTTAGCTTTAGAGGTATCAAAACGCATGGTTTCTTTACGCAGAATACCCGTTGCCGCTTCAGACGTTAACGTCATGCGGTAGGCATCTTCAAGCTCATGCTGAACATCGACCAAAGACTCGCGACAGTATTCAATTTCCAGTTCGGCGTCTTGTTGGTCAAATGCATGTTTTAGGGCGAACTCTTGGACCACTTCGCGTACCACGTCTCGCGATTCAGGGCTGTTCCATAAACAATCTTGCAGCAACAGTAGATCAAGTGGGTTGATTTCATCGCGTCCATTAAAAAACGCGCTCGCTTTTAGCAATTTCACGGCTTTCTTCCAGCGGCGGTCAGACACATACATGTCGGTATTAGCGACATCGCCAAACTGAGCTTCGACTTTGCTTTCTAACATCGTTTTAAGCTGAAAAAGCTTCTCGAATGCATTATCGGTTAACGTCAGCTTGTCGAGCTGCTGTTGCCATTGATGATATTCTTCATCTGTTATTGCTAGCCCTTCTGGCACTTGTGCCTCTTGTGACGTGCCTACCGTCAACATCGACTTAAAGTTTTGTTTATTCTGAATTCGATTAACAAACACGCGCACCAACATGCGGTCGTAAAGTGCATCCAAACCACTGTCTTCATCTGGCAGTTCATTGGACGCCGATACCAACAAACGCATTGGCACACGCTCAATATCGCTGCCATTTTTGAACGTTTTCTCATTGACCACTGTCAGCAATGTATTCAGAATGGCGGGGCCCGCTTTCCAGATTTCATCTAAAAATACGACTTGTGCGGTTGGCAAATACCCTTTAGTTAAGCGAACATAACGACCGTTATCTTTGAGTTCTTGAATACTCAGTGGCCCAAAAACTTCTTCAGGTGTTGAGAATCGAGTCATCAGGTATTCAAAGTAACTGCTATTATCGAACGCTTGGATAAGTCGCTTGGCAATTAAGCTTTTTGCAATGCCAGGTGGGCCTAAAAGAAAAACACTTTCACCAGCAAGTGCCGCAAGGAGGCAGAGCTTGATGGTATGTTCGCGTTCATAAACGCCATCCGTTAACGCTTTAGCCAACTTGTTGATGCGTTCTGAGAGAAGCGCTTTTTCGGCATTTGAGGCAAATAAGGTTTGTGTCATACGTTCTCCGGCTGCTGAACTGGTATTGCGTTAACATTTTTATACACTTGTTATAACTTTGTTACAAATGTATTTTGTTGAATTCCCCTTATAACAGATGCTTACCCCCTTCTTTAGCAAGCAATCAAAGTTTCCATTTATGAGATACAGCTCACTGAAAGTGCAAACGCTTTCGTCGTGTTGCAACATTTTTTGCTTTTGTTTCCCACCATTTGTGGTTAATGTCGAAAAACGTCAAAATGCGGTAACAGCTAGGGTTAATAACTGCATGAGCAAAATAATTCATAAATGGAAGCAAATTTCTCTGATTGAAGAAGAGGTTATGCTTCCTACAGGACAGGCAATTACGCACACCACAATCCATCACCCGGGCGCTGCGGTGATTCTCCCGATTACAACGGAAGGAGAGATAGTCCTTGTCCATCAATTTCGCCCTTCACTTAATAAATGGCTTTTGGAGCTTCCTGCTGGTACCAGAGAAGGCAATGAAGACCCTCTCTGCTGCGCGAAAAGAGAGCTAGAGGAAGAAACGGGCTATAGTGCAGAAAAATTTACCTCTCTCGGCCAAGTCACTCCCCTTGCCGGATTTTGTGATGAGATACAGTACCTATTTGTTGCAGAGAAGCTCAGCCAAACCAACCGTTACGAATGTGATGAAGATGAAGTGATTGAGGTTGTTACCTTGTCACTCCAACAACTCGAAGACAAGATTATTGATGGCACAATTACCGATGCCAAAACGATCGCTTGTTTAAGCAAAGCGCGCCTTTGCGGATATATTTAGGACTTTGACCAAGGAGACATTCATGGATTTTCGATCAGATACCGTTACACAGCCTACCCAAGCCATGCGAGAGGCCATGTTTAAGGCCCCCGTTGGGGATGATGTTTATGGTGATGACCCTACGGTCAATGAGCTTGAGGAGTTTGCCGCAAAGCTTGCAGGATTCGAAGCGGCTTTGTTTACCACTTCAGGCACGCAAGCCAATCTGCTCGGCCTAATGGCGCATTGTGAACGCGGAGATGAATATCTGTGTGGGCAGCAAGCACATAACTACAAGTACGAAGCTGGCGGCGCAGCAGTACTTGGGTCAATTCAACCTCAACCAGTCGAAAACAACCCAGATGGCACACTCCCATTTGATAAACTGGCAGCGGCGATTAAGCCAGATGATTGTCACTTTGCTCGTACCAAGCTGCTCAGCTTAGAAAACACGATTAATGGTAAAGTATTACCTCTGTCTTATTTAGCAGAAGCACGTGACTTCGTGAATAAACATAACTTGCAGATGCATCTAGATGGCGCTCGCGTTTTTAATGCAGCCGCTGCGCTTGATGTTCCGGTAAAAGAAATCGGTCAGTATTTTGATTCAATGACGATTTGTCTGTCGAAAGGTTTGGCTGCCCCTGTTGGTTCGTTACTGCTTGGTAGCAAAGAGTACATCGCAAAAGCACGTCGCTTAAGAAAGATGGTCGGCGGTGGTATGCGTCAAGCGGGTATTCTTGCCGCAGCAGGCAAACTCGCCCTTACCGAACAAGTGGAACAGCTAAAACAAGATCATATCAACGCAAAAAATTTAGCAGGAGGTTTAGCAGAACTGCCTGGTTTTTCAGTCAACCCTGAATTTGTTCAAACGAATATCGTATTCGCGAAGCTTGATCCTCAAGTGGACATAGTAAATATCGCTGCGAAACTAAAGGAACAAAATATCACGATAACACCTGGAAACCCTATTCGTTTCGTTACTCATAAAGACATTTCAGCGCAAGATATCGACAATTTCTTATCAAGCATTAAATCTCTGCTTTAGTTTGATTTTGATCATTGAGCTTCCCCTAAGGGGAAGCTTTACTGTATCGATATGACTTTTTAGCGAATAGACAATCTTCATGTTCAGATTTGTACTTCTAACCTCTCTTATTTTCTCTTCCGCTAGCCATGCCGCGCCTTTTGGTGATGCTGATAAAGGTAAAATCAAATCCCCTAGCTGCGTCTATTGTCATGGTGCAACAGGCGTCGCAGGTAATGATGCCTATCCAAATCTTGCAGGTCAAAATGCCCAGTATCTATACGATGCGATGAAGTCTTACCAAGCAGGCGAGCGTAAAGGACCGCTTGCCGAAATGATGGGCGCACAATTAAGAATGTTAAATGATGAGGATCTTCGTGATGTCGCTGCATTTTATGCAGAACAGACGCAAGACAAATGATTTATTTATCTCGGCTCACAACAAGAGCTTGTGAGCCCTCGACCCGAGCCAAAACATTTAACCAAACTTTGCTTGTAAAATAATCACAATGACTTCACTTCAAATATTTGATGAATTTATAGTCCAATATTTCCATTAATATTGACTTTTTATTCTGGTTTATTGATATTTCATGCTTCATTGAATTTAACGTGAAGTAAGTTATGTCTCACACACATGCGCAACCAGCAGACTCGGTTGCTACACCCAAATCATGGCAGATGCCAGATACCCTCATTTTGATCTTCATTGTTGGTATTCTCGCTGCGATTCTTACCTACTTAATTCCTGCTGGCCATTTTGACAGTCAGCAAGTGACTTATATGGTCGATGGTGCAGAAAAAACTCGCACGGTTATCGATCCATCTTCTTTCTCTTATGCAACCGACGAAAACGGTGAATTGGTTTACAACAAGGTTGGCCTGTTTGCTTCTGGTGGTGGCATTGGTTTAATGAACTTCCCATTCGAAGGGCTAGTTTCAGGCTCTAAATGGGGCAGCGCGATCGGCGTGATTATGTTTATGTTGGTTATCGGTGGTGCTTTCGGCGTTGTAATGCGAACAGGCACCATCGACAACGGTATCTTGCGCCTTATCGATAAGACCAAAGGTAACGAAGCGCTATTCATTCCAGTGCTATTTTTGCTGTTCTCTCTGGGCGGTGCGGTATTTGGTATGGGTGAAGAAGCCGTAGCATTTGCGATTATTATCGCTCCGCTTATGGTTCGCCTTGGTTACGATGGTATCACTACGGTAATGGTGACCTACGTGGCGACTCAAATTGGTTTCGCAACATCTTGGATGAACCCTTTCTCCGTCGCTATTGCACAAGGCATTGCGGGTGTACCTGTTTTATCCGGCATGACTGTACGCATGGGGTTATGGGTTGGCTTTACGTTAATCGGTATCGCTTTCACAATGCTCTACGCCGCTCGTGTGAAGTCAAACCCAGAACTTTCTTACAGTCACCGCACAGACAAATACTTCCGTCAGCAAGAGCTTGGCAATCAAGATTCTCGTTGGAATATCGGAGATACACTCGTCATTCTTACGGTCATCGCTACCACAGTATGGGTTGTTTGGGGCGTAGTGGCTAACGCATGGTACATCCCAGAAATCGCTTCTCAATTCTTCACTATGGGCTTTGTTGTCGCGATCATCGGTACGATTTTTCGCTTAAACGGTATGACGCTCAACTGCGCAGCCGATGCGTTTAAAGAGGGGGCGGCTATTATGCTTGCTCCTGCTCTATTGGTTGGTTGTGCGAAAGGTGTGTTACTTATCCTAGGTGGCGGTACGACCGATGAAGCGAGTGTACTGAATTCTATTCTGAACAGTGCTGGCGGCGTGATCAGTGGGCTTCCTGACGTAGCTGCGGCATGGTTAATGTATGTATTCCAATCTATCTTCAACTTCTTCGTTACTTCCGGATCTGGACAAGCGGCACTGACGATGCCCTTATTAGCGCCATTGGCGGATATTGCAGGTGTCACGCGCCAAGTTGCCGTTTTGTCATTCCAACTTGGAGATGGTTTTACCAACGTTATCGTCCCTACTTCAGCATCCTTGATGGCAACACTTGGTGTCTGCCGCATCGACTGGGGTGACTGGGCAAAATTCTGCTGGCGATTTATCCTATTACTCTTTACCCTGTCGAGTGTCGTCGTTATCGCAGCTCACATAATGGGGTTTGCGTAAAACGAAATCAATTGGCACAAGGCGAGACACGTTCTCGCCTTATTAATACTCTTCGTATGGCGACGTTAAGGTTTTAGATTGGCTTATGGTTTTGGAGTGGTAACTTTAATGGCAACACAACTTCTCGATGACATGATTCAAGGTCATCAAGTGATTCAATCTCTCAATGTAGCAGACCTAGGTTCGGGTGAGCATAAGTTTTGGTTCCGCATCGCAACCAACGCGCTCTCTCAGTGGCAACATCTTCCTGTTTTAGTATTCAAAGGTGAAAAACCTGGCAAGAAAATCATGATCACCGCAGGGGTTCATGGTGATGAATATAATGGTGTGTTAGCAGCGCAGAAGACCGCTAGAGAACTCATTGGCACTGAAGTCGCTGGTACTGTCACGATTGTTCCAACCATTAACATGCCAGGTATGCTAAACCACAGCCGCGATTTCTATTCCGCAGACCCGGATGCGTCTCCTGCAAACTTAAACCGCTTTTTCCCTGGTGACCAAAACGGTAATGAGGCACAACGCTACTTATATGCATTGTGGAATGATCTGCTCAAGCCAAATGCTGATTTAGCCATTGACCTTCACACTCAAACCAGTGGTGCGGCCTACCCACTATACGTGTTTGCAGACTTCCGAATTGAGCAATCATTAGAAATGGCTCGTCTCATTAATCCTGATGCGATTTTAAATGATCCCGGAGATGCTGGCGTCCTTGAAACCGTTTGGAATAACCATGGTGTCCCAAGCATTACGGTTGAAGTGGGTATGGGGCGCTACACAGAGCAAAAACTCATTAGTCGAACCGTATCAGGCATTTTAAATGTGTTGAAGCAGCATAACGTCGTAGAAGGTGAGATAGAGCCTATCACTTCATGCTTGGAAGGAAACGAGATCGTCAGTGTGAAAGCGACACATGGCGGCTTTGTACTACCTCATGTCGGTTTGATGGATTTTGTCGAGCAAGGCCAACTGGTTGCGATTCAATACGACAGCTTTGGCACTGAAGTTGAGCGCTACACCGCCCCTACAAGTGGTACAGTGCTCAGCCACAATGTGGAATCTATTCGGGCGCCTGGCTCTCTGATCGTTCGTTTGATTAAGTAAACCATAACCGTTTGTCGATAGATCTACCTTTCGACGCTCACTCAAATTTATATAAGCCCCATCACGAGTAATCACAAATGATGGGGCTATATTTTTGACCACATGAGGTTACAAGGTAACAAAAATATTCCAAGCAAAACTCAAAACCGCGAGACAGAAACTTCGCTTCTGTTGATTTTAGAAGTCACATTGATGAACTTAAAACTGTCGTCCACTCTCTTGATCAACGAGAATTAGCTCATCTAACGCGAAACCTTTCTCTTTAGCAACCTGCTTAAAACGCTCCAGGATTTTCTCATCAACGTTGGGTGTTCTAGACAATAGCCACAAGTAATCGTGGTTGTAACCAGAGACAAACGCATAGTCATAGTTTTCACCTAGCTCAAACACAATGTAAGAAGAATAGATTGGCCCAAAAAAGGAGACTTTTAAGTGCGCAACCGTTTCGTCTTCAACAAAATAAGCTTTACCTTCAGCTTCGGACCACTGTTGATCTTCTTCTGAATATCCGCGGTTTGTCACCTTAACCCCACCATCCTCGCGAAGCCGATACTCGGCCGTAACGTTGGATAGACCACGCTCAAACGAATGATCGAGCCGTGCGATTTCGTACCACTTGCCTAGATAAGGCTCTAAATCAAAATTGTTAACTGGCTCCACCCCATCAGGTTTAGAGGTACAGCCAAATAAAGTAACAAGTGATAAAAGTAATAATGTTTTTAGCGATTTCATACAACACCTAAATTTGATTTAGTGATTGATTTTACTGTAGAAGGTAGCAAATCGATCACTAAGTCGCACTACTGTCCCAAAGGTACGTAGCTACACATCACAGTTCTTCATTATCAATAGCATGCTGAACACCAAAACCTCGTTATGTCAGCAATTCCCTAACAATATTGTTCTATGTTTTACTTACAAGTTGGTCATACTTGTATATTTTGTCAGCATTTAACCGTATGCATATAGAAACTTTGCACAATATAGACATACGCTGTCATATCCCCCTCCTATAATACGTCGCGATATAGACAGAGGTTATTGTTATGAAATTAAAAACAGTGTCAGTTTGTGCACTTTTGGTATTGCTTGCAGGTTGCCAGCAGGAAAACCCAAGCCAAGCGACACAATTAACAACCTCGGCAGATGTATGTAATACACAAGGAAACATGCCAGGTGGGTGGAATGAGTTTAATGCTACCCCTGATGCACAAAAGGCAATGGCTTTTGTTTTGAAAAGAATGGACACAATAGCGTCGTTCAAACAAATACTGAACGTTCACGCGCAAATCGTTAGCGGCGTCAACTATGCCATTGAGTTTGAATTGGATGATGGCTCTATTTGGAATACAGTTGTTTATCGCAACCTAGATGGTGAGTATGCGATTACCCAATCGCCAAAAGAAGGCCACTTTTGCGAACTGTAGCGATTAAGTAAGAAAGCCCCTAGATAGGGGCTTTTTGAGTATATCTGTTACTTTCTGAGAGCCGCTGTAACAATCAGCTCCACTTTTAATTCTGGACTGGCCAACTTAGCTTCCCCGCATGCACGCGCAGGTGCGTAGCCCTCTTCAAACCACGTATCCCAAACGCCATTCATTTCATCAAAATCTTTCATGTCTGCTAGCCAAACAATCGTCTGCAAAACGTGTCTGCGGTCACTACCCGCTTCAATCAATAAATCTTCAACACGTTTCAAAGCTTCTTCCGTTTGCTCAGCAACACTCGTACCTTTTACACCAACTTGTCCACATAGGTACACGGTATCGTTATGAATCACGACCTTACTCATTCGTTTATTGCTGTACTGTTTTTGCACGTTGTTCATGACTTGCTCCTTCACTTTTGTATTTTTCCATAAATGATTTATTGACTGGCGTTAAACTGGATAACTCTCCCAGCTTCAGCGGTTTGATTGGGTTACGCAGGCGGTAATAACCAACTTGCTCCATCGATAGTCCTATTTTATCGCTGATAATATGTGCGACTGTCGAACCGCAGTAACGCCCTTGGCATGGCCCCATACCGCAACGGGTATAGGTTTTTATTTGATTAATTCCATTCGCCCCATTGGCTGCATGTTGTCTAATTTGACCGGCCGTCACCTCTTCACAACGGCAGACGATAGTCTTATCTGATGGGGATAACGCTTGTTTGGGCGGCGCGTACAAGGTGTCTAAGAATGGACGGACTGCCAACTCGTGCTCTATAGATTCTTTGAGCGCCAGAGATTCATTAATCAGCTCCCGGCTCAGCTCGTTTTGTAGCGATTGCAATACCTGGCAAGCGACCAATTCACCTTGTAGCTCGGCCACCAGTGCACCGCCAATACCACCGCTATCTCCGGCAATGAAAACGCCCTGTCGAGAACTCATATTGTTTTCATCAAGCGTTGGTTTCCAACACACTTGTAAGGCATCCCACTGATGGTCTAATCCCATTGCTCTAGTCAGTTGCACGTTTGGAATTACGCCGATATGGGCCAATACCGTCCCCGCCTCTAACGACACTTTATTTCCGCCACACTTAAACACCAGCCCTTGCACAGAATCTGTACCTTCGGCCTCGATATCTGTCGCCCCTGTATAGCGTTTTATTCCGGCCTTTCGTAACTTCGCCAGTAAACCTAGCCCCTTAACCAAATACTTACGCCCTGTCCACGCGTTTGACGCAAATCGGAGTGATTTTAAATATCCATCTGATTGTTGAGTATCGACGATCGCTTTAGGAGGTGATCCGGCGTCAATCATTTGCGCGGCCAAAAGGTAAAGTAGTGGCCCCGTTCCAACCATAACCGCTTGTTTTGGCACTAAGCCCGATGTTTTCATCATGATCTGACACGCCCCTGCGGTCATTACACCGGGTAATGTCCAACCAACAAACGGAAACGGACGCTCTGTCGCGCCAGTCGCAATAATGATATTTTTCGCGATGGTCTTATGTGCTTTGCCTTGCTGACTCCAATAAACCGTATTGTCTTCATCAATTCGCCACAATGTGGCTTGCGATACGTGATTCACTTCCGCTTGATTAAAGGCTTTTACTAACTCTGCACCGCGCAAGTAATCCGGGCCAAAAATATGCCCATTCGGGTGGCCGTTCTCTTGCACTGCGCGGTAGATTTGCCCACCAGGACGCACTTGTTCATCGATAACAGTGACGCTAGCACCCGCGGCCGAGCAGCGCACAGCCGCTTTCATCCCTGCGGGGCCTGCTCCGATCACACATACATCCACTACATTGGTTACTTCGTCTTGCATGATGTCTCCTGTTAGGTGGTTTGGCGGCGAATCTGCATGCCGTCTTCGATTAAATTCATGCAGGCTTGAACATTCTGTTCACCATTCACTTCAACGCGACACTCAAAGCAACTTCCCATCATGCAGAACGCTGCTCGCGGGGAACCCGACTGCGGCGTTTCACGTGTATGGTTTACTTGCGCAGAAAAAAGTGCCACGGCAATGGTGTCCCCTTCACACGCGGTATACGCTTTGCCTTCCCAGTAAAACTGAACCGACTTAGGCTGAGAGCCAGCCTGTTCAAGTCGTTGAAACTTAGAATCGTTCTTCACTGAACACCTCCAAATTTGGTGCATCGGCAGAATCTTCCAGCCAATGTGGAAGTAAGTAGGAGTGCGCCGCTGCAAGGGTAATTCCGCTGTGGCAGCTAATCAGGTAAGCGCCAGAATGCGTTGTTGATTGCTGGTAGATCGGCAGGCCATCAGGAGAGACAATTCGAATCGCGCCCCAACTGCGGACCAATCTTGTTTGTGCCAAAAACGGATACACGGCGATGGCTCGTTCCGCAATAGCGGCTGTCATTTCAAGCGTGTCACTATCATCAAACCCAGCGTTCTCTTTCGAGTCACCAATCTGGATGCCGCCTTCGTCAACCTGTCGAATAATGCCAGAAGGACGCTTGATGATTTTCGGCAATTTTTCCGTGATCAGCACTTGCCCCTTTTGAGGCGAAATTGGGGCAACAAAGCCCAACTTAGGTCCGAGTTTGGCCGCACCTAAACCCGCAGACAGGATCACTTTATCACTTTGGTACTGCGTACCGTCCTCAAGTGTTACTTGAAAGCGCCCTGTGTCATCCTTTTCAATATCCGAGACATGGACACCCGTAATAAGGTTCGCGCCAAGATTACGAATGGCTTTGGTATACGCTTTAAGTAGTTGCAGCGGATTCACATGACCATCTTCCGGGCCATAAATCGCCCCTACCACATCTGGGCCGATATCGGGTTCTTCTTTGAGCAAGCGGGCTCTGTCCCAGACTTCATAGGGATGATCAGTACCCAGGGCTTCGCGTAAATGCTCGTATTGCTGCGCCTTGGCCATGAGTTCTTTTTCACAGAAGTGGAAATCGTATCCACCTTGCTGAACCAGGTTTAACTTTTCACCCGTTGCACTTTCCAGCTCGTGCGCTAATCCTTGCCACAAATTCACTGAACGACGTGTCCACGCTGCGTAATGTGGCGCGTCTAACCCTTTGCTTGATAACCACACTAAGCCAAAGTTTCCGCGTGATGCCCGATGCGCACTGTCTCCACCGTCTAATACGGTGACTTGATGGCCGGCTTTCAGCAGCCCGTAGGCCAAAGCGCAACCCACGACACCGCCACCGACAACTATGTATTCCGGTTTCATAACATTCTCTTCAGACTAAATTTGGGGGCAGGACTGCCCCCGTTTGTATGTGCTTTGCCTAATTCAGCGCTTTATCTATGATTGGCTGGCTCCAGTCTGAGCCGATATCTTCGATGATCTGTGGCCATACTGTTGCGCGAACTTTATCCGCTGTTTTTCGCAGTTGCGCTGGTGTCATTTCTACAATGGTGGCGCCTGCTTCAACGAGTCTTTGTTCGTTTTCTTTTTGGTCGACTTGAGCCGCCTGCCAGCGACGAGACTCAAACTGTTGCGCTGCGGCCTTTAGTGCTTGTTGCTCATTTTCGTCTAAGTCATCCAAACGCTCTGAGTTGATCATCAAGTACCAGATTTCGAAGTGCGTGTTCAAAGGAATATATGTCTTTGTCACGTCACGGAATGATGCGTAATAACCTTCAGCGCCAGAACCAATCACACCATCAACTACGCCAGTTTGAACCGCGGTGAAGGCTTCAGAGAACGGCAGTGGGGAACCGATGTAACCAACATTATCAGCCAAAAGTTGGAAGCTCTTGATAGGCGGAACACGCAGTTTAATACCTTTAGCTGAATCTGGGTTGCCTGCATCCACAGCTTCACGATTTAACGAGATACCACCGAAGTAGACTGGATACGCAGCAAGCAGAGTAATGTCTTGTTTTTCAAACAACTCTTCCATGGCTTCACGTACTGGTGCGCCGCTACCATAAACGTTTTGCGCCTCTTCCCAATCATTGGCTAAGAAAGGCAACAAACCAATCTGCATGCGTCTATCCGTCGACGTAGACGCGGGTTGCAACGCCATATCGATAGCACCGACAGAAATGCGTTCCTGAACTAAGGTGTAGTCACCCAAGGCATTGGCGGCATAAACGCGCAACTTAAGATCACCGTCTGTTGAGGTTTTAAGCGCCTCGCTAAGTTGTTTAATATCGTTATCAACCACTGTCCCTTGTGGACGAACATGACTGATTTTTAATGTCGTTGCTTGCGCAGGGATCGCTGTCACTGCAGCCGCAATGAGCGAAGCAAGAACGCTGTATTTTTTCAGTGTTTTTGATGGTGCAAACTTACTTGTTTTAAACATGGTAATTTCCTTTTAATAACCAAACACAGTAGGGAGGAACAGAGACAAATCTGCCCAGAACGAAGTTAGGATTACGACTGGCAGGTAGCCAAACACAATCAGTAGCATTGCAGGGCCAACAACTTCCGAGAACTTAACGTTTCCGATGCGAGCACCTAGGTAAAGAATCGACGCATATGGAGGGGTTACACCACCCATTGCCGTGTTTACGCCCATAATGGCGGCAAACTGAATTGGACTGATACCAATTGCTGTCATCAGTGGTAAAAGCAGCGGCGCGATAAGGATAATGGCAGTAAGGTCATTCACCACCATGCCCACTAAAAACAGCAACACGTTAATGAAAATAAGCAGCAACGCTTTGTTATCGGTGATACCAAAGATGGCTTCTACAAGCTGCTGAGGAATGTCTTCAACAACGAACATCTGGCTCAGGATGAGACTAAACAGAATCATAAACATGATAGAGCCAACCGCGGTTGCCGATTCTTTCCCGGATTCCAGCAGAGTTTTCCAGCTAAGACCTTTGTAGATCATGAACCCAACTGGCACAGCGTAGATCACTGCGACGGCTGCAGCTTCTGTTGGCGTCATAATGCCGCCATAAATGCCACCCAAAATGATCACAGGCATCAATAAAGCAGGGATCGCGTTAAAGGTTTTGCTTGATGTCTGCTTTATCAATTCGGACATCGTTGGTTTGTCATCCAACACCAGTGGAAACTTACGCGCCATGAACATGTTGATTCCGGCAAAATTGAAAGTGACCAACAAACCCGGACCTAAAGTGGCAAGAAAACAGGCCAGAATAGAGGTATCTGTGACCCAACCATAGACAATCATGGTGACACTTGGCGGAATCAACAGACCTAGAATTGATGAGTTTGCAATCAAAGCTGTTGCGTACGCTCGTGGGTAACCGCGCTTTTCCATTTCAGGGATAAGCAAAGGCCCAATGGCAGCCACACCCGTCAAGCCACTACCTGAAATTGCACCAATAATTGCACAGCTAACTGAGGCCACGATGCCCAATCCGCCGCGGATATGGCCGACAAAAACGTTCACAAATCCTAATAAACTGGCGGCGATACCACTTCGACTCATGATGGTGCCAGCCAAGACAAACAGCGGTATCGCAAGCAGAACCGGGTTCATCAATTGGCCAGCGCCCCACATCATATTGCCTTTCATCGACATATCGCCGACAAAACTCATTACCATTAACGCACCACCGAAACAGAACGGTAAAGGCACACCGAACGTCAGCAGTATGACCAAAACTGCCACTGCTAACAGAGCTACTTCAACCATAATTTAAACCTTACTTACTGAATAGGATGGAGATCTAAGCTGGCGTACCAACTTGACGATATGAACAGCGATGAAAAGAGTGATCAGAAGTAATCCGAGAAATACGGAGCACTCATGATAAAACGTAGGTATATAAAGCGTTGGACTCTCTTTCCAAACTCGCCATGCGTACTTGGCATAATCCCATGCCCAGTAAGTCAGCCAGGCCGAAATAACAAAGCTGATCACTTCACCAACCAGAGCGAGGATCTGGTGTCCGCGTTCTGTCTTAATGAAAATTTCCAGCACATTTGCACGGATTTGCGTGTCTTCCCTTGAAGCATTCACCGCGCCAAGCATGTAGAGCCAAACAGTGGGGATCACCATCGACTCTTCCAGCCCCATAATTGGGACCTCAAAGATATATCGCGTCACGACTTGGATGAACTGCATCAGCGCTACAGATGCAATCAAGCAAGTCAGCAGATATCTGAACTTTTGCTCCACAGTACATTTCCTTATTGTTGTATTTGTAAATACATCGTTAATTTAATGGTGACAGTTAATAAAAACAAATTTAAAATTTCTCTAAAGTCATAATTTTTTCTTATAGGAAGACATGAGCAATATATCAATAAAACAACTTGAAACCTTCCGTACAGTGATGCGTTCTGGCTCGGTTACTGTGGCAGCGAAAACTTTGTGCCGGACTCAGCCTGCGATAAGCGCGATGCTGGTTAGCTTGGAGAAAGAGCTTGGGTTTGCATTGTTTGAGCGGCATAAAGGCCGGCTAATCCCAAACCCTGAAGCGTACTTTTTACTTGAAGAGACAGACGCCATTCTGGAGCGGTTATCGCGCTCAACACAGCTTATGGCAGAGGTCAAAAACCTAACCCGAGGGAAACTTCGCATTGCGTGCATGCCTGCCGCAGCGCTGTTCTTTATGCCGCATGTCATTGCAGAATTTGTGAAGGATAGACCAGAAGTAGAAGTATCGATGATGATGCGCAGCTCGACCATGGTTCAGGACTGGGTCGCCTCCCAGCAGTATGATATTGGGTACTCGGAACTACCGAAAGACAGGGATTCTTTCCATGTCGAACCCATTAACCTTGAGGGGGTTTGTGCGTTGCATAAAGACCACCCACTGGCGCTTAAAGAAGTGATTACCCCGAAAGATCTGGATAACGAACCGCTGGCTGCGCTGTATACGCGTCACTCCGCAAGTGAGCATGTACGCATGCTATTTGAGGAATATGGGGCCACTTATCGCCCAAGATTCGAGTTGCAAAATTACATTTCAGGCTTCGAATTTGTGGAGCAGAAGCTGTGTGCTTGCATCTGTGATCCAATCAGTGCGGCCAGTTACAAACTGTATAAATCCGGCCAAGGAAATGTGGTGTTTCGCCCATTTACGCCAGCCGTAATGTTTGACCACGCTATTCTCACCCCTGCGCATAAACCTATGTCTCAGCTTGCCAAAGTGTTTGCAGAGAGCATACGAGGAGGAGTCAAACAATTCGTTTCCATGTAGATGGTTGTTCCGATCATCAACTAAGTATACTTTGCTGCAAATCGTAGGATACGACACAGCAAAGTATACATCTTTTCAATCGAGTATTAGTTATACTGTCCTAGTTAGTTGAGATTTGACCGATACTATCGAACCGACTCTTGATGGTTCAACATCAATCCTCTGCGCCATTTGTTCTTTTAACTCAGAAACGTGAGAAATAACACCGATCATGCGTCCAGTCTGTTGTAAATCCACTAGCGTTTGAATCGCGAGATCCAAAGATTCTGGGTCTAAACTACCGAACCCCTCATCAATGAATAAAGTGTCTAAACGGATACCACCACTATAGGATTGCACAACATCCGACAAGCCAAGCGCCAAAGCAAGCGCTGCCATAAATGATTCACCACCGGAAAGTGTCGCAACATCACGTGTTTTTCCTGTGTAGCCATCTTCAACCATTAAGTCTAAGCCGCGACCCGCAGCGCCTTTGAAGCCCTCTGTTTTTCGAGCAAGAATATAGCGCCCTTTACTCATGAGGCTTAAACGTTGAGAGGCCTGAATTAAAACATCATCCAACAGTACACCAAGAACAAAGCGATGCAGGCTAACCCTGCTGCCTGTTTTACCACTGGCAACGTCGTATAACGTACCAAACACTTTGTACTCTTCTTCTAACTTGCTATTTTTCTCATGCAGCGTAGCAATATCTTTACGAACTTTTTCAATTCGCTCAAAGGTTGAGCGCGTGGTATCGAGCTGATTCCTTACTTCAATATACTGCGCCTGCAGAGTGGTTAAGCTGTCGTTAAGCGAATCCAAGTCCGGTCTTTCAAGCGCTTTCAATGCATGGTTTAAATCATGTAGTGTTTGTTCAAGCTTGGTTTGTGTCTGTTTGAAGTTGTCTATTTCTTTCTGCCACGCTTGAAGCTCATCATCTGTCACTCTGCTATTTAGATAACTGCTTTCATCCTCAAATTTACTCGCCTGTAATGCCTCATTCCACGCTAATTCTGCTTGGCTAAGCTTTTGTTCTGACTCAGATAGCCACTGCTTGTTCGTCACTAACTGACTTTCAGCATTCGATTGCGCTAATACCGCTTGCTGCAAAGCGTTTTGCGCCTTTTCTAAACCTGTATTCAAGGTCAGAATTTGCTCTTTTGTGAGCGAAATGTCACGCTCAAGCACATCAACGGAACTGTATTTCGGATCAATGGAAGCTTGTAATTGAGTCAATTGTTCTTGGTTTGCTTGAACGGTTGATTCATTTGCCGCCATTTGATTCTGCAGCTCATGAATTTTATTTTCACCCACTAAGCAGCGTTGATTAAGCTGTTCAACGTTCTTTTCTAGCTTTTCAATATCAATAGATTGTAGACGTAGAAGTTGATCATTAAGCGCCTGCAACCCAGTTTGAACCGTCGAGATCTCAGATGCAGCATGCTCACCAAGCTCTTCTTTCAACTGGTCGATTTGATTCTGATGCTGAATAATGACAACGTTATGTTGTTCTAGCTGATTACTTAGCTGGTTCAGTGAGGTTTGAGCTTCTCTTTCTTTCACTCTGGCAGCCTGAACTTGCTCTTTTGTAACGACTTCTTCAACAAACGTCGCAAGGTTAGGATGCGCTTGGCTGCCACATACCGGACATGCTTCACCTGCCTTTAGTCGCTGCGCTAATACTGCCGCTTGAGCGTTGTGCCACTTAAGCTCTATCGTATCAGCGGCTTGTTGACACTGCATATAGCGCTGACTGGCTTCCTGTAATGACTGCTGCTTGCTTACGGTTAACGCCGTGAGTTTAGAGAGCTCCAAAGTAAGACCATGCAGCTTTTGTAGATCCTGTAGTAGTCGTTGTTTTTGTTTTATTTCCGCATCGATGCTGCCAACAAGCGCAACATCTACTCGGGCTTGCTCTAGCTCTTTCTGGCCCTGTTGCGCCTGAAACGCTAACTTGTCTTTCAGCTCTATGTACTGTTTTAACGTTGCTTCAAATTGTTGTTTTTGTTGATGACCTGCCGTTATTTTGCTTTCCAAGTTGGCTTTTTCAACCAACTTGTCTTTCATGCTTTCAAGTTGATACTGCAGTTGCGTTAACTGTGGGACTTTTGCCGCGGCTTCTTTTGCACTTTGCTGCAAGTTTTCTTTTTCTTTCGTAACAGCATTGGCTTTATCAAGGCTCTCTTTCAAGGCAACTATTTTTTGTCTGAGCTCTTGAGTTTGAGTTTTTGCATTTTGTAATGAAACGTAGGGTAATTCTATCTTATTGGCATTTTTAGCATTTTCTAATTGCTGTTGACGAACTTTTATCGAGTCTGAGTGTTCTAGATGCAGCTTGAGTGCGTTTTCTGCTTGCTCTCGTTTAGAAAACTCTCCATTAATAGTTTCCGCTTTTTGTAATTCAGATTTAGCAACATTTAGCTTATCTAACGAAGCTTGTTCATTCTTTCTATCGACCTCTAGCTGCTCAGCTGCTTGTTCAAACTGGTGTAATAATTCCTGCTCTGAACTCACTCCTGCAACTTGTAAAGCGCCTCGAATTTGATTATCAAATTCATCTTTCGCTTTACTGATTGCGCTCGCTTTATCCTTGAGCGCGTACTCAATTTTTTTATATATGTCCGTTTGAAAGAGCTGACCAAAAATTTCTTCGCGCTCTTTAGAACTAGCAAGCAACAGCTCGCGGAACTTTCCTTGAGGCAATACCATTACTTGGCGAAATTGCGTTTCATTCAAACCAATAATATTGCTCACTTCAGTTTTAACCTGAGTCGTCTTACTAGTGATGAGCTTTTCGGTCTCGCCGAGTTCATAAAGAGCCGCAGTGTGCTTTTTTACCGTCATCCCTTCACCACGCGCTTTGGGCGCTTCCTGCTCTGGAGATCGCACAACTCGGTATTGTTTGCCATGTAACGAAAATTCTAGAGCGACTTCGGTTGGTAAGTCTTGCGCCGATAAGTCACATCGCATCTGGATGCCTTGCCGCTCATTACCGGTAGTTTCACCGTAAAGGGCAAAGCAAATGGCATCTAAGATCGACGTTTTACCTGAGCCTGTAGGACCATTAATCAAAAACAGAGGGTTACGGCCAAGCTTTTCAAAGTCAATGACTTCGGTTTTTGCAAACGGACCAAAGGCTTGCATGGTAAGTTTGATCGGTTTCATCTTTGGTCCCTATTGCTGTGATAATTGCTTAATAATGTCAGTAACGGCTTGTTCTTGCTCTTGGGATAATTGACTATCTTGCGCCTCAATAAAAAAGTCTCGGAACATATCAATTTCGCTTCGTGCCAACTTTGCTTGCGCCATTTCCTGCTCTACCCCAATTAACATGCCCGGTTTTTCAAGATGTAAAACGTTTGGATAAACCGAACGAAGCTTTTCCATTGGATTTAAAATCGCATGTTTATCCATCAAACGAACTAACAAATAATCTTCATTTTTAGGGTCAGTCTTGCCCTGCTCTATGACTTTATCTAGCTCTCCCTCAACAATGCGCATTTCATGAGGGGCAATTAGCTCAATATGTTTAGCAGAGACAAATCCTTTCTTGTCTAGTTCGACTAACGTGAAGCCTTTCTTCTGGTTCTGTTCACCAAAACTATACTTCATAAGTGAACCAGAATAACGGATATGCTCTGCGCCTTTCTTTTGAGGCTGATGTAAATGACCAAGTGCGACGTAGTCGAAATCTAAGAAATGCTCATGACTTACGCGATCAGAGCCACCAATAGATAGTGGTCGTTCAGAGTCAGACTCAATAGCACCATCAACAAAACAGTGGCTAACGAGAACACGCCTTTGCTCTGAAATGAAATGCTCTCTTATTTGCTCTACAAGCAGTTGATGTGCCTCATCATGAGTTGATACCGAGGTTTTGTAGGCAAATCTGACCTGTTCAGGGTCGTTATAAGGCATGCCATAAAACGCTACCTCACCCGCAGAGTCCGTTTTTATGATGATGGGAGTTAGCATATCTTCAAAGTTACTAACAATATGAAGGCCTGCATTTTTCATTTGCTCTGAGCCAAAACCTAATCGTTCTGCACCATCATGGTTGCCAGATATCAATATCATCGGTGTTTTCAGTTCAGTACAAATACGCTTCACGACTCGATTTAGCAGTTCTATTGCAACCGTTGGTGGCACCGAACGGTCATAAATATCTCCCGCCACTACAACGGCATCGACGGGGTTGTGTTCAATATAGTTAATCAGTTGTTCGAGTACTGCTTGTTGATCTTCGAGTAGTGATACATTGTGGAATTGTCGACCAAGATGCCAATCTGAGGTGTGGATAAACTTCATTCGAATTCACTTTCTGCCAAATCTTTAAGCCAGGTTTGCTTCTGCAAGAATCCGAATTTCAGCCGTGTAAACATCAGAGTATTACGCGACTGGCTGAATCTGGCACAAACCAAAGCT
Source organism: Vibrio sp. T9 (assembly GCF_003123985.1). NCBI lineage: Bacteria > Pseudomonadati > Pseudomonadota > Gammaproteobacteria > Vibrionales > Vibrionaceae > Vibrio > Vibrio sp. T9. The sequence continues at coordinate 29,967 of NZ_NIGY01000004.1, forward strand.
CAATATATTTAATTTGGGTTAGGATATCTTGAGTCGAACAGCTTTTCATGTAGTTTATGTTCTATGGTTCACTATTTCACCGGAAAGCGAGAAGAACGTTGTATAAACACCTTTTAAGCAACATTAAGCGATGGTCTCGAATAAAAAAACCGTCACATTTAAACCATTAAAAACCAACGTTTAGAAGGGACAAACTAGCTCAAGAACTACTCGTCGTTATGCCAATTGTATAGAACTCCCACCGTATAACCATCTGGCTCGATATCAGCTTGCAAAACGTGGAAGTCTGAGTTGAGGCTGCTTCTTTGATGCTCCTCAATCATTAACACTTTTAGAACACCTCCGCATGCGCCCAGCCCTCCTAGTTTAACATCAATAAATTGATACTGAGTTTGATCAGTCACCCAGGGAGACAAGAATTGCATAGCATTTAACCATCGAGGCTCATCTCCATCAACGGATAAATGCAACTCACTAAGTGAGTGATCACACCCTACTCCAAGTTGTTTAAACACTTTATCGACAGCAATGCTTTGTTGTTTGGTATCTAAATCAATTCTAACATCATCAGTAACAAGGCCGGACTGTTGAAAAAAGCACTTCGTCAAAATGATCGAGTTTTGAGATTTGGCATGCTCTTCTGCATCGCGAGCAATTTCTATAGCCAGTATCCAAGTTGCTTGTGTTTCGTTAACTTCACGGTTTATCCGATTTAGCGCCATCAAGAACGCCGCTTGACCATAAGGATAAAAATAAATTTCTCTATTGGCAGAGTTACCAAGGATAAGAGAAAACTCGTTTATCAATGCCTTAAGCAAGCTTTTATCTACCGAAGACGGTAAAAGAACGCAGATATTTCCTTTGATATCACTTTGCTCCAGTATCTCGCGCTTAGAGCGCACAAGATTTAATATCTGCTCATACAGTGATTGATCAGGATAGGATCTTGGTGTTTCTGCGGGCAATCTAAAACATTCGTTAGCTATCTCACGAACAGTGTATGGCCTGCCATTAATAGCAAGAAGATGAGTTTGAAATGCGAGTGGCATCTAGCCTCCGATTAAAACCGTAGGCATGCCAGACAGAATTTTACCACCATGAGACGTTGAATCCCCGACCCTTGCCGCTGGCTTACCGTTGATTGTAACGCTAGAAGAGCCTGCTGAGATGCTATCCGGAGGACCTATACATATAAGCTTATCTCCCTGCCTAGCCGCTGGAATGCCGCCAATTGTCACGTTTGGCGAGCCAACTACGACGGGGCCACCTACATGAGGAATTTTTCCTGTTTTTTTAGGACAAAGATGAAAGCTGCCCAATATCGCGGCTGGTTTACCCACTTTAAATCACCTTAGTTCAATGAAATTTGCCCAGCTTTAAGAGCGATAGCAGAGCCGTTAATAGATATTTTATTGCCTTTGATGTTGATTTCTCCGGAACTAGACATCTGAATCGAAGCGCCACCGACTTTGATCTCGATACTCTTTCCTGCATTAAAAGACAATACTTCACCCGTTTCATTAGAAAAGTTTTTACCTACTTTCAAGGTCGCATTCTTGCCAACCTCTTGATTGACATCATTCGTCACTTTTTCGGTTTTACTGTTTTCAACGGCAATATCAACACAGTCTTCAACTAGCATTTGGAAAAGTTTTTCGGCATGAAGATAGATGTGTTCTTCACCGGGTTTGTCATCAAAGCGCAACTCATTAAAATTAGATGTGCCTTTTTGTACAGAACGCGATTTATAACCACTTTGAGAGCTTTGCTCTGGTAACGTGTAGGGAGGGAGTTGACTACCATTGTACAGTGACCCCGTAACAATTGGCTGGTCAGGATCGCCATTGACAAACTCGACGATGACCTCTTGTCCTACTCTAGGATGAAACACCGAGCCCCATCCGTTACCCGCGATATTTTGCGCAACACGAATCCAACATGAACTGTTTACATCGTATTTGCCAACACGATCCCAGTGAAACTGAACTTTAATACGACCGTGTTTGTCTATGTAAATTTCGCCATCTTTGTTTCCCGTTACCACTGCGGTTTGCAAACCTTTCATCTGAGGTTTCGGATAGTTCACAGAAGGGCGAAGGATTGTTTTTGAGTCAACACAACTAAATGATACTTTAACACCTTGCGCAGCAGTGCCACCTTGACCAGTCTGATTATAAACAGCCGCAGATAAAAAAACGGCGGACAGTACGTATTCTTTGCCGACTCGAGACTTATCTTCATGCTTTTTAAACTTAAAGCACTTTCCCACACTGAACGTTCGACACGTTGCCTCGCCACGACACAGATATGCGTTTTGCTGTAGTGCTTCTATAGCGTGCGTGTTTCTAAGTACGTATTGATCATCACTTTCCGTTTCACCCATGTATTCAAAATACTCGCTTTCAGGCACGGTAAAAAAATCACTTTCACCCTTGGCAGTATTTTTAGGATTAGACGAAGGCTTAAGCATGTTATAGCCAGACTTTTGGCTTGCTTTAGTCGTCAAAACTTGGGTTTCATGCCAAGAAGAAATATGGCTAGACTTAGCCGTACCTGTATCAAAATCGACTAAAAACTCTGTACCCGGCTTATAGAAACTGATGTCATCAAAAATCTTAAGCGTGTGGACAGACTTAGTGTGTGTGAAACAGAACGATAGCCCTTCTTCTGACAATAAGCGTCGGACAAATTCAAGGTCTGACTCTTCATATTGCACTTTGTATGTGTATTTAGGGTACGACTTAGTTAACTCAAAACTAAAGGCGACACTATGCTCCGAGAGTACTTCGGAGATAATTTCTTTTATATCTTTATGCTGAAATATTCTGCAATTTTTTCTATAATCGGCGAAACGTAATTTAGGCTCTATTAATAACTCTATATTTTTATAATTCTCACCATTATGAGTATTAGAAACTCGTTGCCCTTCTAATCTTGCAGCAGATACATAACCATGTATATAACGAGGTTTTGAAGAAACATCCTCACTATTTTCAAGGGTAATTGTTACTTCTTTACCAATTATTTCGTTTAACTCACTTCGTTGATCATTAAAGTAAGCTTTAGCACGCAATGAAAAAAGTTCTGAGATCTCTTCTTTATACTCAAATGAGTTTAGTATGATGGCATCTTTTCCGAATGGAGAGGAAATTCGGATGAAATTGTTATCTTGAGTTGCTCTTTTCATTAAATACTTCTTTCAAAAAATGCGGGGGAATATTCCCCCGCATAAAAATTACATTTGTTGACCTTTAACACCGCTGTAGCCGTATACCAATGGCGCAGAAGTGTTGTTTTTATCGTCAGTAGGAGTCACTGTCATCATCATTTCAGTGTAAGAAATAGTGATGGTTTCAACTGGACGATCATCCTGGATAGAAACTGAGTAGTTAGAAATCATCGCATCAGTCAGTTCGATCTTCATGATTTCTTCAACTTTCTCACCCTGCTTAGTAATATGGAAAACCGCAGGTTTACCTTTACCAATTGTCGCTTCTTTAAATAAGTCAGGAGAAGAACGGTCTTGAAGTTTAGTGATAGTCAAATCATATAGACGAGTAGCGCTCGCTTCACGGTCCATCGCTGTACCAGTGTATGATGAGATCTCACGACCTACACTCCAATCTACAGATAGTAGTGTAATCAAATCTTTATATTGCTCGGCAGTTGCCTCACCCTTAATATCTGCGTATTTAAGATACGTATTAGACTGCATGCTAATCTCCTATAGCATTATTAATTGACATATATCGTAGTAATTTAATTATCTGACGTTTGATGATAATTAGTGATTAATGTATCAAAAACTTCATTTTAAATACGCCCTGTTATATCTTTAAATAAGACTTAATTTAAGCGTTTTTTATAAAAAATAATAGTTAATATGAACCAACTCCCAATTATTATTGAGAGTGTAAAGGATGTTAAACTATTGAGACATCAAGTCCACTAGTTGTACCTTTAACAATAATTTCATCAAACGTCTTATCATTAAGAATTGCATGCAATATTTCATGAGAAATCTTAGGAAGTAATGTGTTTTCTATGGTTGTCTGTACCACACGTGCACCGCTCCCCGACTCATTACTATTGTCTACAATATCATTAATTAGTTCTTCATCAAAAAATAGGTCAGCGCCGTAATTTTTACGAATGCGATTCGTAACTTTGGCTAATTTTAATTTTGTTATTTCTATCAATATTTCTCTTGATAGAGGCAAATAAGGTAATACATTAACACGTCCTAAAAATGCAGGTTTAAAGTCAACCAACAAATCGTCACGCAAAGCACCTTTTAGTGCTGAAGGTTCTGGATACAAATCAGGATCAGAATACAAAGACATCGTCGTTTCGGTCCCTGTATTCGCGGTCATAATAATAATAGTGTTTTTAAAATCTATATCGCGACCTTCACCATCTTTAATTGAGCCTTTATCGAATACCTGATAAAAAATATCTTGAACTCCAGGGTGCGCTTTTTCCATTTCATCCAAAAGAATCACACTATAAGGTTTGCGTCTGACGGCTTCAGTAAGTACGCCACCTTCGCCATACCCAACATAACCTGGAGGCGAGCCTAATAATAAGGAAACTTTGTGCTCTTCTTTAAACTCGGACATATTGATAGTTGTGACATTCTCTTCACTGCCGTACACTTTCTCTGCAATAGCTAAAGCAGACTCAGTTTTACCCACTCCACTTGGTCCCGTGAGAAGAAATACACCATTTGGTCGTGTCTCATCCGTGAGCTGTGCACTGGCAGTTTTTATCACTTCAGACATGACTTCCAAAGCGTGATCCTGTCCGACAACTCGTTTACACAAACTCTCTTTCAAACTCAGTACAGCTTGGATTTCATCATCCTGAAGTTTGCCCAGTGGTATCCCGGTCCAATCTGAAATTACTTCTGCAATAAGCGCTTCATTGACATGCGAAAATACTAATGGCTGCGAGTTAGCGGAGAGGCTACTTTCGAGCTCCTGTAACTTGTCCCTAGCAGTCTCAGAACCCTCCTTGATTATTTGAGCTCTAAGTGACTTAGCTTCACTTACCCACTCTTTTTCTTTCTCCCACAGCGTCTCTAGTTCAACTATTTCACTAGATAGAACATCAATCTCTTTTCTGACATCTTGCAACTGCATATCAAGAGGTGCACCTAGCTGACTTTCTTGGCTTAGGTGCTCATATTCAGCTTGCTTGGCTTTTAGTTTATTCCTTTTCGCATCTAGACCTCCCGGTGTAGACGATTGACTTAACGCGACTCGCGAGCAGGCTGTGTCTAAAACAGACACAGCCTTATCTGGCAGTTGTCGGCCATTAATGTATCGAGCTGAGAGTTGAACGGCAGCATTGAGAGCCTGGCTAGTGATGTGGACGTCATGGTGTTGTGCCATTACGTCAAGTAAACCACGTAACATCTCGATCGCTAGCTCCGGCGCTGGCTCGTCGACCTTCACTACTTGAAAGCGTCTGGTAAGAGCCGCGTCTTTTTCAAAATACTTTTTATATTCTGCCCAAGTTGTTGCTGCGATCGTCCTGAGTTCACCTCTAGCTAACGCTGGCTTTAGAATATTCGCTGCATCACCTTGTCCTGCTTGTCCCCCACCACCAATCAGACCATGTGCTTCATCGATAAACAAAATAATGGGTTGTGGTGCGTCGTTAACTTCTTTCACAAGGTTTTTAAGTCTGTTTTCAAACTCACCTTTCATGCCAGCACCAGCTTGCAATAACGCCAGATCCAAAGACTTAATCGCTACATTTTGTAGAGCAGGAGGTACATCGCCATCAATAATCTTTTGCGCCAAACCTTCAACAACGGCTGTTTTTCCAACGCCAGCTTCACCAGTTAGAATCGGGTTGTTTTGTCGACGTCTTAATAAGATGTCGATCATTAAACGGATTTCATTGTCTCTACCAATAACCGGATCTATCTTACCTTCCCTAGCCTGCTCAGTAAGATCTGTTGTAAATTGATTCAGCGCAGAATTCGCGTTTGATTTCCCTAGGTCATTCGATCCTGATTGACGCGTATTACTTTCTTTAAAGTTCAATAACCGAGATGGTTCTATCTTGTTTAGCTCAGGGCTAATCGAACCAGCCATGTTGACTAACGTATCATCAGACAAGTAGGCAAATAAAAGATGAATGCAATCCAACTGCTCCTGATTGAATTCAATCGTTGCCGATAGCAAAGCATTTTGCATCACAGTCACTGTGTGAGCTGAAAGACCTGGGACCGATTGACATCCCGTTTTGTATTTTTCAAGTGTCTTTTGAAGATCAGTTTCAACCTTGATTTTATCGACATCAAATTCGTCGAAAACTTCCGAGTAAATATCGGCAGGGTGTTGAATAATCGTCATTAACCAGTGAGACATTTCAATACTGTGATGGGTTCGAGAGCTTGCCATCGCAGCTGCTTGTTCAAGTGTTTCCTTAGCCTGAGGAGACAATCTTTCGACCAACGCTGAAAGTGAGAGTGAAGCCATTATGTTTCCTTTAAATAGTAATTGTTATGGTTCGATCTTTTGTGCGTTTATGTTTTTTAAGTACAGAACCAACACCTAACTGACCATGTTTTTTTGATAAACAAACTTGAGGTAATAAACTATGTTTGGTGGTGAGCTGCCATTTCACTTGCTTATGCTTACCAATAAATTCATAAGCCGCACGTTTAATAATTTCTACATTTGGATGGTTAGGCAGTAATTTACTAACCAGATCTTTGTGCTTTGGCAGAAACTCGATCGTTGTTCCTGCGTTTATATTCCAAGCTTTCGAGCCTAAGGATGCTCCGGAACCAAGTTGAGCAAACTGCCCTTCTGGCATAGTTCGAGATGAAAGACGTGTTTGCTCTTCTTTTGCAAGATGTAGCCACTGCCCTTGAAACTCATGAATCTTTACTTGGCATCCAGATAAACATTCAAGAACACTTTTTAGTCCAGCTTTACTTCTCGTCGGTGAAGCAAAAACACCACCATAGTGCAGGGACAAAGAACTACCCTGCCCAGTTAATGCCGATTTACAATCTTCTAAAGGTGAACGTAATCCCTGTGCATGAGCACGAGACTGAACGGTCAATTGACTTAGTTGCCAGCATCGATAGTAAAGAGACAGTAAACGATGGTTAAAAATATCGTAGAAGTCCACCATTGCTGTATCGCCTTCTTTTTGACGATGCAAAGCTAACTCGCTGTAGTGCTGAGGGAGCACCCCCTGCTCACCCGTTAGGCCTATCAGATTAGTTTCTAGTGCTAGCTTGTGGCTATCAATATGTTTCAGATCGCAAAGCTGCGCATTTTCAAAACCTAACGATGGGTTGACCTTTAGGTTTAGTTTTTCATGCTTAGGTAGAGCATCTGTCCCTATTTGTGCCTCGGCTTGCAAGATCTCGTGTTCGATAAGGTGAATTGCTTCAAACAACGGATGTTGCTTTAGATCTCGATAAAATTGCTCCGCGATCATAGCAACACCTTATCGCCAGTTAATGCAGGCCATAAGTGGAAGGGTTTTCCCGTTGACTTAAGTCTTATTTCTAGCTGCGTAAAAATGTTAATTTCAGCATATTGTGCAAAGTAAACGGATAAAACACTACCTAGGAGGAAGATTTGCTCTTTAGGTAAAATTTGATCAGAAACCGTCAAAATGATTTTTATACCGTGCGCAAAACCAACTTTACCTTTCTGACTGACTCTGCCTGTAGTCGGCTCGAACTCTAACTTCGCTAAAGCATCAATTACCGCTTTCGTTTCTGCGGTCCCAGAAAATGCATAGAGATTCAGAGTTTGCTTCAAAGTTGTTAATCCATCTTCTTCGGTAAAGTGGTTTAAAGTTAGAAGCTTAGTTAACTGCCATCGTGTACTTTCATCCATTTCTGGCCGGAGGGTTTCTGATATAGAAACTAAACAACGAACTGACTCGAAGTTGTCATTTACTTCCGGCAAAGAGACTTTTGGAAGACCGCCTCCAAATGGAAGCTTCTGCGCTAAATTACGATTGCAGCACTCCGCTTCAACGTACATTAGCCAGTTTTCTCGGCTCTCTGGACTGAACAATTGATGCCTTTTATCAACAAAAGAAATGTAAGTTTCCCTGCCCGGTTCATCGTATCCACCAGCCCAATTTTTATCCTCACGTCTCATCAACCAATAAATTTCACTGGCGTTCATATAATGCGTGTGCTCACCAGCGTGATAACATGGCAGGTTGTGATACGTTTTGTTCCAGTTTCTCAATGTTACGTCAGAAATAGAGACAACCTCGTTACTCTCGGCTTCCTGGTATTGCGGTGATAAGTGGTAATCGTACTCGGTTGGTAGAATACGCTTGGGCTCCATAACACTTTTAAATAAGTTGACGACTGGCACACAACCAACCATCAAGCTCTCTTCATCCACTTGCTTAGGAAGCCAATCATCATTGGTATCAAAGTAAAAATACAGTTCAGCTTGCTCTCCAAGAGCTAGCTCTGATAATCCAAGTTCAGTGATATCAAAGAACATGAACTTCTCAGGAAAGTGCAGATACTCAACAAGTAATCTTGCTCCCGAAAAGCTTCTCTTACTGTATGGAACAACCTTCTCATCTTCTGAAAATCCCACTTCAATAAGATGCCTTTTCGTTAAAGAACGAACTTCTTTGCCACCCGCAACGACAGATAAACCAATTAGATTTTGAAATAGCATTTGGTAAAGTTTAAACGTCAACTGAGATTGCCCGTTTAAATAAAAGCGCAACCGTTCTAATCCCATGTCACTCAGAGATGTCTCTTCATCTTGGGCGGTGAGCTGGATTTTCAAAACTGAATGAGCATGGCTTTCCCATTGGGAGCCCACCGATTTAAGCGGTGCGTTTTTGAAAGCGCCAGAGGTCACATCAACAGGGTACATTCTGACCGGATAACAGGTTCTAAACTCGCATTCGTGGTATCCAGGAGCACCGATAACGACTCGCTCACCTTCTTCTACGTCAAAAAAAGAGGAAGTGGAGCTAGAGCAGTTCATCTTAATGACGGACATTGATGGAATTGGTGCGTGAAAATCCGGATATAACTGCCCCATCAAAGATTCAGTGAACTGAGGATAACTATTGTCTAAACTTTGTCTAATCCTTGCCGTTAGAAATGCACAGCCTTCTAGCAATCTTTCTACATGTGGATCGTCAACCTGCTCCTCACTGATACGGAGTCTCGCAGCGATCTTAGGATACTGCTCCCCAAACTCTTGTCCTTTGTGACGTAAATAAGCTAACTCGCGATTATAGTATTTGAGAAACTCTTCACTCATTTCGCTCTACTCAGTTTCATACCTAAATTTACCGGCTCTACTTCAGAATTGAATCGCACTTCATGAATGCTGTTATCGATTAAGCAAGTGGCGCTAATTTGTAACCTCAACACCCTATCAATAGCGTTTTTCTCGTCCGAAATCTGGACATAAGGATTCCTTAACCTAGGCTCGAACTCTTTAATTGCATCATGAACAATGTCACAAAGCTGATTCTGCCCCTCTTGGCTGCTATAAGGCATCGAGGAAAAATCTGGCAGACCATAATTCAATATTGAATAGCGAACCTCTAAAAGGTCATCAGGAATGTTTTTCCATCCGATACGACTATTTAACATAGACTCCAGATCTCTAAGCAAGCTGTTCAACATCTGTTGTTGGCTCGTAGGGAAGTCTTTTTCATCTCTAGTTGAAGGATCACTATCCATCAATTTGTCGAGCAGAGAAACGGTTAAAGACATGTTATTGTTACGCTATTTGTTTCGACTCTAACAATGTAATCAAGTCACAGATTGGGAGGGCTGAATCACCAACTAGCCAACATTTTTGGCCTAAACCCACGAAGGATTCTTGCTCACCAAGCTGTTTCCAATCTGTTTCTCGACCTAGCTTTTGTGCGTCAGTTTCTGAGTCAACATAGGTCAATGGCATATGGCCTTCTCCTTCGCCAAGTCCGTCAATATCAAACTCTACAGGTCGCCAAATACTTTCTAATAAAGAGGTAGGTGCTTTTATTTCTAGCGCTTGAATGCTAGAAATTGGAACAAGAAAATAGTTACCCGCGGTGGAAAACAGTTCAATGTAACCACCTAAACGATCATCAATATCCCTAGCATCTTCATAGTTTGTACCGTTTATGTTAAAGCCTTTAATAGTACGATGCTCTTCAATGCTATGCGCTAGGTGTGACGCTTCTGCATAGTCTTGATTTTTGAGAGCGAGGTTAAAGCGAACAAGCTCTTTAGTGAATTCCTCGTCACCTAATACCTTGGCACTAGCCGCACCGTCGATAAAATCTTTTCTAGCCTGGGCCGCTTTCACTAAATGTCGCAACTGACTTGCACCAGGTAGATACTCAGGAAACAATTTGATCGATTGCATAAGTTGCTCATCCGCACGCTCGAAGTCTCCATCAATGCAAAGCAGCTCAATGAACGAGCTTCTCAAGCTTGCATCTTTAGGCGCCGCTTTAATTTCATCAATTAATAGCTCTAGAGCTTGTTGCAATTGGCCTTGGGACAAAGCATTTTTCCATTGGGTCATTGTTATTTCCTTACACCAAGTGCTCTGGTGATAATTCAGTAATTAATTTAATGCTAGATACCATTTGATCGAGCTGGAAGTGCGGTCGCAAATGGATAACAGAGTAATAGTGTCCTGGAGTTTCTCTTTTCTCTCGAACCGTAATTTTCGCTTCATTTAAGGGGTACTTCGCCCTAAGTTCATCAGATGCTTCATCCGACGCGGTAGTGTACTGATGCAACCATCGTTGAAAGTCTCGCTCAAGGCTTTCTGCATCTTGATATCCACCAATCTTGTCACGCCCCATAACCTTGAGATAATGTGCGACTCGCGACACACACAACGTGTATTGCAACATCGACGTGAGCTTTGCATTCGTTGAAATGTGTTTTTCTGCATATTGCTTAGGCTTGTAGAGAGATACATTCGAGGTCATCCCTACCATATCGGTTTCAGGTACAGGAGAAATAGAAATGAAACCGCATTCAGACAACTCTTGTTCTTTTCTCTCAGAGATCTTTAAGTTTAAAGGACATCTTTCACGGTCATTCTTGCCATTAACACGCATTTTGTTCCTAGTAGGAGCAACGATAATACCCTGACTATAATCCCCTTGCTTAATGCCTCGCATGTGCGTAAACCACCCATGCTCCTGAAACGCTCTAATTGATACGGCCGCAAAACAATACGCGCTACTCCCCCATAGCAAATCGCGATTAGAGTCGTAGACATGCTCTTGAAAGTCGAACTGATCGTTGCGTGAACCATCACTTTTATATGGCTGACGGAATAAAACATTCGGCGCAGTCAGGCCAATAAATTTGGTATCATCGTTGTCTCTCAAACTGCGCCATTTTGCGTAATCTGCCTGTTCAAATTGGGCCGCAATATCTCTTATCGCAGAAAGCTGTGAAAAACTGTCAACACCAAACATCTCCGGCGATGCTGACATAATGAACGGGCTGAATGCTGCCGCTGCAGACTGAGAGATCTTGCTGAGCACAGACAGATCTCTATCAAAATAATTTTTACTCGCATCACAACGAAGTTGATAATCGCCAACTACCACGCCAAAGGGTACTCCCCCGGCCATGCCATATTCATTTTGATAGAGCAGCTTAAATAGTGCTGATTGGTCAAACTCGATGGCTTTTAGTGCATCTTTACTGACTTCATTCCATGTTGCCGCCAACACCTTGACTTTGACGGAGTCTGATGAGCGAGTGTCGACCTGTTCGCATAAATACCTCACGCCGATCCAACCTCTTTCGAGTTGTTGAAACTCAGGATGATGTATTATTTCGTTTAATTGAGATTCTAATAGCTCATCAATTCGGTTTATCGTGTTCATCACACTATGACGAAAACTGTCCAAATCTCTTGAACGCGTACCTTCTAGCCAAATTCGAGCTGACTCTAAAAGATCAGAAGATTCATTGAATCGAGTCAACCACGGGCTATCAAGCTCAGCATAGCCTCCTGTGCTGAATTCATGCTTTAGCTTGCTGGGATCGCGAAAGTTAAGTGACACTGCTATTTCCATCTAGAACATAACGATTTGGTATGGCTGGCCCTACGACCAGCCAATTCATTTCTTATCCACCCGACTGAGGGATCTTTGCAACAAGTCGCAAAGATGTCGTCAATTCTTCCATTTGCAGCCAAGGCTTAAGCCATGCTACAGCATTGTAAGAACCTGGTGCGCCAGGGATTTCCTTAACCTGGACACGAGCATCTGCTAGAGGGTATTTCGCTCGGATCTCTTGACCACCACCCTCTGAAGCATTTACATAGCCTAGAATCCAGCGGTTCAACCAAGACTCAACGTCTTCTGCTTCCATAAAGCTACCGATTTTATCTCGAGCCATTACCTTCAAATAATGCGCAAAACGAGATGTCGCCATCATGTAAGGTAGACGTGCTGAAATCGCCGCATTAGCCGTTGCTTCTGGAGATTCGTGGTTCGCCGGTTTTTGACAGGTTTGCGCACCAAAGAACACCGCATAGTTGGTGTTTTTGTAGTGACAAAGCGGTAAGAAACCAAGTTTACCCAGCTCTGCCTCACGTCGGTCGGTAATACCAATCTCTGTTGGACACTTCATATCAGGATCGCCATCATCACTCATGAAGAAATGTGTTGGCAAATTATCCACTCGACCACCACCTTCTGCACCACGGATAGCTGTACAGAATCCATATTTTGAGAAGGCGTCTGTTAACTTAACACCAAGAACATACGAAGAGTTCATCCAACAGTAGTCATTATGCTCAGCATTGACAGCAATACCTGACACTGGATCTACTTCGAACTCTTCAAATCCAAATTCCTCAACTGGAGCAGTGGCTTGTCCGTATGGCAAACGAGCCAGAACTTTCGGCATAGTCAGGCTAACAAAACGTGAATCAGCACTCTCACGGAACGAACGCCATTGAGCGTATTCTAGCGACTCAAAGACCTTGTCTAGATCGCGTGGTTTTGACAGTTCAGTCCACTCATCAAAACCAAATAGTGCTGGTGAGGCCGCGGACAAGAATGGGGAGAAGCCTGAAGCGGCTACATTTGACATTAGGCGCAGCGACTCAATATCCTCTGGGTGGTTGGTAAACTCATAGTCACCAATTAATGCACCATAAGGTTCACCACCTGCACTGCCAAACTCAGACTCGTAAACTTTCTTAAAGATCTGGCTTTGGTCAAATTCAACCGCTTTACTCAAGTCTTTATGTAACTCTTTCTTGGTCATACTCATCATGCGAATTTTCAGAGTAGAGCTCGTCTCTGAGTTCATCACTAGATAATTTAAACCACGCCAAGAACCTTCAAGTTTCTGTAATTCAGGATGATGCATTACTTCAGACAACTGATCAGAAATCTGTTTATCAAGTAAATTAATCGCTTCACGAAAAGTTACCGTTAGGTTTTTGTTCCAAGTAACCGTCCCTTTCATCGCTTCTTCAGTGAGCGTTTTAATTAGCTCTTCAGCACGAGAGGCTTCTGTCTGCTTAGTTGCACCAATAGCTTGATCTAAAAATGAAGTTGTTTGTTCATTAACAGTTGGATCTAACTGCTTTTCAGCTTCAGTCGTCATTATTCCGCTCCTTCAGTACTGTCTGACTTCGCTTTCTTGCCAAGATCTAACTCGCCCGCAAGTTTTGCCAGATTGTCTGTGTTGTTCAAAACATCCTCTAAGATGTTTTCAAGCTCTTCAGAACGGTCAACTTTTGTCATCAAATCACGCAGTTTATTACGCGTTTCCATCAGTTGGCGCAGTGGATCAACTTGATTTACGATCGCAGCGGGCTCAAAGTCTTGCATTGATTTAAAGTTCAAATCCACCTCAAACTGTGAATCGTCGTTCGCAAGCTTATTCGCAACTTTGAACTTAACCGATGGGTTCATCTTTTTGAGCACATCATCGAAGTTGTCTCGATCGATCTGAATAAAACGGCGGTCTTTCAAAGGCTTCAACGCTTCAGTGTTTTGACCAGCGAAGTCACCCATTACACCTACAACAAAAGGTAGCTCTTTCTTAAGAGTTGTACCTTCAGTTTCAACATCATAGGTAATGTGGACACGAGGCTTCCGTACTCGTGACAGTTTCGAGTGGATACTCGTCATACCATTCTCCCTTTATTAATTTTCATTTTGTTCTGCTATGCCAACCAAACGGAAGTAGCTTTTCTTTGCATCTCCGTCGGAGATAAGTTCCGCCAGTAACTCCGGCAGAGGCATTCCACACCAACGAATGATCTGTTCGATGGAGTAAGAAACTGGTGAGTGAGGCTCACTCTCTCTGAAGAAATCAGCCACTTGCTGCAATTGTCTAATCGCCTGCTCTCGTGATTTCATGTTTGTCGCTAATAGTGCATCAGAACTTTGTGAACTCACTTGTTGTTCCGAAGAAGAAGATTCATCCACCTCCTCCAGTTCTTCAAACACAGCTTGTGGTTGATTAAAACGCTCTCCAAGGAGATGCTTTAATGCCGAGTGTATTGATTCAAGCCTTTTTGATATATAAGAGCTAGGAGTGACATCACCTACCGCTTCATCTAATCGCTGACTGAATTCATTAAATGACTCTGTGGCGAACTCCAGATCAGCGATTAGCTCACGATAAAAGGCATCAGAGGTAGATTTAACTGTAGTTGTAATATCAGATAGCTCTGTAGCGCCAAGATCGACTCGATTTCGGCGCTTATCTTCATCTAAACGCTCCAACTCAATAGCTCGCTGATATTCCCAGTAGGCATACGCTTGCTCAACGCCTACGTCAGTAAGCGGGATACAAGCAATAGGGAAAATAAGTGTTCCTTCGCTATCGATACCATTGAGGCCAGTAATCGCCGATATTCTTGTTTCAATACCATCCTCATCAGGCATTGGATAGAGATCATCCCAAAACTTCTCGATGAACTCGGTTGCGAGTTTGTACCCAACGCCCATACCACGAAAACCATGCAATCGAGTTAGAGCCTCTATAAGCCAAGCCACAAACTCTAAATCTTTAGATTGATTCGTAAGTATCTCTGGTACTTCTTCAATAAATACCCGCCATAAGTTACTGTGGGTATAAATACTTTCTTCTTCTATAAGCGCATTACGCTCTGCATTTCGCGCAGCCATACGCTGATCTTTTAATCGGTAATAAGCGGACTGTGGCGATACATCTTCTCTAGGATCAACACCTGTGGGATTCTCTTGAGATATAGGAGCCAACGCTTGTTCATACCAATCGAACATCTCACTATTCATAAGACCTCCCTCTAAGAAAAACGGGGATCGTCGCGTCTTCTCTCGTTACTGCTTCAAATTCTGTCTGCGCTTGGCGAACTTTGACTAACGCACAAGTAACGTTATCACTTGCACCTCTCACTAACGCCGAATGCATGAGCGCTAATCCTGCTTGATTTACTGAGTCCGCATACAATGTCCGGTGAATTTCATCACTCGTTAATTCTTTAGAAAGCCCATCACTACACAGAAGAAATTGATCTCCGTCAGCCAACTGCCCCGAAACTTGATCAATAGTGATACTCTCATCTACCCCAACAGCTCTGGTAATAACATTTGCGAGAGGATGTGACTCAGCATCTTCAAATGCCAATAACCCTTGATCGACTAAATCCATAACTTGACTATGATCGCGTGTTTTTTGAGAAAAATGACCATTTCTAAGCTGGTAAATTCGGCTATCACCGACCCAAAGACAGTGGTAATACCCGTCCTGGATAAACAACAAAACGAGAGTTGTTCCCATCGTTTTACCGTCTAAGTGATTTTGTGCGTATTGATAAATTTCTAAATTCGCGGCTTGAACCACACTCCGGATATCATCGATATTGGTATTTGGGACATCCTGCATATGGCGCGCGATTCTATCCACTAGCATCTGGCTTGCTATGTCGCCAGCACTATGCCCACCCATTCCATCGGCTACAACCCAAATATGCTGCTCTGTCATATCTAAAAGAGCATCCTCGTTATAAGGGCGTACTTTTCCTGCGTGCGATTTAGCAAAGGTAAAATAGTTCCAATTCATTCTTCTATCCTACCAATTCCACTTTTTCCAACCGCCATCAAGCATGGCAGAAAATTGACCAATAGAAGGGAAACCGCTGGTCATAAACATACATGGTTCAACTAGAGTCGAGCCTTCAGTCCACCAAAAGCATGGCTTACTCAATTTTTCTTTAATGAGGTAATTCAAAAGTGCGCTTTGATCTGCTCCACCTTGATCATGAAAAATCGTAGATATTTGGCTTTGATAAAGAAATTTAAGAGGCCGCACTTCACTTTTTACATTCGCCACTAAATCGTTTTTTTCTTGCATGCTCTTATGCCAAACATCAAATACAAAGTCGTCCTCAAGTACTGCTAGGGCAAGAGATGCACTGTCCTCGGTCCAAGCTTTGTCCCCCCAATATTGCGCAGCTTCACCTTTTACGGCACGAGCTATAGTAAAGAAAAAGTATCTACCGCATGCATCTACACTAGGAATCATGCTACCAATGTATGTCGAGTCTTCTAAGTAACTAACATCCAGAGCAAAGTGCCACACAGGCGCGGTTAAAAAGTGCTCATTCCAACTTTCACCCAATTGTTCTCTGCTGACTGCAATAACAGCCTGCTGCCAGTCATGCCAGCGCTCTGAAAAATCTTGTGATAAGCCATCTTTCACAAAGTCTCCTTTTGCAGGCATTTTACCGATATAACCCCAGGCTGATGTTACAAGGTTCGTGGACATCTGAACCTCTCCATTTCATTTGACCAAAACGGATTAATAGCACTAGACGGAATAAGCTCTAGTTGCACCTTATTTCCCTTTAAATCAATCATAACTATGTTGTCTTTACGTGATTCTGGTCTTGCTTTAAGTGATTGATCCAAAAGCTTGAATATGCCCCACTCACCTTCATAGGTATGAGCAATTTCGCGTTTAGATTCTGGTGGTGTGAACACTATTCGAGTCTGGTCTTGACCCGCAGGCCAGCTCAAGGATTTAGCTCGTGCTGGTCCATGCTTATAAACCAAATCTTGCTTACCTAGCTCTAGAACAAACCGAGTAATGTGCTGATCCAGATACACTGGTTTCATACCGAACTCTACGCGCAATGAATTATCAGATTCAAAGAAAGACTGCCTGATACGCTTCGCTCTTTGAAAGACCATCAGCGTTTCTGGACGAACTCCAATTTCCTTTTCTAATCGCCAACGACTTTTCGACGTATCGACAAACGGTTCAAGATACTCTTGGAAGAATGAGTCAAGCGTACCTCCATAACCAAAGAAACGTTTGAAGTCCTTCAGCCTTACTTCTCTGCTCGCATTTGGCTCGAATGGGTATCTACCCGCAATCGTCCGCTGATAAGGGCGCACCACTTGCGTAACCCAAAGCTGATTTAGATGATCTTTCGACCCGCTCTCCGCAAACTTAACTGACTCTTGAGAAAGTTCACCTAGCCATTGATTAAATGGCCTAGGCAAAAGTTCTTTAGCGCGAGCAAAGGAAGCAGCCACATCTTGTGTAACGGTCCCATCTAAAATACTTTTGTAAGCAATTTTCTGATTATTACCTGAGCTTGATAAATCGCTTAAGTACGAGCGCAAGTTAACCATAGCTTGTTGAATATCATCAAAGTCTTGTTCGCCGAGACGTAAGATCTCCGAAAAATGAGATTCGACTTCTTTACCTGGCAGTGCAACATTGAAACCATTTTCTTCAGGCAAGTACATGTCTAGTCTATCTGCCGTATTCGAAAATTTAACTTTGGCAACCTTACCAGCAACTTCAGAAGCGGCCTTCTGATTTTCTGACAATGATACTTTCGACAAACCAACTTCTTTTTGGATTGCCCTCAACAACGATTCGATTGGTCTTTCAACTCCAGATAGAACTCTAGCTTGTTCTGTTGCAAGCTCTAGGCTCGGAGCCTGCTTAAGTTGAATATCTTCGATCAGAGTTTTCCATTCATTCACATAATCTTGATAGTATCGAGATTGGACTCCTTGAATAGCGCTATCTTGATCAATTTCATGAGCCTTAAGATCGTCACCATAAACCCAGTTCTCTTCCATTAGGCTTTTTACTGTACGGTTGATCTGAATCTGAAAAATGCTATGAAAGCCATTGTACGTATAAAAGCCTGAAATGCCCTGTGATAACGGCTTTCCACTCGCTCGTTCAAACTGCTCAAGCCCTTTAGGCCCCAAGACATCAGTCAAACGAAATGAAGGAACATGACTCTTCGAAAATTGTATCTTCATTCGCTGATAAGCACGTTCTGGTAGAGACATTTGTGTCAAAACCTCGCGGGCATTAGTCACGGCAGCAGTATTATAAGAAAAGCCTTGTCCATTATTCTCTAATAAATTTTGAGTGTGCTGTAACAGACCTTTTCTTAAGTCTATATTTAGTTCACCCGGATATTGACGTTCAAAATAGAAGTTAAACCAAGCCAACACTTCATCTTGTTGGTATTTGTCTGGATTAAATAACATCAAATAAGTTTTCAACGTTTCATACAAATACTCTCGATGCTGTTGATTACTTTCCATTTCCGTCACCAAGCTATCAAGAAGCAAGGGAGCGTAATATTGGGTCAACGCATCAGAATATGCATTGTTCGCCGCCTGTGAGACTTTATCTCCTTGATAGAGACCAAACCTTTTTACGGAATCAGCATCGCCGTAGTTGCTTTGCTTTCCTAGAGGAAGCGTCATCAATCGGTCTAATGTCTCTACGGCTGAGATAATATCCGCCTCAAAATCTAGGCTCTCAGCACCAATCATTGCTTCAATATGGCCGGCTTGCTCATTGGTATCGACAATCAGCTGAGAATTCCACTTGTAGCTCATAAGCCAAAGTGAAGACGCACCTAGCAGTAGAGAAGCACAGCCAATGTAAACACCTCGGCGCATCCACCCTGACTGCTTTTGATAGTGACGATTAACCGTTCCTAACAGTTGTTCCTTGAAAATAACCTTATCAAACAAGTTCTTCACGAAATAACTATGAGACCCTGTTGGGCTCTTTGCTAGAGCGAGGCGATTTAGTCCAAGTCCATTGGTCGATTCATTCATTAACTTATCGACTGGTAAGCCTTCTTGGACCGAGCTCAACATAAACACACCACGAATCAAGGCTGGCTCTTCAAAACTATTTTGTGCAAATATTTCCGCTAAAAATTCATCAAGGTTAGCTTGCAATACCCTTAGCTGTTTAGGAAATTCAAAAATAAGTGCTCGCTTCTCTAAATCATCTTCAGTTTCAAGGATTCTCAGCATTCGAGCATCAAGTCGCTCCAACATGCCATGAAATTCTTTATTGAATAAAGAAATAACCCCTCTTTCATCAGCCACTTCACGCGGAAACATGAAACCGAACAATTCCTCACGCTCTTCCTTACTTAGATCAGAGAAGAACTCATTGAAACCCGCGACTAAATCCATTTTGGTCAGTAGTACGTAAATAGGAAATTGCATCCCTAACTGATTCTTCAGTTCTTGAAGGCGCGACTTGATAGCTCGAGCATGAAGGCTTCGCTCGGTTCTCGTCTGCGACATCACACTGGCTAAACTGATCGTGACAATTGCACCATTAATTGGCCTTTGCGTTCTATATTTTTTCAACAACCCTAAGAAGCCGTGCCATGCTTTAGAGTCGACTTTTTCTTGACTGTCTTGTGTCGTGTATCGACCGGCCGTATCAATCAGAACTGCTTTATTTGCAAACCACCAATCACAATGACGAGTTCCACCGACTCCAGCAATAGAGTCAGAACCAAGGCTATCCGCTAACGGAAACTCTAGCCCTGACTGCTTTAACACTGTTGTTTTCCCTGTCCCTGGAGGGCCGATCAACACATACCAAGGCAAGTCATATAAGCTTCGCTTTCCTTTATGTGTTTTCGTTACTACTTTGACAGCTTGCTCAATACGCTCGCGCATTAAGTCAATTTCACTCGCCGCTTCTTTATCTGATTGACTATCAACCTCAAGTAACGTTTGAATACTTTCGTCTTCTTTAACTTTTTGCTTGTGCTGCTTAGTCACGTTGAATAAAGCCCACACAAACACCAGCACTAAAATCGTGACGAGTCGTTGGAAGTCGCTCTTTAGTGGCTCATATCCCGCTATCGTGATAAGTGGACCAACAACCCAAATAAAAATTGAACAAGCAGCGACACCGATAAGACCGAGAAACCACCTTTGAGTAAATATTCTGCCAATTTCTTTAATACGCATCTCTATCTACCTGTTATTAATTCGCGACAAGGAGGTCGATTTCAATTCGACGGTTAATAGCTCGGTTTTCGTCACTATTATTTTCAACCAATGGTCTTGCATCACCCAGCCCTTCTGGTATTACTCGACCTTCTAGTGCGCTATTCGAGATAAGTTGTTCAGACATAGCAGTAGCTCGAGCTAATGATAGATGCCAGTTCGAAGGATATTTACTCGTGAAAATTGGCCTATCATCGGTATGACCTGTCACAATGATCTTGCCTTGGGTAGACTCCAACGTTCTAGCGAGTTTAGAAATTACGGGTTGGATATACGCGACAACATCAGCACTACCTGATTCAAATAGATCTTGCGACTTTAACGAAATTCTTACCCTGTCTTGCAACGGCTCGACGTTGATTAGCCCCTTCCCGATCTCAGTTGCCAGATACATAGAGATCCTTTCTGCAATTGGCGCTGATTTTGATTCTGACGTTGTATCTTGGTTAAGCTGTTGCGGTTGAACCAAATTGACTAATTGAGAAAAGGTGCGGTTGGAAGCCTTGTTTAGCTCATAGCTAAAATACATAAATATACAAACCAATAATGCAGCCGTTACGGAGCACACAACCCAGAGAGGAGCTCTGTCGGAAGCCTTAGAGCCATTCAAAATGTGTTGTTCGATACTATTGCTTAGCTCTTGAGGTATCCCTCTTCCGTAAGACTTAAGAATAGCGATAATCTGCCTTCTCAGTTTTCGGTGAGACTCCAGTCCGTTTTTTTCCAAACGGTATTGGCCGAGAAACCCAAGCGATAAGCACACGTACATCAATTCAAGCAAATCTAAATTTGTATCTGGTTGCGCCATGCACTTATCAAGGTACTTAAAGAACGCCTCCCCACCTTGGCTGCTGGCATAGAAAGAACTAAGCAATGAGTCATGGCTCCAAAATGAATGCCCCCCCCAATTAGTATTGAGCACCGCTTCATCTAACGAGCAACACAAACAGTAACGAGCCGTATCAATAGTGTCCAAATCAACGTCGTGGTGGCGTAGTCGGTTCTCATAATCTCTAAGTTTTTGTGCCAACGTCTCTTTTAGAAACAACGGGTCAGAATGAGTTGCTGTCGCTCGAATTTGACCAATAATAGATAAAAGACCATTTGCTTCTGCCAATAAAGGGTTGTTCCCATAAGCAACCACTGAATCGTTATTCACCAATTCAGGACTTTTTGAGATAACTACCGTATTATCTGCTGACTTTTCTGATTGTGGTTTCGGTGCGGGCGCTCTTCCACCCGGTGTTGGTTTTACGATCGTTTGTTCCATACTGAGCACACCTATTGACTAATACTCCACAGCTCAAGGTCAGCATTCGGAAAATGCCCCGATAAATGCAGCGCAATACCACCACTGTCTTTCAGCCTCATCCAAAACGGGCCTTTCTTGACTACTTCGAAGTAGACATAACCCGTTTGGTAAGGGATCTGCCTCGGTACTACACTCAATGGCGCTACGTTTATGCCATTAATCTGATTGTTGATCAGATCACGAATCTGCTCCGCTGGTCCAAACTTGAGCTGCGCCGGGACTAAACGTCTGATTTCATCTGTTGTCGTATCAGCTTTGACCGCAAGCACAAACTGGCATGATTCAAGTAAACGCTTATCTGGAAGTGGCGTCACTTGAATTCCATATTGTCGTGGCTCCAAAGGAAGTTTGCTTGCTGTTTGATCAAGGACAACGCTTAGATATTGACTCAGAACTTGATTCAATTCGCTATAAACACTTGATACATCTAAGTGATCGTATGTAAGTAAGCTTGGCATCCTCTTGGTTTTGTCAGAAAACGTAGCTAATTCACCAATATAACCTTTCAGGGTCGTAGCTAATTCCAATGGATGTAGCCTGTCTAGGTCACTAAAGTGCTTTAACATCGCCTCATACCTGTTCAACATTTGTAGCATGATGAAATCAACAGCAGATGCAGAGGCGGCTTTGCCCTTAATCAATCGCTGCGCAATAACGTCGGCACGCATCTTTGTCATCGCAATAACGTTACGCAAGTAAGCCGACATAACTTTGTCGCTAAGTAAATTGATAAGCGGTGGAACATACGAATCGTCTAGTATTACTTCGCCTTCTGCCGTTACCTCTTTTATTTTCAAAATCGGTAACTCAACATAACCCGCTAATTTGTCATTGCTGGCTTTCAGTTCCAGGTTTAGGGCTGCGACTTGAATCGTTTCTTCATCCTGCCCAGTGAGATTATCTATAACGTCAACGTCTTTAAGTACATAACGAGAAACGATCGCCTCACTTACATCAGAAACATTTTTACCTTTGATATTTGAAAGGGGAAGAGTGATTTTTACTAACGTATTTTCTACGTCTTTATCAATAAATAAAGGCACAACCGAATCGCTGGCTGTTAAGGTATTAACCAGAGTCATATCTGGCAAAACTGCCTCAAAGTGATCTAATTCAATCAGACCATCTTTTAATGCATGTTCTTTTACTCGACATTTCCAAACCCCCCAATTATAAGCCCCACCAAACTGATGTAAGCCTTTGAATTCTTGAGAGGTTGCGCGTTCATGTTGTTGAAAGTGCTGGGGACGTAAAAACATCCCTTCGCACCAAGCCGTCTTGGAGTATTGCGTCATTTATAATTAGCCAACTAAACGTTATTTTACGACCAAAGACAGATCTTCTAACAGAATTTGATAGGTGTTGTAACCGGTCTTATCCACTTCAATGACTTGTCGCCAATTTGAATTTTCAATATCTCGAAACGCTGCGACAATGCCTAAGTATTCAGTCTTTGGAGACATACTTGCCTGATATGTTTCTTTCTGACCTGGAGTTAATGATATTTCATATTTATTCACTAAATCAGGGCCTAAGACTTTTTCACTTTCTTCATAAATTGAAAAAAAATCCTGACTTTCAAAAAGGGTATTTGATGTTAATTCAAAAACATACACGACTACAGGGGATGGCCTACCATTGGAGTCAGGGTTAATATTGTGATTTGCTGTTATTTCTAAATCTGAATATGGGTCAACAACTAAATTGGCTGCTGAGCATCCAAATAAAACCATTGAAATTAATAACAAAATGTACTGATAAACTCTTTTCATCACCCTATTTCCTAGCTTTTATTTTTTAATGCTAACTCATAGTGTTTAGCGAAATCTTCTAAATAAAATGGAGATTCTTTATTGATAATGTCATCGGATAGCTTTTCATGAATATCCTCAAACCGCTTCCAACTTTGAGCATATTTTCTTGCTGGAATAACCTTATTAATAACCGTGTCTTTAGCTAAAGCTTCTGAGTATATCGACGTAGGCTCAACAAGCGACATAACACTTGAAACCGTACCCTCAACACCTTTCATTAACGCTTGTTCATGATTTTCTATATCACTAAACGCTTCTTTAATGGCTGCACTTGGTTTTAGGAAACTTGCAGTTTGACGGTTATATAAGTTATGAATTGCATCTTCTAAATTCGCAGAGAACTTCAGAGGATTATTTTCTGACTTCCGAAACGCAGTATGACTAAGTCGATTTGTTTGTTTAAATACCGCTCGATTGTGCAGCGTTTCCATTAAACCAACTAACATCAAAGAAAATGATTCCCCCAGTTGTTCAAACCATTGCTCTCTGTTATCGCTGGGAATCATCGTTGGATCAATACCCGCTCCTTTAATGAACGCCGCAAGCTCGCTCCCTTTACTATCAAATTTGGGAGTTGATTGACGTTCTAGCTGTCGTGGGGTTTCCGGTACAGGTGTAGGATCTACACTCTGTTTTTCTGGTTTGGGGATATCAATAAAATCATCGACTAAGCCAATATCTAGTTGAAAGTCCGAAGGAACACTCTCATTCAAAAGCTCACTGGCACTAAGGCCGAGGTCTACAAACTCTGCTTCAGATGAACTCGAGAATGCTTCAGGTTCTGAACTGGAACGAAAGTTACTTTCCTGATTATGGAATGCCTCAGTGCTAGTTTGAATACTTACTGAAATTTGGTAATCCCCTAAACTAACCGTATCGTCGTCACTTAGTGCAATCTCATTTCCTTGGCCCACAGGTGTCACAGCGTTATTAACAAACGTGCCATTAGTTGATAAGTCTTTTATCAAGTATTTATCACCAAACTTGATGAGCTCTCCGTGAGTTCCGGATACTACTCTTTCAGGGTCTGGCAGTGTCCAATCACATTGCTCAGACCGACCAAACGTAACTTTGGCATGCTCATCACTTGATTCAAACACAAACTCACTCTCAATCTCTGGAGTAAATTTGTGAAAACTTGTTATGGTTAAAACCAACTTCATGTAAACCTCGCCAAAGACCTGCTAAATATTATTTTTAATTTTATTATTAGTCACTTTCTTATTAACAGTAAGATTAATAAAAACCTTAAACCTGCCATTGAAAATCATGCACGGAATAATGAATCATTTTTTTATCAAAGCAATCACGTAATGTTCAACAATTTTAATTATCCAACCAAGTTCAAATTTTTGACACTTAGACTTTCATCAATAAAAAAACGAATGTTAGTTTGGCCGCGAAATTCTAACATAATGACTTTTCATTGAGCAGAAAGGTATATATTCCCCCATCATTTATACGGAGTTCTTGTGATGGAAGACAGCAATAAAAACAATTCTATAAATAATAAAGATAGCGGAGACAAAACTAAAATTGTAAAGACTCAAAAACGAGACAATGCAATTCAATCAAATAAAGTTGCTAGCAATGAAGGCTCCGTTCAAAATAAAAATGAAACAAATACAAAACTGTCTCAAAAAGAAAACACTCCGTTAGTTAATAAGAAAATAAACAATAAAAATAACACATCAAATAATGACAAAGATGTTATTAATGAGAATTTAATAGGCACAACTGTCAAAAATCGATATGAAATCGAGTCGGTTCTTGGCCATGGCGGACTTTGTGATGTTTATTTGGCAAAAGATAAGATATTAGAATCTTCAGGTTCAGAAGCCCCTTACGTAGCATTAAAAATTTTACAAAAAGAGTTTGCATCTCAGCCAGAGACTGCACGCATGTTGATACGTGAAGCTCAGCAAACACAAAGATTAAGTCACCCTAATATTATTAGGGTTTTTGATTTTGGTGTCGATGGCGAAATATATTTCTTAGTGATGGAATATATTAATGGGGAAACATTAGAGAATTTAATACAACGATCTAGGCCGCATGGGCTGAAGTTTAATGCAACTTTATCGATTCTAAATCAGGTACTTGACGCCCTGTCTTACGCCCATTCACTTGGTGTCGTGCATGCCGATTTAAAGCCCGCTAACGTCATTTTAACGTCTGAAGGTAATGTTAAATTACTCGACTTTGGTGTATCTAAAACTCATCAATTAAAGCAAGATCAATACGCAGCTAAACGTAAATCCGAAAATGTGGAGACTCTTGGTTATACTCCAAACTACGCATCGCTCAACTTGTTGTCGGGTAAAGAGCCAAACTTAAGCGACGATATGTTTGCGCTATTTTGTATTGCTTACGAGTTATTGAGTTGCAAGCATCCTTATTCAAGAACTCCTGTTAATGAAGCTCTCAAAAAGAAAATGAAGGTCTCGAAACCTACTAATATGCCAGCATCTAAGTGGCCTATCTTTGCACGCGTGTTTTCAACTGGCATCATCCCCAAAGACCTTACCCCAGAGCAGTTAAAACAAAAGTTGAACTTGCGATATTGGCCTATCGTTAGCGGTGTAGCTGCAAGCGTACTATTGGTTACCGGAATCGTGTTTGGCTATCAACAACAACAAGAAACCATCTCTGATTTAGAAATAGCGATTAACAAGCAAAATGATCAGATTAATGGGCAGGAATGGTTGCTTGATACACCGCCAGAAAAAAGCTTGTCACTGATTAATAGTGAGAAAAACTTACACCCGGTGATTAAAGCTGGCTTACTACGACAGCACAAGAGCTACCTTCTAAGTGAGTTTGAATCTGAGATTGATCAGGTTCTGAATTCTGATGCTAACAACTATCCAAATTATGATGAAATCGAGTCTGTACTAAACAAAGCAAAAACCTACTACCCTGACTCACATAAAATTGAAGTTCTGGCGTTAGATATTCAATCAAGCAAGCACTCCACATTGCTTTCGATAGCCAGACAAATCAATAGCCAACTGGAAAAGTCTCGATACAGTAAAGAAGAAGACAGTAAGTCCATCTATGAACTGAAAGATGAGTTAAATCAAATTCATCAGGATTACCCATTTACACCAAGCTCATTATCTAGCGATGTTTTTGGTAAACACCTAACTGAAGCACTCAAAAATAAAGATGCTGCAGCACTTGTTGCGCTAATTAAGGTTGGGAATACTTTCTTCTCAAACGTTGAAGAGCATCAAAACAACTTAAAAATAAGCAACGCGATGAAAGATGCAGTTCTCGAAATGAAACTGTATGAGACCGCGCTAGACTCTAACGATCCTCTACCATTTCCGGACGAGGCTGCTCGAATTTTGTTCCAAGAGGAATTTGAAAACTTCTATTACCGCCTAGAAAAGGCAAGAACAACAACTCACCTCGATAACTTAGTGAAAGATGTTGATCAGTTTTCGAAGAACTTTCCTATCGGTTTTCAAGATATTAACGATTTGAGATTCAAAACTGCAGATAAATACCTGCGCTTCTCCGACATACTGCTCAATAAGAGAAGGACCACAAGCGCAAGGCGCGCAATGAAGAAAGCGAACGAGTTAATGAGGCAGGTAGAACAGGACTCCAAGCAAAGCTAATTGTACAAAAGGGGCGCAAGGCCCCTTTTTTGCGTCAATCTACTTGCCATTATGCAACTAGGTTGCTAGCTTGTATTTGTACTCGATTAGGAGAGTTGACCTTGACTGAAGGAATAGTCAAAGTTGGCGAGCGCTTGGCTTACTTGTTTGATGATTGCTTTAAACTAGGTAGACAAGACTGTTCCCAACCCAGCATTTTATTTGTAACCCACTATCACGTAACTTGTGTTGCCACGACACGAGTGCAAAATGCTTTGCACAAAAGATTAGATCATAGACACTTGTATATAAGTCAAAGTGTACCGAACAATAACTTTGTTTTTATGAGTCTAGCTCAAGTGATAAGCACACTGTTCAGCGCTCAACTCCCCCCACTTCAACGTTCCTATCCGATACATTTTTCTACCTCGCGGTTAGTCAGAGGTAAACATGATTAATTTTGATGTTCTCAATAAATACATGGAGAACGACGTAGATCTTATCGTCACCGTTTTTTCCACATACTTAGAAGACCACGCCAATGACATACAGCGTATCAATGAGTTATACGCAAACAAATGTTGGCCGGAACTCTACTTATTGGCTCACAGTCTAAAGGGCATTCTAGAAAGCTTTGGTGAAGAAACCGCTGTCATTGTTTTCACAAAAATAGAAGCAGAAACAAGAAACGATAACGAGCCAGATAGCTCAGATATAGCTATAGTTACTAAAGAGCTAGCTGCCATTAATCAACAAATCTTTGCTTACTTGAAGAATATGCAATAAAACAAATTAAGGCTTAACTGGGGGGAAATATGGCAATGAA
Source organism: Vibrio sp. T9 (assembly GCF_003123985.1). Taxonomy (NCBI): domain Bacteria; kingdom Pseudomonadati; phylum Pseudomonadota; class Gammaproteobacteria; order Vibrionales; family Vibrionaceae; genus Vibrio; species Vibrio sp. T9. The sequence goes on from NZ_NIGY01000004.1 coordinate 57,837, forward strand.
CAATAGCAATTTCAAGGAGCTGATTGAGTCTCTCAAAGACTTAACGCCAACTCAAAAGAGGTACTTGCTTAGTCGTACAAAGATGGCGTTAGATGATGAGAGCAATATGCTAAACATCAGTGATATACTGACACCAGAAGAGTTGGAAGCATTATTGTCACCTGCACCAACCACAAATACAAAATAACAATAACATACAACGTAACCGTCAGATTAACGCTAGGGACCAGGTGGGGTGAATAGATCTTGCTTGGTTGTTAGTTTTTCGCCGTTCCTCTTCACTAAAACAAACGTGTTTTTTCCAATCTCTTTTTCTAACTTGAACTGATCAGATAATTGAGCGACTAACATCAGTCCACGACCTGAAGCAGACCAACTATCATCATCCATTAAGTTAGGCGCCTCAATCTGTTTATTTTTATGTTGGTTGAATGTCATTTCATTGATTGACGCTCCGTAGTCAGAAACCCTAAGTTCAATGAAATCTGACATTGGGTCACATCTAATCCTACACTCCACGTCTATCGGCTTGCCTTCAATTTCACTGTAAGAATGGATGTAAGCATTGTTCATAAGCTCAACAACACAAAGCTCCAACGACTGAGCCGTACTTAACGATACTTGATTATCCATTAAAAACTTAGCAACCTCTTTGCTCGCACTTCGAGAGCGAGTAAGGGATCCACCGTAAGTTCGTTTAAACTCGCTCTGGAACATTCTTTTCCTTTATCCCTAGGCTATCAGCCACGCCACCTTACTTGTAAAAGACTCGCATCATCATCAAACTCATCTTTGTTCTGCCACGATTGTACTTGTTCAAAGACACATCTAGCCTGCACTTCTGCTTCTAATTGCGAAGTACAAACAGCTTTTATACTTGATTCCAACCTTTGTACTGAAAACATCGCCTCGCCTCGCCTCGCTTCTATCAAACCATCCGAATAAAGCCATACTACATCCCCCTCACTCAGAATAATTTGATTATCAACGTACTCCATCGGCTGCAAAGCGCCAATCATAAAGTTGTCTTCACCCGCCAGCTCTGTAGTTTCGGTGCTCGCTCGCCAAACAAGGAACTTAGGATGACCAGCAGTACAATAGCGAAGTTGTCCTGATTCTGTATTAAGAATGGCATAAACCATGGTGAAATAAAGCTGACTGTTCCTAGTTTGCTGATACCGTCGGTTTAGCCGATCAATAACGGCTGCTGGTTCACTGATACAGTAGTCGCCATCTCTTAGCTCCATGGTTATCGAATCAGGTCCCAGATTTTGAGATAACGTCTGTTGGATAGAAAAAGCCATCAAAGCAGACGAAACACCATGACCTGAAACATCGAAAACATAAAATGCGACATGTTGTTCATCAAGCTCAAAATACCCCAACATGTCACCACCAATCTGGGAGCACGGTTTGTAGGCGTAACTAAATTGCATGTTCTGGATAGACGACTCCGCTGGGAGTAGTTGCTCCATCAGGTGACTAGCAGACTGTAAATCTTGATGGATCATTCGATAGGCTGCATCTAACTCTTTATTTCTCTCAACGAGTTTGTTGTGCAGTTCTAAAGTACGAAACCCCGCGCGGATTCTGGCCTGAAGTTCCTCTACAGACGTCTTCTTATCCACAAAGTCATCTGCGCCAGCATCGATGCCTTTCACGATCGAGCTTTGGTCATTTCTAGAGGACAATAAAACAAAGAAAATGTAACGTTCGCTAACTTGTGATTTTAATTGCCGACACAGCTCAATACCATTAATGCCAGGCATCATTAAGTCACTAAGTACAAACTGAATATCTTTGCGATAAGTCAGCACTTCAAGTGCGGATTGTCCGTCTTCAACAGCAATAACTTCATATCCCTGCTTTTCTAATGCACTGCTGATATAAAGTAGTACTGTTTTACTGTCATCGACCAAAAGAATGGATTTCATTCGCCTCCTTAAGACGGTAGTCGGGCACGCTAACGTAGAACACTAGTCACTGATTGCTCATTTCTAAAACGACTATAATCTTCAGCTAATAACTGGTGTTGATATCGAGTGTAAGACAGCGCCTCATTGGAGATTAATATCTGATGCTCTTTCTCTATTAACTGACTTTGCAGTTTTTCAATCTGTTCATTCTGCTGTGTGTTATTGAGGTACAGCGCGACGAGACCAAAGACCGAAACCATTAAAAGAGCAATAAGAACATTATTGATAGTTTTAACTTGAATACGCATGACCTCTCCTTGTCTATTAATAGACTTCCCACTATGAAAAGAACGTCTACAGACTAAGAGCGCTAGGCTCTAAAACGCATTGAAGCCCATTGAGGTTGTTTTTCCAATTATAGGCGATAGGAGACAAAATAAGAAAAAAGCTGAAGAATTTGAATATCCTTGTGAATTCGAAAGGCAATAGCAGCGAGCAATGATCTACTCGCTGCTGGTACATCAACTTAGAAATGCAGGCCGAGCTGAAACTTGCTCATACCAACGCGCAATGTTTGGTGCAGTAGTAAACACATCGATTTCTAGGCCTTTAATTGCAAAACCAATCAAAATAAAGCCTGTAATATCGACGATAGTAAAATGGTCAGCGGCAATGAACTCGCTTTCACCAAGTCGCTTATCTAACAACGGTAAAAACTCTTGCACGCGTTGCTTGGACTCTTCGCCCCACTCTTTAACACAACGCTCTCTATCTTCATAGATAGCTGTGATGTTTCTAAATGCTTGAAAAGCAGCATACAGACCTTGAAACTCCACCACGCGATGCCACATTTCCACTTGCGCGCGCTCAAGTTGGTTTGCCCCAAACAGAGCTAAATTATTTTCAAACGCTTCATCCAGATAACGACAAATTGCGACGCTCTCACAAATCGTCGTGCCATCTTCAAGCTCAAGCAATGGCACTTTTCCATTGACGCTTTTTTGCTTGAAATCTTCCGCTAGATTTTCGCCGTCACGCACATTTAAAGCGATGCGTTCAACATCGCCACCAATTTCCTTTAAAAAAATGCTAACTCGCTTACAACTTGGAGTTATCGCGGTTTCGTAGAGCTTCATTTTATATCCTTTTTCTTTTTCTAACCGATTGGTTAGGATATACTGTATCCAGTTTATAAACGATCAGTCAAGAACTTCATTTCCCAAAAGTTGTTCAATAAGTTTAGGAGTGGTTTGAGAAAAACCGCTCAGGTAGGTACGCATATGGCAAGAAAAGCCAACTTCGATCGAGAAGAAAAACTATTAGTCGCTATGGACGTTTTTTGGCGTAAAGGTTTCGCTAATACATCCATTTCTGATCTCACCGACGAGTTGAACATCAACCGCTTCAGTCTTTACAACACCTATGGTGACAAGCAACAGCTCTACTACGAGGCGCTCGATACTTACTTGAAGAAGGTCTCGCTACCGTCACTGAATGATTTGGAAAAAGACGACGCGTCTTTACCTGAATTGGAATCGTTCCTTAAATCTTTTGCTGAGCTGCAACGCAAACGCAACTGTGGGTGTTTTATTCAAAATGCGTTGATTGAGCACGCTGGCGAAGACGATGACGTGCTGCGCAAAGGGCATTTTTTGTTTGACCATCTTATCGACATCATTGCGGATGCGTTGACCAATGCGCAGAAAGAAACCTTAGTGCCGAAAACGCTGAAACCAGAAGAGCTTGCTCGTTTTGTTCTCAACAACATGCAAGGCATGCGCGTACTTGGCAAAGCCAAACGTTATGCCGATTTGGATACGGCGCTTTCCTGCTTACTGGTATTGATTAGGAAATAACATGTCGATTGAAGTGATAGCAGTACGTCTTACCAAAGGCATGGACTTAAAGCTCAGCCTAGCGAAATTGGTCGAACAGCACGGTATCAAAGCAGGCTCGATTACCTCATGCGTTGGCTGTGTCTCTGACCTCAACCTTCGTTTGGCAGGTGCAGAGAGTACGCTCACCAAACAAGAGCCATTTGAAATCGTCTCTGTGATGGGAACCCTAACGCCTGAACATCAACACGTTCATATCTCGGTGTCTGATCGTGAAGGGCGAGTTTGGGGTGGACATTTGCTGGAAGGCACAGTGATTGATACTACCGCAGAATTGATCATCTATTCTTATCTTGAACTTGAGTTCACTAGAGCGATGGACGACTCGACTGGCTATACCGAACTACAAGTGAACCCTTCCAAATAGCAAAAAGCTCCAGAGCCTTACTGTGCTGCCTCTGGAGCTTTATTCGCTTGTCTCTTACGCCAAGAATTTATTCATATCGAGCAAGCTAATTTCGAGGATCATTCTTCGACTAAGTAACAAACCTGATTATCGTCGACCGTTACTTGCCACGTTTTTAGACAGTGCGCTTCGTCTTCCAAACACTGCCCGCTCTTTAGGCTGAAATGCTGTTTGTACAGTGGTGACGCAACACACATCTCACCATCGATATCACCGACAATCCCTCGACTCATCACATAAGCCTTACCAATTGGGTCCCAATCCTGAACAGCATAAACACCGTTATCAGGAATGTAGAACAACGCCACATGCTCGCCTTCAATCAATACAGTGGCACCGATAAACGGCATTAGGTCATCAAGCTGACACAATTTCACTTTGGTTAAAGCTGCCATTCACACCTCCTGTTTCACTGGAATACGCTGACCGCGCACACGTTGGTACGGCAAGACTTTGCTGCCCGACGTGCTGTTCAAGAAAGGACGGAAGCGTTGCAATTTTTGAGGATTATCCAGCGTACTCTTCCACTCACATTGATAGGTATCTACGACGCGCGCCATTTGTTCATCCAAAGAGTCACATAGGTTGAGAGAGTCATCCAGAATCACTTGCTTAAGGTAATCTAAGCCCCCTTCCATGTTCTCCATCCACACAGACGTACGCTGCAAGCGATCAGCGGTGCTGACGTAGAACATCAAAACTCGGTCAATCATGGTGATCAACTCTGATTTGGATAAGTCGGATGCAAACAAATCAGCGTGTCTTGGTCTCATGCCGCCATTACCACAAACGTATAGATTCCAGCCGTTTTCGGTGGCGATCACCCCAATGTCTTTACTTTGCGCTTCTGCACACTCGCGAGTACAGCCCGATACGGCAAACTTAAGCTTATGGGGAGCTCGCAATCCTTTGTAGCGGTTCTCTAACTCAATGGCTAATCCGACCGAGTCATCAACACCATAGCGACACCAAGTAGAACCCACGCAAGATTTCACGGTGCGCACCGATTTGCCGTAGGCGTGCCCTGTTTCAAAACCAGCATCAATTAAGGTTTGCCAGATTTCAGGAAGCTGTTCTAATTGCGCACCAAATAAATCCACGCGCTGACCGCCAGTGATCTTGGTGTACAGATCGTATTGCTGAGCAACTTCGCCTAGCACGATGAGTTTGTCTGGTGTGATTTCACCGCCCGGAACACGAGGCACAATCGAGTAAGAGCCATCTTTTTGCAGGTTAGCCATAAAGGCATCGTTAGAATCTTGCAGAGATTGATGCTGTGGCTCCATGATGTGTTCATTCCACAAAGAAGCAAACACAGATGCTGCTGTCGGCTTACAGATATCACACCCATGCCCTTTGCCATGCAGTGCGATTAAGGTGTCGAAGTCTTTGATTTGTTCCACTTGGCAAATATGGAACATCTCTTGTCGACTGAGCTCAAAGTGCTCACAAAGGTGGTTGTTAACCTCTACCCCCATGGCTGCCAATTGAGTATCCAATACCGACTTCACCATATTGCTACAGCCACCACAGCCAGTACCGGCTTTGGTGTTGGCTTTAAGGTCCGTCAGGTTGGTAGTGCCAGCTTGAATCTCGGCAACTAAATCGCCTTTTGTGACGTTGTGACAAGAACAGATGATGGCGCTGTCTGGCATCTCTCCATCCAGCATTCCGGTATCAAACAGCAGATTCGCCGCGTGGTCTGGCAAGACAGTTTTGTTCAAATAACACTGTAAGAGCGCATCGTAGTCGCTGTTGTCACCAACGAGAATCGCACCAAGCAATTGGGTACCACTCGCATCAACCACTAGCTTTTTGTAGATGCCTGTGACCGCATCTTGCAACACCATTTCCTGTGCGCCTTCGGTTTGCATTTGTGCATCGCCGATAGACGCCACATCTACCCCAAGCAGCTTGAGTTTGGTGCTCATGTCTGCACCTTTAAAACCTTCACTCGGCATCCCAGTCAAGACATCGGCGGTGGTTCTCGCCATGGTGTAACCGGGTGCGACTAAACCAAAGATCTTCTGCTCCCAAAGAGCACATTCGCCAATCGCATAAATATTCTCATCGCTGGTTTGGCATTGGTTGTTAATCACAATGCCGCCTCGCTCGCCGACTTCTAGCTCAGCCATTCTTGCCAACTCATCTTGAGGGCGAATGCCTGCGGAAAAGACAATCACATCTACTTCGAGAGGATCTTTGTCTTTAAAAACCATACGATGCTTAGCCGTTTCACCATCGCAGATTCGCTCCGTACCCGTCGAGGTATGTACGGTTAACCCTAGCGCTTCAATCTTCTCTTTTAGCACTAAGCCGGCACCATCATCTAACTGCACGGGCATCAGACGTGGCGCAAATTCAATAACGTGAGTTTCTAACCCCAATAGTTTGAGTGCGTTTGCCGCTTCTAAACCCAACAAGCCACCGCCAATCACTGCGCCCGTTCTTGCGCCTTCACATGCCTTTTTGATTTGTGAAAGATCATCAAGCGTGCGGTAGACAAACACGTTATCGCGGTCTTTACCTTCAATTGGAGGCACAAATGGGTACGAACCGGTCGCGAGCACGAGTTGGTCGTAACCCAGCACATCTTCACCATCAAGCAGAATGCGCTTTTGCTCTCTGTCGATGCCTGTTACTTGGCTGCCAAGTACGAGTTGGATGCCGTGCATGTCGTACCATTCTTGGTTACTCAGCATCAAATCATCATGAGACTTCCCCGCAAACAAAGAGGACAACTGTACACGGTCATACGCGATAAAACGCTCTGCACCAATCACGGTAATTCGGTGCTCCAAATGTGCATTTTTCTGCACCAATTGCTCGACGAGGTGTTGCCCGACCATACCGTTACCTACCACAACAATGTGGCTTAATGCGTTCTTTACTGGAATCGTTAAAGGACTATTCATCACTGCCTCCTTATGCCGTTTGCGCTGCGGTTTTGGGCTTGTCTTCTTTCGAAGCAGGAATCTCGACTTTGGATTGCTTCTCGTAAAGGAACTTCAGCACCGCTTGTCGACACTTCTGATACTGCGCATCATCTGCCAGTGCGACACGCTCACGAGGGCGAGGTAGATTCACTTCTAACACTTCACCAATGGTTGCTGCCGGTCCGTTAGTCATCATCACGATTTTGTCGGATAGCAGCACCGCTTCATCCACGTCATGGGTAATCATGATGACGGTGTTGTTTAGCTCGGCTTGAATCTTCATTAGTGCATCCTGTAAGTGCGCACGTGTTAACGCATCCAACGCGCCAAATGGTTCATCCATCAATAAAACCTTTGGCTGAAGTGCCAGTGCTCTGGCGATTCCGACTCGCTGCTTCATACCACCAGAGATTTCATCCGGCTTTTTGTGCGCGGCATGCTGCATTTGAATCAACTCCAAATAGTGATTCACTTGTTCCTGAATCCACGCTTTGCCCTTTTTGCCGGCAATTTGCTTTACTGCGAGCTCAACGTTTTGATATACGGTGAGCCAAGGCAATAATGAATGGTTTTGGAACACCACTGCGCGGTCAGGCCCCGGCCCTGCCACCTCTCGTCCATCGACGATCACGCCGCCGTCTGTTGGCATGTGCAGACCCGCAACTAAGTTCAATACCGTTGATTTTCCGCAACCAGAGTGGCCAATCAGCGATACAAACTCACCTTTATTGATTTGTAAATCGACGTTCTTTAGTGCGATGAACTCGCCATCTGGCGTTGGGAATCGCATCCCTAAACGCGTTAGATCTAATAATGCTTTTTCCATGATCTTTTCCCTTATCTCAACGCTTGTTGTTTATTCCAAGACAGCCACTTTTGAAGTTGCAGCATGCCTCTATCGAGCATCAAACCGATAAAGCCGATAGTGATGACCGCCACCATGATGCGACCCAATGACGCTGAGCTGCCGTTTTGGAACTCATCCCAAACGAACTTGCCTAACCCAGGGTTCTGCGCGAGCATTTCTGCCGCAATCAATACCATCCAAGCGATACCTAAAGAGAGACGTAAACCAGTGAAAATCATTGGAATGGCAGAAGGTAAAACGATGGTGCGAATGTGCTGCCACCACGAAAGTTGAAGCACTTTACTCACGTTGATTAAGTCTTTATCAACGCTCGTCACACCCACAGCGGTGTTAATCAGAGTCGGCCATAAGCTACACAGCGCTACTGTGATCAGAGAGTTAATGAACGACTTAGCAAACATCGGGTCATCACTAACATAAGTAGCACTCACCACCATGGTAACGATAGGCAGCCAAGCCAAAGGTGATACAGGCTTGAGCAATTGAATGATTGGGTTGAACGCTTGATACAGCCCATGATTAAGACCAAGCACGATGCCAAGTGGAATCGCGATAACCGTCGCCAGCAGAAAGCCCGCTGTCACAGTCACTAAGCTTGTTATGATTTGGTCGAAGAACGTCGGCTTACCTGTGTAAGGACGAATCTTCACTTCCGCGTCTGGATTCTTGGCTAACTTCGCAGCATTTCGTTTTTCCTGGCGTTCGATAAACGCTTGTTCTTTTTCTCGCTCTTGCCAATGGTCATCGACAAGGTTGCTGAACTGCTGAAAAGTTTGCACAGGTCCCGGTAGCGTACCTAATGAAGTTTGCACTTCTCTCGCTGCTAAGTGCCACATTGCCAAAAAGATCAGCAAGCCAATGACGGGCAAAAGCACCAACCGACTTCGGTTCACTACCTGCTTAGCAGGAAACAGGGAAATGACATTACTAGACATACTCACTCCTAAGAAATTTACATCCTTGTTATTGCGGGCAGACTCACCTGCCCGCTGTATTTTTTGTAGGACTGCTCATCCTAAACTTTGTCTTTTCCTTTAAGCCCGATAGAGAACTTCTCTAGATATTTATTTGGCTCGCGACCGTCATAAACGATGTTGTCGATAAAGTGTGTTTGTGGCGCGCGAAAACCATCTTCAGCGCTGAAATCTGGGAAGTCTTTTTTGCTCAACACACCATCTTCAATTAGCGCTTGAGCTGCTTGTTGGTAGATATCTGGACGGTAAACCTCTTTTGCCACATCCATGTACCAATCATCGGATTTCTCGCTTGAGATTTGCCCCCAGCGGCGCATTTGGGTCAGATACCAAATCGCATCGCTGTAATACGGATACGTGGCGTTATGACGGAAGAACACGTTGAAGTCTGGCACGTCTCGTTTGTCGCCTTTCTCGTATTCAAATGTGCCCGTCATTGAGTTGGCGATAACTTCGGCATCCGCTCCAACGTATTCGCTTTTTGATAGCATCTTCACTGCTTCTTGGCGGTTGGCATTGTCGTTTTCATCCAACCAATGTGCAGCTCGAATCAAGGCTTTCACTACGCGAATGTGCGTGTTTGGATACTTCTCAGCCCAAGCTTTAGAAACACCAAACACTTTCTCTGGGTTGTTCTTCCAGATTTCGTAATCGGTCACGACTGGCGTACCAATGCCTTTGAATACGGCTTGCTGGTTCCATGGTTCGCCGACGCAGTACCCTTTGATTGTGCCCGCTTCCATTGTGGCTGGCATTTGTGGTGGCGGTGTAACACTCAAAAGAACATCAGCATCCAACTGACCACTGTTGTCACCAGAATCTGGGGCGTAAAAACCGGGATGAATCCCACCAGCCGCTAGCCAATAACGCAACTCGTAATTGTGAGTAGAAACAGGAAACACCATGCCCATATTGAACGGTTTGCCTTTATCCAGATAGCTGTCGACAACTGATTTTAAGGCATCTGCTTTGATTGGGTGAACAGGCTTGCCATCTGGTTGTTTTGGAATGTACTGCTTCATCTGCTCCCAAGTATCATTGGAAACCGTGATTGCGTTACCATTCAAATCCATACTGAACGCGGTAATCACTTCTGCTTTTGTGCCGACACCAATCGTCGCGCCCAATGGTTGACCAGCAAGCATGTGAGCGCCAGCAAGCTCACCATCGATGACTCGGTCTAAGAGCACCTTCCAGTTTGCTTGCGCTTCTAAAGTGACGTACAAGCCTTCGTCTTCAAAAAAGCCTTTCTCATAAGCAACCGCCAGCGGTGCCATATCGGTTAACTTAATAAAACCAAACTTCAGGTCTTCAATTTCTGGCTCACCCAACTCTGCCTTTACGCTGACCGTGGTGAATACCGATAACGAAATTGCTGACACTTTCAGCATCGAACTCCATTTCATTGGTTTGCTCCCATAAAAAAAGCGCCACTACTCCGAAGAGCAGTAGCGCCGTTGCTAAGTCTACAATTACCGCCGTTGATAATTGAGATAAGCGATTCAACAATAAACCCGTTTTAACTAATCCAAGTACTGTGCCAACTTATTTTCTACTTTAAATACAGCACATTAGAGTCTACCCTCGTAACCAAGCAACTGTTTTTGCTTGCTGTTAGTGCAACACGCACCACGGTAGAATTTCTGCCATAACCCCAAAGTAGTAGAGAAGTTAATCCATTAACTGCAATGCCGTAATCAGATTCTTCGCCACTTGTGAGAGCGTTTGGCTCGATTGCATGGCTGAATTTCTAAGCGCTTTATAAGCCTGATCTTCATCAACACTGTGCATCTTCATCAGCAGACCTTTGGCTTTTTCCACCAGCTTGCGCTCTTCAATCTTATGGGTCAGCGATTCAATTTCCGATTGCATACTTTCGAATTTCGCTCTCACTAATGTCGCATGTTCAATCCAGGGTTGAAGTGCAAACTCACTATCATGTGGCATGAGAACATAATCCATTTTTTCTGATAACCGATTGATATCATTGGATGATAGTTGCTTCAGCACGATAAGGAGTGGTGCCGATTTTCTGCGACAGAAATCGACAATCAAACGCAGTTCCGCCGTCGGCTTCTGCCATCCAACAACAACGCGTGCCGATGGTTCTCGCTGCATCAAAGTTTCTAGTTGTGCCAATTGGCAGCCAACTATGTTGTCGTAATCTTTGCTCAACAAGCCGGACAGTCGAGCCTGCTCTTGGAGGCTATCACAGCATACTATGATGGGTGTTTTTGACGTTGATTGAGTCATGCACATTCCTTGTTTATATCTCACTCACTAAGAGAGACATAACAAGGAATGTGCCAATTAAAGTTGAAGCGTTTTAACTAGAGGCGAGATGTTCTTTGAAGAAACCTAGTGTGCGTTCCCACGCGAGCGCCGCTTCTTCTGGTGCGTAGCGAGCCGTTGAGTCGTTATGGAAGCCATGGTTGACGTTTTCATACATTAACGCCTGATATTGCGCATCGTTCGCGATCAATTGCTGCTCATAGGCAGGCCATGTGTCGTTGACGCGCTTATCGAGCCCTGCGAAGTGAATCATCAACGGCCCTTTGACCTGCTTTTGAATCTCTTGCGCCGCCGGTGTTCCGTAGAAAGGCACACCTGCATCCAGCTCTTCTGGCATTACCGCTGCAAGCATATTAACGATGTATCCACCGAAACAGAACCCAACAGCGCCTAATTTACCGTTCCCACCCTCGTAGTGTTTAATGAAATTAGCAGCAGCAATAAAATCTTGTTCGATCTTGGCTCTGTCCATCTCTTTCTGCATGGCGCGACCTTCATCATCGTTCCCCGGATAGCCACCGAGTGGATAAAGCGCGTCAGGAGCGAAAGCAATAAAGCCGTCTTTCGCGAGTCGTCTGGCGACATCTTTGATGTATGGGTTTAGACCTCGATTTTCATGAATCACCAACACTGTCGGCGATTTTAAGGTCTTCTTTTGTGGCACAACCAAATAGCCGCGACCTTCCCCATGTCCATTGGGCGAAGCAAAGGTTTCATAGGTTGCTTTGATCTCAGGATCATTAAAGGAAACTTGCTCTGCGAGTGCATAATTTGGAGTCAGAGCATCAACCAGGGCCGTCATACTAAAACCTAAAACAGCGAGGCCACCAAGACGGTTGAGAAACTCTCGACGAGAGATTTTGCCATGTGCGTATTCGTCATACCAATCGAAAGCTTCTTGTGGAATGGGATGTGACGCCTTGTTGTTAGAATTTGAGTGCTTTAGAACCATTATCCTTGTCCTCATTTCTTATCGAAAAGTAAACTCATCAGGCCTCACTGATGTTTGCCCCAATCAGCTGTGAGACACTTCAAGTGATAAATACATCACTGACAAGCTTACACAAACAATAGATAAAGGATTCCGATCCAACAACGTTTCGCGGTTAGCTCGTCACAGGATTAACTGCCACAACAATAGTTTTCCCAATAAGTAAACGCACGTTCAAAGGCCTGTTCCCTATCGTGCACTTGAGCAAAGAGCACAACGGTCATCGTTGCCAAAACCGTATTCGCCATTTGGTTCATATCATCTTCTGACGTCCCAAACGGACAGTTCGTAGGCATTGGCACCTCAGACAGCATTTGCTCCGTCCAGTAGTGCGATGTCACGCCGCTTGTTTGGCTTAACCATACCGTTTGGCTTACTTTCGGGTTGTATTCTGATTCGCCCGATTGCCCTTTGAATGACACAACGGCGTGAGCGGTTTGACCGATTTCATATTCGACTTCTGCATGAAGTTGTTGGAAACCAGGATGGAAGCTACCACGAATACCAACCGTTGCTTGCCCCGGATTCAATGCTCGAACCACGGTATTAATCGGCGTTCTAAGCCCATAACGATTCTTCCAACCGATCATGGTTTCTGCTTGAGGAGCAAATGCACTGAGCGGTAGATACACGATGTTTTGTGTTTCTAACACACGCTTTGCGTCTTCTGCTGATTCCGCTTTCGTAATAGCAAATTTGCCGAGGTAATCTTCGGCGTGTAAACGTCCAGATTGACGGTCGTGATAGCCATGCATCAGCACTTTATGACCATTATCGGCAAGGATCTTCGCTGCCAACAGGTGCCAAGGCTGACCTGCCGCTTCACGTTTGCCTGCGTAACATGGCCAGTCGATGTCTGCACCAATAGCAGGCATGCGGGATTGGAATGCTTTTACAAAGCCAGCGATTTCTTGTTGAGTCTCGTTTTGTACGCGGATCAGCATCAGCAGCATTGCCATTTGATCATCATCGCACTCTCCGTTTAGGTATTCATCCATAACTCGAAACGCTTGATCAAAGTTCAGTGGTTTTCTACCACGTTCGCCACGACCGACTGTTCTGATACATTCCAAAATGCTGCTCATATTCCCTCGTATTCCGTCACTGACTGTACGGTTTCTATTAGTTGTTCGCGCAGTTTGACAACTTCTCCCATCACAATCAATGCAGGGCTGATGCCTTTAAGTGTAATCGATAACTCATTGAGCTGATTGAGTTGGGTAACGTGCACTTGTTGCTGAGGGCTGCAACCATGAGTAATGATCGCGACAGGAAAATCTTCTCTCAAACTGGAGTTGATTAAACCCGTTTGTATTTGCGATGACTTTTCTAACCCCATATAGAAGACCAACGTTTGTCCGCTTTGCATCAGTTGGCTCCACGCTTCAAATGCGCCTGTTACCACTTGCCCTGTAACAAAGGTAACGCTGCGAGCAACGCCACGATGAGTCAGCGGAATCAAGCTGTTTGCTGAACATCCAATCGCAGCAGTAATACCGGGGATGACTTCGTAAGCGATAGAGTGTTTGACGAGTGCTAATGCTTCTTCGCCTCCACGACCAAATACAAAAGGATCTCCCCCTTTTAAGCGCACAACTCGCTTTCCTTGTAGAGCGAGCGACACCAACAAATTACAGATTTCTTCCTGACCAATACTAGGTTGTCCGCATCGTTTGCCCACGTAAATCCAATCGGCTTGTGGCGAGGCCAACTCCAAAATATCTTTGTTTACCAGACGGTCGTACAACAGCACCTCTGCCGACATAATCGCTTTCACTGCCTTCACGGTTAACAAGTCTGGATCGTGCGGTCCTGCTCCGACAATCGACACAAAACCTTTGTGGTTCGCGTCGAGGTCTACTGAGTGGTCTTCTAAAAGTTGGTTCAGTTTGCTTGCTTGGTCATGCTTAGAAAAGCGAGACGAGCGTTCTTGATTCTGACTCGCTTGTCCTTTCTTAAACCAAGACTTTTGATAAGGCGCTTCCATGTGCTTATCCTCTTTATGATTTACTTTATTTGCATCGCCAGACTTTGCTGGCTCGCTTGCTGTTTGCCCTTTTGATGCTGATGGCTGTCGACCATTTGTTTGATTTGAGAGACGCATGAGCCACAGTTGGTACCGCATTTGAGTTTGTTTTGAAGTTGGGTCAGTGAAGTGCAGTCTTGTTTCTCCATCGCGTCATGTATTTGTTTATCGGTGACACGGAAACAACTACAAACCAGTTTGGCGCTGCTTTGCGATTGAGTGATGGTAAGCAGTTGCGATAACTCCATCGGCTTGCCAATCAAGTGCGTAAAGTTGGTGTAATCGGTTTGAATCGGTTCACTAGACACCACCAAAACAGAACGAATGATACGAACGTCTCCAACAAGATCGTAATCCACTGCTAGCCAACCTTGGGCAATATCAATCGTGATCCTGCGGCTCTTTTCCGTTCGACAAAAACTCTGCTTTTTTGGTCGTTTATCGTGTGCGAAGCGCCAGATGCCCAAATTACTTTCTGCTTGAAATGCGCTGTAGAGAAACTTGCCGGAATCAAACTGTGTCCCGATGAACATACCGTAGGTTTTTACCGCTGCGTCTTGCACTTCAACATAAGACGACTTAAACGCAGGTTGCCCAGAAATAGGGTCTTTTGCGCTGTTTATTATCGCGTTAACACTGCTTTCACCGCCATATCGGCCCGCCCAGTGCATTGACATAAACAGCTCCTGAAACCCCAAACCTTCATCAATGGCAACTTTGGCATAAATACCGGTGTTTGAAGTAGGCTGGAACAGCTTGATGAGCTGTCCGGCTTTTAAGCGATTTTGAGTGGCAGAGAGTGTGTTCATGTACACGGTTGGCTCTAACTCAGAGGCGGCAAGGTGTGCGATATGCCCTGTACGCGTCATGGTATGCCATTGGTCGCGTTGTCTACCCGTATTGAGCCACCAGCCTTTTGCTCTCTCTAAGCGTTGAGGCAATTCACTGGTCACGACAAAACGCGCTTTACCATCTGGGTGCGAATAGATTCCATCAGCAAAAGGGCGCTCTCCTCCCCATTGTGTCGGCACCCACTCTTCGTATTCTTGCTCAGTTAAGTTCGCGTATTCAGATAGGTTGAGCTTCAATGGCGAATCAGCATTCATGCCTGTCATCGCCGCATATTCCCTGAATACCGCCCGCTCAGAAGTAAATGCAAAGCCATTTTGTGTCTTTTCCAATGCACACAGAGCTTGTCCGACTTGGCTTATCGCCCACCAATCTGATTTTGCTTCACCCGGAGGTGTTTGAAACTGGCGCTGCCTTGAAAGTCGACGCTCAGAGTTGGTCACCATGCCTTGCTTTTCACCCCAACCAGCCGCTGGCAATAAAACATCTGCATATTTAGCAACGTCCGACTCCGCGGTAATATCAGACACAATCACAAAAGGACAAGCCTCTAACGCGCGCTTAACCATCTGATTATCAGGCAAAGAAACCACGGGATTGGTTGCCATGATCCACAGAACTTTAATCTCACCACGTTCTACCGCCTCAAACAGCTCGACGGCTTTTAATCCAGGCTTAGTGGCAATTTCGGGTGAATCCCAAAACGCTTGGACTTGCTTTATAGAGTCTGCGTCAAAAGCGCGATGAACCGCTAGTTGGTTTGCCAAACCACCGACTTCTCGCCCACCCATCGCATTCGGCTGACCTGTAATAGAAAACGGCCCACAACCTGACTTAGCAATTTTACCTGTCGCCAAGTGTGCATTAATGATTGCATTGCCTTTATCGACACCATTTTCGGCTTGGTTAACCCCTTGGCAAAACAGCGTGATTGCGGTTGGGCTTTGTGCGAACCATTGGAAGAATGTCGTGAGTTTTTCTTCTGAAATACCAATGGAAGACGTTAAATTAGTGACATCGTAACGCAAATCAGAAACTTCTTCTGCAAGCGCATCAAACCCGTCGGTATGGGAATTTATGTATTCAGAATCAATACATTGCTGCTCGATAAGAAACTTGAGCAACCCATTAAAAAGTGACACATCCCCATCGTTTTTAATCGGTAGATGCAAATCCGCTTGCTGCGCGGTGACCGTTTCACGCGGGTCAATAACCACTAATTTAAGGTTTGGATTATTCTCTCGCGCTTGCTGAACACGACGGAATAACACGGGATGCGTCCAAGCGGTATTCGCACCGCAGATGATCAATAGCTCAGTCTTATCAATATCGTCGTAATTGACAGGAACCACATCTTCGCCAAATGCGCGTACGTGAGCAGCAACCGCCGAAGACATGCATAAACGGGAATTGGTATCGATGTTCGCGCTACCCACGTAACCTTTCATGAGTTTGTTGGCGACGTAATAGTCTTCCGTCAACAACTGGCCTGACACGTACATAGCGACGGAATCCGGTCCAAACTCTGCTTTCGCTTGATGGATCTCTTGTGCAATTAAGTCTGTGATCACCTGCCATGATACTTCTTTTTCCCTTAGCTTGGGGTAGAGCAATCTTGAAGGCATTTGTAAGCTTGCTGCTAATGCGACACCCTTTACACACAGTGAACCGGAATTGGCCGGATGAAGCGCATCTCCAATAATCTTGTTATTGCTGATTTCAATTCCGCAGCCTACTCCGCAATACGGACAAGTTGTCTTTCTACACCCTTGTGACATAACGCCTCCTGCGCGACTAATCCTAAATTACAGGCAAAAAAAAAGCCTCTCCCGAATCGAGAGAGGCAGCAATGCCTTTAACGCTGTTAGTACATTTTCAAAAGTAATACCCTATCCCGCTCTCGCCTGCTATAGAGAGCGGCGCATCGAGTTAACGATGAACATTTATCTCAAAGCAAACGAGGTGCCAAGATTGAAAATCATTAATTTACAAAACGTTAGAACGTAAACAACTATTGCAAAGTAATACCGCGCACTGATTGAGTGCAAGTTTCGTTCATTATCGTGCAGGGTTACTTTACTAATTCCATGACCAATCTAGACTCTTCGTCACCGAAATAATGCGCTTCTTCTTTTAATACTTTGAAGCCAAGGGAGAGGTACAAAGACAATGCAGGCTGATTATTCGGATCGACCGTCAACTTCACACTTGAGCCCAACTTCAACGGCGCGATGGCACTTTCAATCAGAGAACGCGCAATACCCTTACCACGATGTTGAGTATCGACAGCCAGTGACATGATCCAATATTGCTGCGCATTTGTGCTCGTCGTCAGCAAAATATATCCTGCGACTTGCTCCCCCTCTTTCGCCACTAGTAAGCTTTCCCCCCAACAATCAAAAGCTTGTCGAAAGAAAAATTGAGGATAGGCATGTTCTCCAAACAAAGTATTTTCAAGCGTATACACAGCCAATAAGTCGTCTTTATGTGCAGACAGAATGTCCATTCAATGATTCCTCCTTTAACATTTGTGGCGGCAGTATATACCTAAAGCTCATCTAAATGCAGGACTCATAGACCTGCCACTTGCTAGCCCTACAATATGCACCATGGCTCATTAAGTAAGAGCAAGCTTCTTTAGCATATACATCCATGATTAAGTTTTAACCACGAAATCAAAAACCACCCATTAGTAAAAATTTGAAATATAACACCAATTTATTACTCATATATCAGATTAAAATTCTAGTTTTTAAAAAAATTCATAGTTTGATAAGTTACAACCACCCCTTATCTTCAGCATGATTCACCACACTTCCGATGTGATAACAAACACCAAAACCTATACCATTCTCCGCATTATTATTTTTATAAAAGCGAGTTTTAAGTGAAAGAATCTCGAAATGCGTTAAATTCCAGTGAATTAAACACAACAACATCTTGGTCAAAACACGATACACATTGGGTCCTTAGTCTGTTTGGAACAGCCGTTGGTGCAGGCATTCTATTTCTGCCGATCAACCTTGGTATTGGCGGGTTTTGGCCGTTAGTCGCAATGGCTGTGCTTGCTTTCCCAATGACTTATCTTGCCCACCGTGGTTTAGCTCGCTTTGTACTGTCTTCCAAGATCAAAAATGCAGACTTTACTGATGTAGTAGAAGAGCACTTTGGCGCAAAAGCGGGTCGCTCTATTTCACTGCTGTATTTTCTTTCGATCTTCCCGATCCTGTTAATTTACGGTGTCGGTATTACCAATACCGTAGACAGTTTTATGGTTAACCAAGCTGATATGGCTTCTTTGCCTCGCCCTCTGCTTTCAGGTGCACTAGTGTTTGCATTAATTGCCATTATGATGGCGGGCGAAAAAGTCATGCTACGGGCTTTTGCCATTATGGTTTACCCACTAGTGGCTATTCTTGCCTTTCTTTCATTTTACTTGATACCAAACTGGACCATGCCAATCATGGACGCCCCTGAAGCGTCTGCTTTTGCTAGCACTATGTGGTTAGCGGTTCCTGTGGTTATTTTCTCGTTTAGTCACGCAGCTGCGATTTCAAGCTTTGCAAATGTGCAACGTCGCCATTATGGCGATCAAGCGGATGCGAAATCCGAAGTAATTCTTCGACGCACTAGCATCATGTTAATTGCGTTTGTGCTTATTTTTGTCTTTTCGTGTGTATTAGCGCTGTCACCAGAGCAATTGGCTCAAGCTAAAGAACAAAACGTGTCGGTGCTGTCTTATTTAGCCAATGCAACAGACAACCCATTTATCGCAACGCTTGGTCCTTTGGTGGCTTTTGTTGCTATCACTTCCTCTTTTCTTGGGCACTTTTTAGGTGCACGCGAAAGCTTAAATGGTTTAATTACTAAACACTCTAAACTGTCTGAAAAGCGAGTTGATCTTATCAGCGTTGCAGTACTTTTCTTTTCAATCTGGGCAGCAGCGATCATGAACCCAAGCATTCTTGGTATGATGGAAGCGTTGTCAGGGCCTGTTATCGCGATGATCTTATTTATTATGCCAATGTTAGCGGTATACAAAATCGATGCATTGAAACAATATCGTGGGAATGGCTCAAATTACTTTGTTTTAACTGCGGGCATTGTAGCGGTAAGTGCATTGATTTTTAGCTTCTTCAGCTAAAAAGTAGTTATTAGGTTGGATTTTCAGGGGAATACCTTATACGAGATTAAGGTGATTCCCTGAATTTTCTTACTCTTAAGCGGGTAACCATCGTTACCATTGAATCTTAGATAAGAGCAAAAACGCCCGCAATCATAAGCACTGAAGCGATACAAGTGCGGCCAATAATACCGAAGTGTGAAGGTTGAATCATTTCATTATGCATAGTTAATCTCCTGTTTATTATAAAAGCCATTTTTTATTGGCTTAATAACACTATGTCTAATATCGAGTTTTTTAACAACCCATACAAACATTAAATATTTATGACAGAAAGATAATTTTTTAGCGAACCAGCCATCTTTCGAGATGCGAATCGCACCGACTAAATGATGAAACTTACACCACTAACAATGTTCGACACACTAGATTCGTCGCACTGTTTATTTTGTCGTTAAATCAATCTTTCCACTTTTGAACAGATTTATCATTATAAATCAGAATATTAGCCTCACCTTTCGCGAAACTTTCTTCACAAGCCGTTTGTAACTCGGAATCCATCCGCACTTAGCCAATAAGAAGTGATAGACTTACCTAGTATTAGGGTTAAACGAGATCACATTTTATTAATAAGCTCATGCACTTTCCGATTAAAACGCTAACTTGCGCGCTGTTCTCAGTACTTGGATTCTTCTTCCATCCACCCCATGTACTTGCCAACACAGAAAAACAGGGCTATCTGGAAGAACACATTTCTCCTCAAAGCAGCTCCATGCTCAATCTCTATTTTCGTTCAATGGGTAAGCCGCGCTCAATTGAAGAAGATGAATTAGTTGCGCCACAGAATGCGTCAGCGGAATCTCTTGCCCTTTATTACTTTGCGCGCCTTTACCTAAAGCGCTACGAAGGCGTTCCGCTGCCCAAAGATATGCCTGATTTAATTGAGTTTGGGACAGAGCATCATTTACCATGGGTAGTCGCTGAAGCGCAGCTTAATAAAGCGGTAACCATGATTGAACTAGACGATAATTGGAATGCAGAACTTGTACTCCATGACATCATCGCTGAAGCCCGCGATCTCGGCTACTTAGCGCTAGAAGGAAGAGCATATCGCTGGCTAGGGAACTTAGAGGTTTCACGGAATCAACTACGTAGCGGACTCAAATATTACCGAACCGCCTATGAGTTGTTAGAGAGAACCGTATTTGAAATGCAAGTTGCCATGACGCTGAATAATATCGGTACCGTCTATATCGATGCATCCGATTGGGCTCGCGCCAGTAGCTACCTTACACAAGCACTCGATACCTATTTAAACAGCGAATATCAATATGACAACAGCCTTTTCATCGGGGTTATCTACGCAAACTTAAGTATTGTTCACTTAAGCAGTGGAGATAGCGAAAAGGCAGAACACTATTTTAATGAAGCAATCCGACTCTCAATGCAAACGGGGTCAGACGTCATCAAACACTATTCATTATCCAGCTTCTCACAAATGTTAAGTTCGATAGGGAAAATTGATGAAGCGTTGATGGTTGCACAGCGTTGCGTAGCTCTCCCTATCACGGGAAACGTAGAGGCGAAGAAAATGCCTTGTTATGAAGCATATGCAGAAGTATACCTCGCAGATGAACAATACGATAAAGCTATTTCGACAGCTATCAAAGTACTTGAGCAAACTAAATCAACCGATGAGCTAGAAATACGACAGCGCATTGATATGCTGTCGGTCCTAGTAAACGCGAATCAAACCCTTAATAATTTTGAAGCGGCTTTTCGTTACTTGACTCAGTTAAGAGAGCTAGAAGCTGAATTTTCTCATCATATTCACGGCGAAGAGATGATTAATATTAAGTTTGACCTCGAAGCTAAGTTAGCTCAGAAAGAACTCAAGCTACTAGAAACGAAAAATGCGTTGCAAGCTTCAGAGCTGCGTTCACAACGCTATAGAGAAATGTTCTACTTTATCGCTATCGCAGCGATTGGTGTCGTTGGCTTTCGTTACGTACTGCGCGTTAGGAGTATTAATAAAGCACTCACTCAAGAAAATACTACCGATCCATTAACTCAACTGCACAACCGTCGCTACCTTCCCATTTGGCTGGATAAAATGGCTCGTAGAAGCCCAGATAGAACGTTTGCCTTAGCCGTATTAGATATCGATCATTTTAAAACGTTTAACGATGAATATGGGCATGATATTGGCGACAAGATGTTAATGCATATTGCCAGGCTATTTAATGAATCGACTCGCTCTGGTGACCTACTCATCCGTTGGGGTGGAGAGGAGTTTGTCTTATTATTTGAAGTAAACAGAACTGAAGATTGCGCTAAATTCTTGGATCGATTGAGATATATCGTGGAAAAAACGCCACTAGTGGTTGACTCTAAGTCATTAAACGCGACAATTTCTCTCGGAGCTGTCGACAGACTGTCCGTAAAAACTATTCAACAAGAATGGGATCAATGGTTTTTCTTCGCAGATCAAGCTTTGTATGACGCAAAGCAAGCAGGAAGAAATCGCTTCGTTATTCACCCGACGTCATAAGAGCAAAATGAAAAAAATCCTAACCATCGCTATTTTTGCGCCTGCACTTCTCACTGCGTGTAGTAACCATCAAGCCTCTCAACTGGGAATGCGCAGTAGCAGTGTTAACGTATATGCCCAGCAAATGAGTAACACTCAGTTGTGCGAGACCCTCTACTACAACCGTGCAACCAACCAAACCAAAGTTGCGATTGGCGCTGAGTTTAACCGACGTGGTTTAAACAAGAAGTGGTGTGATAGTGAGTTCAATAAGCTATACATCAAAAAGTGGATTGATAACGTGTTACCCAAAGAAAAGGCCAAACCGAAGAAACCAATGGCGACAATTCAACCCGCTTCAACTAAATAATCCTTCCTCTCAAAGCAGACAGTACGACCGTATTTTCTGCTTTTTACTTTTCATGCGTGCGCTATTCGACATTAAAAAACCCTATAGTTTCAGTAAATTAACACTAACTCATGTTGTTCGTCGAACTTTTTATGTAAACAAGTTGTAAATGGTTTTCGTCCTTATTCTTTGTCGTTAGCTTTGTTTATTCCTGTTAGAGGAATATGAAACAGGAGCTAAAAAATTCCAAACAAAGACATGAGGTCAAAAATGGAAATACGCATTAACCGCCTATTTGCTGCTATGTTGGCAGTAGGCATTGCACCTGCCGTCTCGGCGTTTGATCCACTCTATTCTGAACAATGGCACTTAGACAACACAGGGCAAACTGCTTTTGCTGCTAACCCAGCTGTTGCTGGGAACGACCTAAACACCAAGCTCACTCAAGCAATGGGTATTGCGGGTATCGGTGTAAAAGTCGCGGTCATTGACTCTGGAGTGCAGATCGATCACCCAGATCTTGCAGGTAATATAGTTACAGGTAGCAGAAACTTCGTCGAAGACTCTTCTTTCCCATTAAGTTATCCGGTTGATACCAATGGTCACGGCACTGCTGTAGCCGGTTTGATCAGCGCAGTCGGCAACAATGGTGAAGGTGGACGCGGTGTTGCTTCTCACTCTTCTCTTATTGGTTTTAACTGGTTAGCCAACCAGACATTAGAAGGCTGGCTAATCTCTCACGGCATGGACCCGGCCACACGCGATGTTCGTGTATTTAACCAAAGCTATGGTTTCAGCCCGATCAACCCAATAACTTTTGATGAAAGCGATCCTCAACTTAAACTTGAAATGGACGTGATAAAAAATGTCAGCGAGAGTAACTCATGGGGACGCGGTGCTGTATTTGTTAAGTCAGCCGGCAATGGTTATCGCTATTTCAATGCGGGAAGATTCTTCGTATTACCAAGTAACTTCTTCGCTGGTGGAGACAACCAAGGCTTGCCGATGCACAACTCCGCTCAGTCTTATGACAACGCCAACTACTTTAATTTAATCACCAGTGCACTACGTTCGGATGGCACGCGAGCGAGTTACTCATCGGTGGGGTCTAACGTGTGGGTTGCCGCACCAGCAGGTGAATATGGGCAAGACTTCCCTGCCATGGTCACCACCGATTTGATGGGTTGTGAAGAAGGGCAAAATACCAGCGACGGACTTGGTATCAATGGCTTACACGGCGGAACGGAGCTAGACCCGAACTGTAACTATACCAGTACAATGAACGGAACCTCGTCTGCTGCGCCAAACACGTCCGGTGCCATCGCGGCAATCATGTCCACGAATCATGCACTTTCTGCTCGTGATGTACGTGCTTTGCTAGCAGAGACAGCAAAAGTAACGGATAAAACGCATCCAGGCGTACAACTTGAATTTACTAACCACAAAGGTGAACAGGTTAGCTACGAGGCCATTTCTCCTTGGCAGAAAAACGCTGCAGGCGTAGATTTCCATACTTTTTATGGCTTCGGCGCTGTCGATTTGGATGAAGCAATGCAACGTGCTCGCATGACGAATCGTGTTTTACCGCCTCAAGTTATTACGCCTTGGGTTAATAATGCTAAAGAAGTAAGTGTACCCGATGCAAGTCTGGCTGGCGGTTCATCAAGTATCGCTATTGCCGATGATCTGAAGGTAGAATCCGTTCAAGTGAAATTGACATTAGACCACTCTCGCCTGCCCGACTTAGCTATCGAGCTCGTTTCGCCATCAGGGACTCGTTCCGTTTTGCAAACACCACGTAATGGTCTTGTTGGTCAATCTCTTGACCCAACGATTACTGGCTACAAAGACCAACTAATGTTGTCTAACCAGTTCTATGGCGAAGATGCAAAAGGCGAATGGACATTACGAGCAATCGATACGAATGGCGACGAAGTCTTTTCTTACATTGCATATTTTAACTCTTCAACCATCTATGACGTTCCGATGGCAAACAACGCTCAGCCAGGTGTTATTAAGAGCTGGTCGATGCGCATCTTTGGACACTAAGGAGTCAATTACATGAAATACATATCATTTTCTATGCTGGCTCTTTCTATGATGACGGCTAGCGCATACGCTGAGCAACAACTCTCTCAACAACCCGCACCTGAACTGTTTGTGCCTTCAGAAGCGGTTGAGATTAATGGCCAAGATTATCGCAAGGTGCAAACGGGTACAGCTAGGAGCCTATCCGAAGAAGTAAAACTTCAAGCCGGTGATGAAGTGTTTAAGAATGCGTTTAGCAATGTATCCAAGGCCACTGGACTGGTTTACATCACGGTAAACAACCCTAACGAAGCGAAAGCGGTCGCCAAAGAGCTAAAGCTGGAAGTTGTCTTCGCAGAGGGAGAGTCTGCGGTGTTAAAAGCATCTCAAGATCAAGACCTACTGAGCATTAGCGACTATCTAAACGCAGACAGCCGGGTAAAAGCTTCTAAAATTGAACTAAACAGCGGTAAGTACCGTGCACAATAATTCTCTAGCAAGAGAAGTTGGCTGATAAAACCATGCCTCGGCAATTGCTGAGGCATTTTTATAGGTGGGTACAGAAACCCTCTTTTTCTTTTGTAGATTACTACGGAACTAGCATGATATTTAGGGGAGCGTGTCCGGCAACGCCTATCATTTCTTAAATAAAATAACTTCGGTTCTTAGTTTATCCTGCGTGGTTTCTTGCGGGTTATCTAAGTAGCGCTCAATCCCTAATGGACTGGTTTTGGCTTTCATACCACTCTGACGAACCAAGTTCATCGCTAAAGCCCATGCATTTCCCAAAAACTGATATTCCCCGCGGTGCTCGACGACAAATGTTTCACTCTCAGGTATGGTACCGGAAACCGCTCCCTCTGGCGCAGTTACTGCGTTATCAAGTGGCAAGCAAGTGATAAACTCAAACGTGCCTTTCTGCATATCCATCGACTGGTAATAACAAAATAACTCGCCGTTCACAGATAAGCCCTTGTCATCAACTATCTGCTTTAACTGTTGAACTTGTTCTTCTATTACCGGACCTAATTCTGGAATGGTGGCCTCGCCTTTTATTCCGATGTAGTGAACCTGAGGCAGGGTTCGATTACCAATTTCAACCAAGTCTGAGAGCACTTGCCCGGTTTCAAGTTTGCTTTTGAGCATGCGTAGCCCACGTTGATAATCCATCTCTATCATCGATTTAAACATACTTTTCAAAAAGAACAGATACCAAGGAACGCGTGATTGCATTTGCCATTCGACTAAACAGCCATTTTGTGACGGCGTCACGACTAGAGTCACCTTTCCATGGCTCTTGATTGGGCGAAAGAAATGCAGCTCCATATCTAATCGATGCTCTTGAGTACTTTCCAGTACAATCGCGCCAGTCCCAATACGCTGACCATTCCATTGATAACCAGCCCCAACGTGGCCCTGATTATCACTGAATGTCAGCTCGCAGCTTGGTTCAAGAATGATCCATGGTGACCAGCTTGGCCAGTTATTGAAGTTCTTGAGATAGCCAATAATTTCACTTTGATTCTTATTAATTTCAATACTTCGGCTGACCTGATAAGAGAGCATAACGGTTCCTCGAGTTTCCGCTTCACTAACTTCAGTCTAATTCAAATTCCAGTTTTTTCTTGTTTGACTGTGGGTTAGACGCACAAAGCTAGGAACGGAATTCCACTTTCGCACTAAATCGAACACCATCATCGTCCAGTATTAACGCCCATCCCATCCGTTCACATATGCGTTGTACGATAACAAGCCCACAACCGTAGCCGGCGTTGTACGTCTCGTTACCATCGTGACGATTCAGGATCTTAAGAGCATGACCATCCAACTCAATCTCAATATCTCCCACACTATAGCTAAAGGCATTTTTAATCAGATTGTTGATTACAATGGTCACAAAACTCTCTGGTGCATTCACGACACCACTATGTTGTTCGTGCAAAGAGTAATTCGAATCTTGCTTTGCAAATAAAGGAGCCAGCTCTTCCAGTTGTTTTTGTAGACAAGTAAGAAGCTGATGCTCTCCGTAATGCTGAGGCTCTATTTTCTCTTTACCGAGCAAGAGAAACGCTTCTGTCAGTACGCGCATGTCTTCACAAGCTGACTGCATCCTCGCGATGGCTTTTTGCGCGACTCGAGGTTGTTCTGGAATACGCGTTAGAATGTCTGTTGAGCCTTTGATCACCATGATTGGCGTTCTCAACTCATGCGATGCAAAACGACTAAATTCTTGTTCTCGTTTGAAATAGCCCGCGATATCGTTTTTATTATCCAGCAAAGTTTGCTCTATCTGGCGTGTCTCGCTGAACTTGGTTTCAACTTGGAAAGCGGGTTGATCCGGTGACATTTGGCTGATTTTGTCTTCGATTTGCGCTAGTGGTCGAGACAATATTCGCACCATATAAATGCCATACCCGACCATAACAAATGAAAATAAGCCACCGAGCAGTAGCGTAAACTGATGCAGCGAGCTTTCGTATTCGTCGAGGTAATCATCGGAGTCATCTTGAAACACAATGTACATAAGCCCCTTCCCTGAGGGATGTTTCAATACGACAAAGTGTTTGTCTTCTTCACCAAGCAGATATTCGTAAAAACCGGGCGAAGTAAAAGAGAGCAACCAATCCGGTGTCGGTGCTTCACTCCAATATGAGTTGAACTCCAATACGTTTGGCAATGGCGCATCCCAGCCCTGTTTCTCGAAATTCTCACTATAAAGCGCAGCTTCAGTATCAAGCCAGTGATGTAAACTCAGCACTTCGAGTTTGTTTTCTGCCACATAAATCAGCGACCAAAAAAGAGTAAACATCACAAGCGTCATCACCCCAAAACCCCAACGGATCTTGCGATAAATACTTGGATATTCGTTATGCTTTAAGTCGGTAACCTTGTCCATGAATAGTCTCTAATCGTGATTCTTCAAAACCTTTGTCTAACGCGGTTCTTAAACCATAAATATGGCTACGAAGTGCATCACTTCCGGGTGGTTCGTCTCCCCACACACTATCGATCACTTCTGTGCGCGAAACCGATGCTGGAGCACGTTGGAGAAGTAACTTTAAAATCTTGGTTTGAATTCGGCTCAGCTTAATTTCTTTGTCTTTTCTCGTCACTTTGCCTGTGCGCGCATCTAAACAAATGTCCGCAAACTTGAGCGTGCCAATATCTTGCCTTGGACCGCGATTAGCCAAAGCATGAACACGCAAACTAAGCTCTTCCATCGCAAATGGCTTCATTAAATAGTCATCGCCTCCCGCTTTAAATGCCGCGATTTTGTCATCTAACGTACCTTTTGCGGTTAGGAAGAGGATTGGCGTTCCACAGAGCTGATCTTGTCGAAGTTTCTGTACCGCACTAATGCCATCGAGCTTAGGCATCATGATATCCATGATGATTACATCGTAATGATTATCCTCGATTAGCTTCAGTGCGGCCTCACCATGATACGCACAATCGATAATCATGCCTTCAAGCTCAAGATAGTCCGCAATCGTCTCCGAGACATTGTGGTTGTCATCTACAATTAAAATTTTCATAAAAATCACATTTCTTCACGATCTCTTCACGATATGCCCAATAAGATACAGGCAATTTCCTAAACTAGCTCGTAAATTGAGGTTAATACAATGAAAAAACTCGCTCTTATTTCTGTAGTAGGTTTGGCATTGTCTGGTTGTGGTGGTTCAGGTGGTGGCAGCAATAGCGATAGCACACCAACTCAACCAGTAGTGAAACCAAGTGTAGCGATTGGCTCTGTTGAAGCGGTCAACGCTGAAGAAAACACGTTAACCGTCAATGGATATACATACCATGTGTCTGGGGTGGTTTATGGCGAGACATCAATGCAATTAGCCGATGTAGAACCCAAAATGATGGTTCAAGTAGGGACAGGTGTTCGTAAAGCGTCTGACGATGGCTTCTTAGTAACACTTGAGCCAACCATTACAGGACGTGTTACAGCAATTGATTATGTGAAGAAAACATTTACGGTAAACGGCGTAGATCTGCAGTTTGACGGTTTAAGTGATGATATAGAGGTCAACGACTGGGTGATGGTGTCATCCTTGCCGACTGCTGATGCGGGTTATCGAGTGTTGTCTGTGGTCGAAATCGACGTAGATAACGATTACCCAACTCTTGGAAGCTACTACGAACTGGAAGGTCGCATTACTAGTATCGATGAAAATGCTAGCACGTTTGAGCTTGGTACAAATATAACCGTATCTTACGACAACATTAGCCAACTTAGCATCGGCCAATGGGTGGAAGTAGAAGGTGAAATGCAAAACGGCATCTTCATGGCAAATGAGGTAGAAGTTGAAGGCTACGACGTCATAAGCAATGACAGCGATGTGGAAGGCATCGTGACTTGGGTTGCAAATGATTACAGTGAGTTTTCATTAAACTACCGAGGTGCATTCTTCATCGATAACGCAACACGATTTGAAGATGGCAGCAAAGCGAACCTAAAACAAGGCCAAGAAGTGGAAGTAACGTCTGTCATGAAAAATGGCAAACGCATCGCTACCGTTATTGAGTTTGAGCAACCAGACTTTGACGATAACAACCAATGGCAAGGTAAAGAATTTGAATGTGAAGGATACGTATCAAACTACGATGCTGAAGCAAGAACATTTGACATCGAGCGTTGCGAAAACGACGCAAATCAATTGCTAAACAACACTACCGTTGTGATTGATGCACAAACACGCTTCCAAGGCATCGAAGAACTTAACCTAAATGGTGCTCGTGTCGAAGTCGATGGTGTAATCATCAACGACCAAAATATTGCCCGTGAAGTTGAGTTGGACGTTTACGACAACTGATCCCTTCTACACTAGAGAAAAAGTGTCACTTCGGTGGCACTTTTTTGTTTTTCTATTTTTTAAATCCTCTCTCTTCTTTTGGCTCACTTTAGTAGCGAAACCTTACAGTAAAAAAGAGCGCCGATTGACGCTCTTTCCGATCTCTAATTGATAACCAATTATGCTGTCTCTGTCTGACCTATCCAATGATAATGGTGGTTGGCTTTTTTACCCACTAAACCGAGCTCTGCCAATTCCTCAAACACCTTGTCTACCTCTTCCGCAGATAGCCTAAATTGTTTGGCAACGGCTTTTTTTGTGCACGTAATTTGATGCGTTTTAAGTGCATCGCTAACTTGCTCTAACAGAGTTTTCGGTTCTTTTGGCTCTTCAGGCTCCGGCGTTACTGGTATTTCTTGCTCTTCCTCCTCTTTGATATGAGGAAGATATCCCGCTGGCTCTGGATCGATATCGCGAACCGTTTTCAGTATCATGCCCTCATTTCGGCGATAGAAATGTCTGAACCGTTGCTCTTCACCAATCAGGCCGACAAAAAATGCAGCAAAGAAATCCAACAGAATCGAAAGAAATACAACCAAGCCAAGCTGAGCTTGCTGAGAGGTGGTACCAAATGCGTTGGCTAGGCTATCAATCAAACCAATCACTGAGCCTTGCGTGACCGGTGGCAAACTATCACGTTCCATAGCCAAGCGTTGCTGCTCTTCGCGTAAGGTTTTGTTTTGCTCCTGAATGCGAGTTACACCGGTCGCGATACGCTCCATCTCGATGTATTTCTGCGCTGCCATATTGTTGAGCTCAATCTGTTTATCGATTGCCGCAATTTGGCGATTAAACGCTTCCACTTTCGCCTGCTCTACCGAAATATGACTTTGTGCGCTGTTTGTTGCACTGTTAATGCCACCAATACTACCGCCAATGGAGATCGCAGCTAAGACTAAATAAAACACGAGAGCGGTTGCCGCCCCTGTATAGTTGCGATGGGCTCGGCGCTCACCGTATTCATACCAAGCGTAGAACTTACCCGCTTCAAAAATAATCGCTAAACCACCAAATAAGGTTTGCATCATCGGGTTTTCGTCGATCGACAAAAACAGCAATAGAGAAAAAATAGTCGATGCTAAAATCGCAGCACCAGTGAATGCGTATACACTCACCATGGCAAATCGACCTTTAGGGTATCGATATCCAATCTGTTGTTCGTATTTCATTTGAGAAATTTCTTAAGATTAATCGCCCCTCCGACTAAGTAGGACGGACGTTCTGGCATGTACAAAGGAGCGCAGAATACCGTATCCTTTATTAAATTACTGTCATAATTCCGTTAATGGAAAACAAGTGAAGATTCGGTGTGCATTTTGAATCGATATCAGCCAAATCTAGCACGTAAAAACACCACTTCGGCACCCACTAACCGAAGTTTCAGTGACATATAAGAGAGATTAATTCAGTATCTTCAAAAGCGACTAGGCAAGACAGACAAGCTGAATTGGAGGTTATGAATGCAAGCCTAATCAAAACATGCCATCTGCCGTAACACGTTGCTTTAAATCGTAAAGAGCCAAGCTATTAAAGCGTTAAAAATAGGCAATAAAACAAATAATGCACACTTGCATCACCTTTTAGTAAACTGATAATTACATTGTTTGGTTAATTTGTTAGTATCCCGCGCCGAAGAAGATAAGCACTCAATTGTATGGAAAACACTCTAATACAGCATAAACACCATCGCTTGCACGCTATTGCGGTTATTATCGCGGTGTTGTTTCAGTTGTATTTAGCGTCCACAGCGACTCTTAACCCAACACAAGTTCACAACACAACCTGGCTTAACAAAGTTCAAAGTGAAAAGGTCTTACTGTGTACCGCAGATGGTTTCAAATGGGTGGATATCAATACGCTGATTGAAGCTAACGCTCAACCTTCTTCTACGCTCATTCAAGATCTTAATTTACATGAGGGCTTTCAGTTTGAGTGTCCGCTTCTTCAAGCGGTTCAATTCTTTCTTTTGGTTGCGATTGGGCTATACCTGACTACCATCCATTGGCAGCGCCGAGTCAAGAAAGCTCTGACGCCTTACCGATTTTCAAAATGCGATAAGCTCGTTTACAAACACATCGCGCCTAAGCACTCTCCGCCGAGTGTTTTTCCTGCCTAACAGGCATCTAATCATTAACAACTTTATTCAAAAATAACGATGACTCTGTTTGTTGTCCATTCAGAAAAGCTATTCATTCAAAAGGAAAAACACATGCTTAAATCATTTAAAACCGCCGCTATCGCGCTTATTGCTGTCATCGCTAGCCCGCTGAGTTTAGCGCACGATTATGAAGCAGGGAAAATTCATATCGATCATCCATGGAGCCGCGAAGCGCCACCAAACGCACCTGTTATCGGTGGTTTTTTTCAATTAACCAACCACGGTGATAGTGAAGATGCATTGATCGCAGCAGAAAGCCCAATCGCAGGACATGTCGAAATTCACACGCATAAGAAAGAAGATGGTGTGATGAAAATGATTAAGATTGACGAAGTGCGCGTTCCAGCCAATGACTCAGTGTTGTTTAAGCCAGGCAGCTTCCATTTAATGATTTTCAATCCAACACAAGCGCTCAAAGAAGGTGACCGCTTCCCTATGACGTTAACATTCAAAAACGCGGGTAAAGTGGAAGTAGAAATGGCGGTTGAAAAACAAGGTCACATGGAAAAACACATGCACCATTAATGACGTAAACAAAAATGCCCGCTGATTTAGCGGGCATTTTTATTTCAGCTTAGTAAAAATCATTATTCCGATAGATCATAACCCGATTCTTCAGAATAATGGCAGCGAGTTGCGCTTAGCGAGACGAAGTCATATACATAACAGCATGCTCGGACAATAGATCTGAATCACGCTCGTCCCTCATTGTTCAGAATGACATTGAAAGATTTAAGAACCCTAACAAGGTTCCCTACTCGCATGAAACTCAATCTCTCAGCGAAGTCTTCCAACCATCATTTGATAAGCCTAAGCGAAGTCATAAATTTGGTAACAATGCCCATAGCGCAATTAGTTTTCTTTCTACTTGAAACAGACCTCAGCCCAACGAGCTAGGCCAGCAGTGACCGAGCCAAAATAATTTCCACTGACAACCGGAATATTTGGCAGTACAGTTTGCACCGCATCGCGCAAAATTGGCGAGCGTGCCGAACCACCAGTCATAAAGATAGCATCGGGTTTCACCCCAGCTTGCTCTACCGCTTCTGTCACCAACGCCGTCATTTTATTCTTCGGCGACTGAATCGCTTCGATCATTTCGTCTCGTTGCACATCGACTTCAATCAGTTCTGACAGTAAGTTGATGCCAGTTCGGTAAGATGCTTGCTCTGAAAGCGCCACTTTCGCTTCTTCGGCACGGCGAACGATGTTGTAGCCTAAAGACTCATGATACACCTCTAGCAAACGAGCAAGCTTTTCTGGCTCTTGAGCCTGCTTTTGAAGCAACTTCAACGCGGATAGGTTCTCTCGCGAATAGAAATCACTCTGCGCTTCTACATTGTTGATTGCTATCGGGTTCCAGAATTGGGTGGTCGGCATCACAATACCTGACTCCATTTTGCTTTCCATGCCAAACGGGAACATGAGCTGCTTAAATGCTAACGCGATATCAAGATCATTCCCGCCGACGCGCTGGCCACTATGAGCTAACAAGCTTGCGGTCCTATCCGCTTTGCCACGCCAAGACGGCCCCATTTGAATCAACGAGCAGTCCGTTGTACCACCGCCAATATCGACCACTAGAATGGTTTTGTCTTCGCTGAGTGTCGCTTCATACTCTAGGCCCGCCGCGACAGGCTCAAACTGAAACTCCACATTTTGGAAGCCCGCACGTTTCGCTGCCCGCAACAAAATACTTTCAGCCTGAATGTTAGCCGTTTCACCGCCACGCCCATGGAAGTTAATTGGCCGGCCGATAACAGCATCGGTAATACTTTGCTGCGCATCGTTTTCGGCTTGCGACTTAATATTGTCCATCATCGCGCAGACAAGATCTTCGAAGAAAGCCAATTGCACGTCACGCAAACCAGAAGCGCCAAGAAAAGACTTCGGCGACTTTACGTAATAGATATCACGAGGATCTTCCAAATAAAGATTAAGCGCCGCCTGACCAAATGCAATGTCGTCAGATTCGAGATCAATACTTTCTTCTCGGTTTAAATTGATTGCCCGGCGTAAAACCTGCTCACCAACTTGATCTAATGGTTTAATATCTCGATGGCGAAATAAGTGCTCGGATACCGATTCACGAGTCGGTGCAGCAAGGGTGGAAGGAATAAATGGACTGTTCCCTTCTAGGTTAAGCATTACTGGCTCACCCGATTCCATTTTTGCCACTGAACAGTTTGCAGTGCCATAGTCAAAGCCGATAAACATAGTTCCTCCCACTAATAAGGGCCTGTAGACCGTTAAAAAGCCGGCAATGCTAACTTAATGGCATAGGAATTACTATCCTAAAATCGTGTGTAATTTAACGTGGCAAGTCTATCTAAGGTTTATTGCTCTCTTTTTTCATAGATGGCAAAACAACCGCAACCAATAACGCTAATAATAAGAATACAGGAGTAAGCGTTAACCCGTGCCAGATCGAATAACCGTCATGGAACAACCAGAAAATACCAACAGTCAAGAGATACGCAAAGTAACTGCAAAACACTAAGCTAATCGCAACAAAGCGAGTTCGATTGATAATAAGAATCCGCACTAGATACTGACTAAGAATACCAGAACAGTGCATGGCAAGCTGCCAATTGATGATAAAGAAAGCAAGCGCAATAAACCCTGCAACCACTAGTGAATCGTGAGTATTTAAAATAAAGTAGCTACCAAATCGGCTTATGATGATCGGGTAATCCCCTTCATATACTGTTGACCAAGATATCGCATTTGCTGCTGCAATATAATTCGCAAAATAAGCGATGGCGTAAAAAGTCGTTTGAGAGCTGAACGGCTGAAATACATCCGTACAATATCCTCGCCATTCTTCTTTGTTGGCGGTAGGTCCAACCCAGTTACGTTTTTGATGAGCGACGCGCTCGGCGAATGCAGGTCCGTTGCGAAACAACAACCAAAATATATACAGTGAAAGTATGACCAAGAGTATCGAAAACATACCCTTCCCCCTCAGAAATTATCGGCTCCACTGCCAATGGCGTTGGGGTCGTAAACTGCACTTCCCTGCGATACCTATTTCATTTATCTGAACTTATTATTTTATTGCTGCCAAAACTTATTTAACGACATGCTAAACAGAAACATGGTCTCACTTGATGTTTAAGCTCAAAAACCTACTTGTAGGTTTAGCACACAAAAACAGGGCCTGCAGAATGGAGAAAAGGAAATCGCGACTTATTAACGAACATGAAAACGCTAACTTGCTACGGTGACCGCGATGAGGGGAGAAGCATTCAAAGCGGTCATACATGCGGGAGGAACAGCTATTTCTCTAGCTTCTCTTCAAATACACCAATCTCTCTACCCAGCCAAATCGCGCGTTCCGTATGATCGAGCAACTCTTCTTCACTCACAGGATGGATAAGCACAGAAAAATCACCTCGAATTGTATCGAGCCAAGCCAAAAACTCTTCACTCAATGACTCTAGATGAATTTCAAACATCGGCATTTTATGTGGGCCAACCAATCTTCCAACCAAAGGAAACACACGCAGCACATCTTGACGCTCTTGACGGATGATCTCGTTCAAGGCTTGCGCTTTATCTTGTTCTCTTAAAGGAAAATAAACATGAGCGTGATACATAATTTCTCCATAATCACTTCGACTTGAGCGCCATCTACTGCTGATAAGCTCAAGGACCGCCGAGGGTATACATTTGTAATGCCGTCACCCTACCTTGATTCCACTCTGTTGGGAAGAAGTTATGTATTCTCATAAGGCCGGAGTTTCGGGCACAACAAAAAATCTCAATACAACACATAACAACTACTTGAGTTGATTCATTAATAATGACTCACTTTGTCAAATTTTACAGCCAAATTTTGTTGCAAATATGTTTCATTAACCGGTAATTAAATTCGAATTTAAAAATACCACCAACAAAATAACAGCATATTACTCTGCCAAATCAGGGTGTAAGCAAAACTTTACTACTGGTCAAAAGTCAAAATGAAGCACAATTTAACAATTTGTTTACACTTATTGTATCTGGCTATACCACGATTTAGTTAGAGGGTTAGATGCAGAAAAAATGTTTCTCTGTGTCTTGCGATGAAATAGCCGCAGCGGTGTTATCGAAAAATAGTTTAAAGGACGTACAGATGCCTACAGCTATAGAAAACACAAGCAACCTTAGGTATGGCCTTTGCGCTGATATCAGAGTTTGAGTACCCATACAAACTCTGGTTTGATATGAACAGCTGCAGTCCAAAAGACACGCAGCGTCAAAAGGAGCTTGAGATGAACGTTCAGGCATTACCCATGCATCGGTTTATCGACCATCATGGGGACCTAGTCGGCCAACTACCCAACTGGGCTGACACTGAAACTTTGGTCGGGTTTTACCGAGACATGGTATTAACTCGTACTTACGACAACAAAGCCGTTGCGTTGCAACGCACCGGCAAGTTAGGGACCTACCCTTCGCACCTAGGTGCTGAAGCCATCGGCATTGCGGTCGGCAGAGCGCTGAAAGCCGATGATGTATTTGTCCCTTACTATCGCGATATGCCTGCAATGTGGTGTCGTCGTATTGGCATGGAGAAGAATCTTCAATACTGGGGCGGTGATGAGCGCGGTAGTGATTTTGCTCCTGAGGGCAGCCCAGTTCCTAGCCGAGATCTTCCATTCTGCGTCCCCATTGCGACGCAATGTACGCACGCTGTCGGGGTGGCTTCCGCATTGAAAATTCAAGGTAACCATGAAGCTGCGCTAGTCATGTGTGGCGATGGCGGTACATCCAAAGGGGATTTTCTAGAGTCAATAAACTGTGCGGGTGCTTGGAATATTCCACTTGTTTTCGTTGTGAATAACAACCAGTGGGCAATTTCAGTGCCGCGTAGCCTTCAATGTGCTGCCGATTTCTTATCAGAAAAAGCGCAAGGCGCTGGTATACCGGGCATTACGGTAGATGGTAACGATGTCGTCGCCGTTTATGATGCAACTAAGACCGCACTTGAGAGAGCGAGAAAAGGGAAAGGCGCAACACTCATCGAAGCGGTCAGTTACCGATTAAGTGACCACACTACGGCCGATGATGCGACTCGTTATCGTAAAGAGGACGATGTTCAAACCGCATGGCAATACGAACCTATAGCACGTCTTAAAACGTATCTCCTTAATCAAGGTGCTTGGAGCGATGAACAAGAGCAACATTGGCTAGAATACTGCAAGGAACAAGTGGAACTGGCAGTTGAGCGCTACCTCAGCTTACCGTCACAAGCACCTGAAACTGGGTTCGATTATTTGTATGAATCGCTTCCCCAAGAGCTTCACGCTCAAAGAGATGAACTCATCAACAAAGCAATGCGAATGCAGGGAGGCAAACATGGCTGAGCTAACGTTAGTTGAAGCAGTAAACCTCGCTCTGCACCACGAAATGCAACAAGACCAAAATGTTGTCGTGTTAGGTGAGGACGTAGGTGATAATGGTGGCGTATTCCGTGCCACCGTAGGGCTCAAACAAGAGTTTGGTCTCAAACGAGTGATCGATACGCCACTCGCTGAAGCGTTAATCGGCGGTGTTGCGGTCGGTATGGCAACGCAAGGATTACGACCTGTCGCCGAATTTCAATTTCAAGGTTTCGTTTTTCCTGCAATGGAGCACTTAATGTGCCACGCGGCACGCATGCGTAACCGAACTCGCGGTCGCCTCACTTGCCCCGCGGTTTTTCGTGCGCCATTTGGTGGCGGTATTCACGCTCCAGAGCACCACTCAGAAAGTGTAGAGGCGCTATTTGCGCACACTGCTGGCTTTAAAGTAGTGATTCCTTCTTCACCTCAACGCGCATACGGCCTGCTTCTCGCCGCGATTCGAAGTAATGATCCTGTCATGTTCTTCGAACCGAAACGCATTTATCGAACCGTAAAATCTGAAGTCGTTGATAATGGCGAAGCACTTCCACTCGACACCTGCTTCACCTTACGTAAGGGGCGAGATATCACGCTTGTTACTTGGGGCGCATGCGTCGTAGAGTCACTTCAAGCCGCACAGACCTTATCTAGTCAAGGAATTGAAGTCGAGGTGATTGATTTGGCGAGCATTAAGCCAATTGATACCGCAACGATTTTCAGCTCACTAGAAAAAACCGGACGTTTACTCGTTGTTCATGAAGCGAGTAAAACTTGTGGTGTGGGCTCTGAGCTTTTAGCTCGAACAGCCGAACACGCCATGTGCTTACTAAAAGCCCCACCTAAACGAGTAACTGGAATGGATACCATTATGCCTTATTACCGTAACGAAGATTATTTCATGGTTCAGGAAGAAGACATTGTGACCGCAGCGCGCGAACTCGTGGAGGATTGGAAATGAAGACGTTTAACTTACCCGATCTCGGCGAAGGCCTTGCTGAATCAGAAATTGTAAAATGGCACGTTAATGTCGGTGACATGGTTAAGTTGGATCAAGTGATCTTAACTGTCGAGACAGCAAAAGCGACGGTCGACGTTCCCGCCCCCTACTCGGGCCGTGTAGTCAGCCGCCATGGGGAAGAAGGTGATATCGTCAATATTGGCGCATTGCTACTCGAAATTGACGAAACTGGCGCAGAGCGCGGGGCTACGGTAGAGAAAAAAGAGACTGCTGACGCCGCGACCGTTGTCGGCAATGTTTCTCATCAAGCGCATCACGTTAACGTCGATGACTTCTGGATTGGAGGCAATCACAACACGACTGAGAGTAATCTAGTTACTGCTCTACCGTCGGCTCGTCTATTGGCACAAAAACTTGGGGTAGATCTTAATCTCGTGTCAGGCAGTGGTCCAAACGGTCTTATCGTTGATGCCGATATTTACGACGAAGCCGGAAAACAGCGTCCGGGCACCGAAGTATTGAAAGGCGCTCGACGCACCATGGTGTCGTCGATGACTGAGTCACACGAGCACGTTGCTGCCGTGACCATTACAGAAGAAGCGTTGCTGGAAGACTGGCTGCCGAACGAAGACATCAGTATCCGCCTGGTTCAAGCGATTGTTCATGCGTGTCAGGAAGAGCCCGCTTTAAATGCTTGGTTTGATGCAGAAACCATGACGCGTTGCGTGCACAATACGGTTAATCTTGGTATTGCTGTAGATAGCCGTCATGGCTTGTACGTACCCGTATTGCGCCACGCAGATGAATACGAGCCACAAGATGTTCGTCGTTGGCTCGATCAAACTGTTGAAGGGGTCAGAGAGAGAAAGATCGGTCGAGAGCAATTACAGCACGCGACGATTACGCTTTCCAACTTCGGAGCGATTGCCGGCATTTACGCGACACCTGTCGTCACACCTCCGCAAGTCGCTATTGTTGGTGCTGGTCGAATACTCGACCGAGTGGTGATAAGAAATGGTCAAGCAATTTCGGTGAAAGCAATGCCGCTATCCGTAACGTTTGATCATCGCGCTTGTACTGGTGGTGAAGCAGCAAGGTTTACTAAAGTGCTTGCAGAACACCTGCAACGCCCGAGCGAAAAGTAACTGGTAAAAACCAAATGATAAAGGCTTCCAGTTCGGAAGCCTTTTGTTTGAGAGAACATATTATATCTACAGCTTCTCTAGCAACTCCGGCATCACATCAAATAAATCGCCGACCAACCCATAGTCAGCGATGTCAAAAATAGGCGCATCGGGATCGCTGTTAATTGCGACAATCACCTTTGAGTCTTTCATTCCCGCTAAATGTTGAATAGCACCAGAAATTCCGACGGCAATGTATAATTCAGGTGCAACAATTTTACCGGTTTGCCCGACTTGATGGTCATTAGACACATACCCCGCATCGACCGCCGCTCGGGACGCTCCTACCGCTCCACCTAGCTTGTCAGCCAATTGTTCGACTAAAGCAAACTTCTCTTTACTCCCGAATGCACGACCACCCGATACCACCACTCTAGCCGCTGGCAATTCTGGTCGCTCACTTTCTGGCGTTTGCTGCGAAATAAACTCACTAAGTTTGTTGATAATAACCGTATCGACTTGAGTAACCTTAGGGACAACTGGCGTGTCTAACAGCTCTACGGCATCAAAAGCCGTACTTCGTATGGTCATCACTTTATAGAGGTCGTTCGACGTGACTCTCGCCAATGCATTCCCGGCATAAATTGGACGACTCACCGTATCGATAGACTCGATTGTCATCACATCCGAGAGTTGCCCTACATCGAGCAACGCCGCCACGCGAGGCATTACATTCTTACCAAACGTACTAGCAGGAGCAAGAATGTGCGAGTAATTTTTGGCTACTTGTGAGATCAAAGGGGCGATATTTTCCGCTAACCCATGCTCGTATTCCTTCGCGTCAACCCAGATAATTTCTGCAACGCCCTTAACGCACTTCAACTCATCCAAAACCGATTGGCACTGATAACCAATAAGCAATACAGAAATAGGAAGCGATTTAGCATCATCCTTGATATCAAATGCCGCTTTAATTGCACACAGCGTCCCTACAGCCAACGACTGGTTGTCATGTTCCGCAATGACAAGTGTTGCTAATGGTCGGTCGTCCATGGTCATGCCTCGTATAACACGTCAGATCCATTACTTGAGCTTAGTTCACTTCACGTTAACGTCAACTGAGCTATAGTTTTCTGTATAGAAACCAAAAACCTGTCACGCAGATGACGATAATAGAAAGGAAGCAGATAGATGGAACGAGAATGCATGGAGTTTGATGTCGTGATCGTGGGAGCCGGACCTGCGGGCTTAAGTGCCGCTTGTCGCATAGCTCAACTCAACCAAGATAGTGAAGGTGACGCACTTTCAATTTGCGTTGTAGAAAAAGGCTCAGAAGTGGGCGCACATATTTTATCTGGCGCTGTTTTTGAAACTAGTGCCTTGGATGAACTTTTCCCCGATTGGAAAGAAATGGATGCCCCGCTATCAGCCTCAGTTCAGCAAGACCATTTCCTTTATCTTACTACTGAGCAAAACCATATTCGCGTCCCTCATTTCCTTACGCCACGTCCAATGATAAATGGCGAAAATAATTATGTAATTAGCCTTGCCAACCTTTGCCGTTGGCTCGCTAACCAAGCAGAAAGTCTTGGGGTGGAAGTTTTTCCTGGCTTTGCCGCTGCAAACATCAATTATGATCAGAGTGGCGCCGTGACAGGCATTAATACGAGCGATATGGGACTAGATAAGAACGGCCAAGCCAAATCTAACTTTGAGCCAGGTATCGAGCTAAAGGCAAAATACACCCTTTTTGCTGAAGGTTGTCGCGGACATCTGGGTAAAGAACTTATTCAAAGGTTCGACCTAGACGCAGGCAAGCAACCTCAGCACTACGCGCTTGGCTTAAAAGAGATATGGGAATTACCCTCTGACAGCAAGGATGTATCCGGCAGTGTTATCCACTCCGCTGGCTGGCCTTTGAGCGAGACAAATACCACTGGCGGCGGTTTTCTATATCACATGGAGAACAACCAAATCGCGGTCGGTTTGATCGTAGATTTAAACTACAGCAACCCTTACTTAAGCCCGTTTGACGAGTTTCAACGCTTTAAGCATCAT
This sequence comes from Vibrio sp. T9, assembly GCF_003123985.1. Taxonomy (NCBI): domain Bacteria; kingdom Pseudomonadati; phylum Pseudomonadota; class Gammaproteobacteria; order Vibrionales; family Vibrionaceae; genus Vibrio; species Vibrio sp. T9. The sequence continues at coordinate 98,552 of NZ_NIGY01000004.1, forward strand.
CCAGCTATCGAGCAACACCTAAAAGGTGCCCAACGTATCGCATATGGTGCAAGAGCCATTGCAAAAGGTGGACTTTCTTCTCTACCGAAACAGCAATTCCCCGGCGGTTTATTGATTGGTTGTGATGCAGGCACTTTGAATGTCGCTAAAATTAAAGGCAGCCACACCGCCATGAAGTCCGGAATCATTGCAGCAGAAGCGGTACATACGGCCCGACAAACTGGGGCTTCTGAGCCAGACTACCAGTCATTGTTTGAATCATCATGGTTGTATGACGAGCTCGCCGAAACACGTAACTTTGGTGCGAACATCCACAAGTTTGGCAGCATACTGGGCGGTGCACTTTCGACCTTTGAGCATAACCTATGGCAACCACTGGTTAAGAATCCGTTACCTTGGACTGTCAAGGACTATTCGTACGATCACGAACAGTTAAAACCTAAACAAGAGTGCCAACCAATTACATACCCAAAACCAGATGGTGAAATCAGTTTTGATAAGCCTTCGTCGGTATTTTTATCGGGAACACAGCACGAAGAGAACCAACCTTGCCACCTTGTTCTGACTTATCCTCACATTCCAATTGATGTGAATTTGGGTATGTATGACGAGCCGAGCCAGCGCTATTGCCCTGCGGGGGTTTACGAAGTGGTGGAAGTTGAGAGTAAGTTGAAGTTTCAGATAAATGCCGCCAACTGCGTGCATTGCAAAACCTGTGACATCAAAGATCCTTCACAAAACATCACATGGAAAGCGCCAGAAGGTGGTGGCGGACCAAGCTATCAAAACATGTAACCAAAGAACCACTTAAAGTGCGAAGCAGTGCATTTACTACTGCCAATTTTTGAAGTGGTTAGGCAAAAAGTCGGTAACTAACAACAGCAGAAAAGAAAAACAGCACCTGATGATTCAATCAGGTGCTGTTTACTAAAATAACTTTATCTTCAGGTAATACTAATCCACGTTAAAAACTTGGTGATGGAACAGCTGATCAACAATTTCATGAGATGTCGCTGACGACCCTAGCTCCAACCCTGATAAATCAAAGTTCTCTAATGCCACTGACATTGTGTTGCTGCCTTCTCCAGTAATCGTCAAATTCAGAGTATCTTGGGCACTATCGTAGTCTGCGCTTACGTGTTCCAACAAGTTATCCATATCCGTTGTGTCGTCACCGACAAACTCAAGAATGTCACTCAAATCCAACTTGTCTTCATCCAGCCTAAAGTCTTTAATCACATCTCTTGATGACGTCATGTCCAGTGATTCTTGAGTAAAGGTGAAGGTGTCAATACCCTCTCCACCTGTCAAGATGTCACTGCCTAGACCTCCCGTCAGGATATCGTTTCCAAGCCCACCAACCAGAATGTCATCGCCTGCGCCACCACTCAACGTATCTTCATCTGCTTGTCCTAGCAAAATATCAATGCTTTCGCCACCAGTGATACTATTCGCAAACTCATCTCCTACCGACGCATGGCGCTCAGTTTGGGCAATATCGGTGCCAGAATCGTTCAATGTAAGTGTAAAGACGTTTTCACTTATGCCACCTTTACCATCAGACACTTTAAACAAGAAATGCATATCCGCCTGCTGGTCTCCCTGTAGAGTAAGCTCATCGCTTTGAGTAAAGCTATAACTGCCATTGGATGACACTTCCAAGGTGCCGAACGCTGTCTGGATATGAAGCTGACCATCTACTTCACTGGATGAAGAAACTAACGGCTGATTTACGCTTACACCGTGCAGATCTGCGCCCAACAGAGTGAAATCGCCTTCTGCCAAAGAAACGGTCATGCTATCACCATCAGCGTCCTGGCTTCCCGCCAGTAACTCACCGGCAATTGGATCGGGAGAGAACTGGTTTAGGTACTGCCCCAAGTCTTCACCTGAGTCGATAAACACCACTTTGTCGCTAAGCTCATCTAGAGCCTCTGCTGCTTTGACATTATCAGAGAGAGCAATACCAATCCCATATACTTTGGCGTCATGAGTCTGTTTGTAATCCTCCCAGCGCTCGGCTAGATCAGGAGAAGTAACAGCGCCCTCGCTAGGGTTGGGTTCGCCATCTGAGATAAAGAATATGGTGTCCTTACTCTCAGACGGTTTTTCTGGACCGAAATAATCCCAACCATCCTGCCAAGGGTAAACGGCATTACTTGCCTCACCAGGCTCCATTACAGCCTCTAAAGCTTTATCGTAATCCGTATTGGTACCGTATTCTACGTCACACCAGTTGCGCACATATTCTGAAACTTCATTTTGGAAACTTAAATCGTTTGGATCACGGCCATTCATCTCTGGTGGGCGTGTCATCAACTCAACTTCACTCAAGGTCAGCCAGCTATGTGTGGATGTATCTCCGTCGAAACGTACCAGGCGGATATAGGTATTTGATTCTCCTCCATCGGCAATCATGTTTTCAACCATGGAATGTAACGCTGCTGCTGCTTTGTAAGCTCTCGATTCAGTTTTCGGTGCGGTTGCATCACGACCCACGGTATTTTCACCGTCAAAGGTACGGGTCATGCTGTTCGAGTGGTCGAACACTACCGTCACTTTATTGATCGGTAAGTCTTCCATCTGAGCAAAGCCCTGAACTGGAGATGAGGTTGGGGCATGGTTCTCAGTGACATTCAGGATAACCTGAGTTGTATCGGTATCCACACCATCGCTTGCAGACACTTCCAACTGATACGTTTGCTGAGTCGAGTGATCCAGTTTTACACCATCTTTCAGCCAAATCTCACCACTATTAGAGTCAACACGGAATAGATCAGCATCACCACCACTCAATTCATACTTTATGGTGTCACTGCCATCCGGATCAAACGCTTCCACCTGGCCGACTAATACCCCAACTTCTTGCTCAGCGACGTCAAAGCTTGCTGTATCTTCTGTTGGCATACCGTTGGCATCGGTGCCATGGATTTGGTCTGTATCACCGACACTGATGAATTCTGGTGCGCGATCTCGGATATCAATGGTAACTTCGCTATTTGTAGTATCACCATCAGCATCGATAACCGTAACGTCAAGCTTCTCTTGTTGATGACCTACAACATTACTCGCTTGATAGTCGTAGTGACCATTTTCAAAGTTAATGGTCAGCTTGCCGTGGTTGGTATCAATCTGCGCCAGAGAATGATCCGATATTTTCGTGCCATCGCTGGTAGTGACATCACCGTTTACTTTGTTGTAGTAATATATCTCGCCATCGATAGTGATGTGATCTACCCACTGAGCATCACCGCCATTGTCATCCAGAAGGTTGCCTTGCAACTGGCCTGAGACCGTTTTACTAAGCAAATCCCCAATCTGAGAATCATCTACAACGACAATAGCACTACCTTTATCTGTCGCGATCGACTCCAGATGTTCCAGAGACGCACCATTACCGATACCGACAGACCAGATATTTTCAACATCCTGACCGCTACTGCTGATGCCATTTTCCATCGCATTTTGCAGAATGATGCCCTCTTCTTCAGAAGTAGGCTGAACCCGACCATTCACTATGTCCTGATAACGCTGTTCACTTTCAAAATCATCTGATGTTGACCACTTAATCAAGTTTTCACGGGTTTGAATTTCTCCCACGTTCGTTTGATTTGTCCAATAGGTAAAATCGGAAGGTCGACCATCTGAGATAAAGTAAAGCTGGGTATCGGTATTACTAAGCAATGCGTCATCTTCTGGATCACTAAGTATTTCATTTATTTGGTCAACGGCCTGGTTATATGGCGTCGATGCATATGGATGTATACCAGAGATAAAGGCATCAATGGCCTCGGCAGAATCTAGCCACTCAGAAATCTGGCCAGATGGTTGTCCGCTGTAAGTTGCAATTCTAAAACTTACTGGACCCAAATTTTGGTATTGCTCAAACATTGACTTAATAGAGTCTTGAGCAAGTTGCCAGCGAGTAACATATTGTCCGTCTGCATCTGTTACCCAGTCGAGCATTGATTCTGACGCATCAAGTGCAATCACAACACTATTACTTTGTGAATCAACATCATTTATTTCGTAGTGAGCTGAAGACGATGACGGTAATGAATCCGTTACATTCAGATGCAAGGTGGCACTCTCAGACTGACCTCCGGCATCCACCTCGACGCTAGCGCGGATATCCAGCATGTCCGCCCCCTGATCCGCATGATCAAGAGGCATATGTTGATCAACTGTGAAATGACCCGTTTTGCTATCTATGTTGGCTTGAACCACTTTGATGCGGTCGGCACCTGTTCCAGTATAACCAGTTAGAGTGCTCTGATCTGCACTCACTTCAAACACAACCTCTTTACCATCGCTGGTGAAACCACCTAGGTTTTGATCGGCATTGAAGTGATATTCAGCCTCCGTTGCAGACCCGAGGTTTGCGATAAAGTTGCCTTCAGCATGTACGCCAGTATCCGTACCAACTTGAGATTCATCCAATGCTGCGTGCGCATCACTGAGCGACATAGGCTCACCCATCACACTAACGGTAACTTCTGCTTTATCAGTCAGACCGTCGTCATCACGGATGGTGTATTCGAAGGTATAATCTTTCACTTCACCCGTTTTCAGGGTTTGTTGATCAGCTGGCAGTGACTCTAGGTACTTGGCCGCATCAAAGACCAACTTACCATCTTGCAGACTAAGGAAGCTTTCTGATGGATAGTCGATAATAGTCAGAGCGTCACCATCCGGGTCGCTGTCATTCGCTAGAACATCCAGCTCTAAAGTGCCTGAGCCGTTGGTCTGGTAAGCTTCATCAAAGGTCGTCAGGTCCGCTGATACCTGAGTAATAAAGTACTCTGAGCCTTTAGGATCAATGACACCGTCTTTATAGCTGGTAGTAGACATTTCAATACTATCGAAGAAACGCCCATCTGCATTGATGTTGACTACTTGATTACCACCACGGGTACCTTCAAACACACCTGTCGCAACCAAGTCACCTTTGTAGTAAGCCTTCCAAACACCGCGCTCAATACCAGGCTCCCAGCTACCGTTCGAAGTGTCTGTCCATAGGTTTTTCACTTCAACTTCAGCATGATCGGCAACCTGACCATTAGCGAAGGAGAAGCGCATTGCTTCACTTTGTCCAGTTGCATCATCATATCGAATCTGACCATCTTGAACCCGGTCTGAGCCGCTGTCTAGCGCAGAACTAACGCCATATTTGTGGTCGCCGTCACCAACATAATCAGCTTTCGATGCATCCGAAACCTTGTTTCCAGATCGAGTATCAATCACATAATAATCAACTGTGATATCAGTGCTATCATCCCAGTTGCTCTGGTCAAGTGTCTTGGTTGTTTTTTCAATGCCCTTATCATCTTCAGCAATAGGGGCTTCATTAATATCGCGAACCAACACTTCGACCTGAGCGGTGTCTTTACCGCCAAACTGGTCACGAGCTTCCACTTCTAGCTGGTAGTTATCGATAGATTCATGGTCCAGATTTGCACCATTTTTGACACTGATCTCACCAGTAAGACTGTTGATTTCAAACAGTTCGCTATGACCGTTTAAGTGATACGTTATCTGACTGTCCTGATCGACATCGAATGCATTTACTTTTCCAATTACACCCGATTGACTGTTTTCATCAACGCTAAACTGGTAACTATCGATGTCGGTTTTACCTTGAGCATCCAGACCAAAGTTGTCATTACTCCCACTAACAAATTCAGGAGCATCATTAGTGCCCGTAATATCAATCACGATCTTTTGTTGGGTGCCATCGGTCGCCGTGAGAGTGATGATGTCTTGCACCTGGTCACCCTCGTCCAACTGTTGAACCTGGCTTTGATCCAGCGTATACGTCCACTTTCCATCCGCCAATACTAGCTCACCGTAGGTGCCCGTAACGGTAGTGTTGCTGAACACTGGCTCATCGCCATTATCAACATCAGAGATAGTGATGGTGCCTGTTGCGGTCGCGACATCACCGAGGTTGCCTTCGCTCACCTTGCCAGTAAACGTACCGTCAACAATAGGCGTGTCTTCGGTGCCCGTAATATCAATCACGATCTTTTGTTGGGTGCCATCGGTTGCCGTCAGGGTGATGGTGTCTTGCACCTGCTCCCCCTCGTCCAGCTGTTGAACCTGGCTTTGGTCCAGCGTATACGTCCACTTCCCATCCACCAATACCAACTCACCGTAGGTGCCCGTAACATTGGTGTTTGCAAAAATCGGATCGTCGCCGTTATCAACATCAGAGATGGTGATGGTGCCTGTTGCGGTCGCGACATCCCCGAGATTGCCTTCGGTCACCTTGCCTGTGAACGTACCGTCAACAATAGGCGTGTCTTCGGTGCCCGTAATATCAATCACAATGTTTTGTTGGGTGCCATCGGTCGCCGTGAGAATGATGATGTCTTGCACCTGCTCACCCTCGTCCAGCTGTTGAACCTGGCTTTGGTCCAGCGTATACGTCCACTTCCCATCCACCAATACCAGCTCACCATAGGTGCCCGTAACGGTGGTGTTTGCAAAAATCGGATCGTCGCCATTATCAACATCAGAGATAGTAATGGTGCCGGTTGCGGTCGCAACATCACCGAGATTACCTTCAGTCACCTTGCCGGTGAACGTACCGTCAACAATAGGCGCGTCTTCGGTGCCCGTAATATCAATCACGATGTTTTGTTGGGTACCATCGGTTGCAGTGAGAGTGATGGTGTCTTGCACCTGCTCACCCTCATCTAACTCTTGAACCAGACTTTGGTCCAGCGTATACGTCCACTGCCCATCCACCAATGCTAACTCACCATAGGTGCCCGTAACGGTAGTGTTGCTGAACACTGGCTCATCGCCATTATCGACATCAGTAATAGCAATGGTGCCTGTTGCGGTCGCAACATCACCGAGATTACCTTCAGTCACCTTGCCGGTGAACGTACCGTCAACAATAGGCGCGTCTTCGGTGCCCGTAATATCAATCACGATGTTTTGTTGGGTACCATCGGTTGCAGTGAGAGTGATGATGTCTTGCACCTGATCACCCTCGTCCAGCTGTTGAACCTGGCTTTGGTCCAGCGTATACGTCCACTTCCCATCCACCAATACCAACTCACCATAGGTGCCCGTAACGGTGGTGTTTGCAAAAACCGGATCGTCGCCATTATCAACATCAGAAATAGTAATGGTACCTGTTGCGGTCGCGACATCACCGAGATTGCCTTCAGTCACCTTACCGGTGAACGTGCCCGTCACGACTGGCGCGTCTTCGGTGCCCGTAATATCAATCACGATGTTTTGTTGAGTGCCATCGGTCGCCGTGAGAGTGATGGTGTCTTGCACCTGCTCACCCTCGTCCAGCTGTTGAACCTGGCTTTGGTCCAGCGTATACGTCCACTTCCCGTCCACCAATGCTAGCTCACCATAGGTGCCCTTAACGGTGGTGTTTGCAAAAATCGGATCGTCGCCGTTATCAACATCAGAGATAGTAATGGTACCTGCTGCGGTCACAACATCACCGAGATTGCCTTCGGTCACCTTGCCCGTGAATGTGCCCGTCACGACTGGCGCGTCTTCGGTGCCCGTAATATCAATCACGATGTTTTGTTGGGTGCCATCGGTTGCCGTCAGGGTGATGGTGTCTTTTACCTGATCACCCTCGTCCAGCTGTTGAACCTGGCTTTGGTCCAGCGTATACGTCCACTGACCATCCACCAATACCAACTCACCGTAGGTGCCCGTAACGTTGGTGTTTGCAAAAATCGGATCGTCACCATTATCGACATCAGTAATAGCAATGGTGCCTGTTGCGGTCGCAACATCACCGAGATTGCCTTCAGTCACCTTGCCCGTGAACGTGCCCGTCACGACTGGCGCATCTTCAGTGCCCGTAATAGAGATCACAACTTCATGCTCAGTGCCATCTACAGATAAAACGGTAATACTTCTGATGACTGGGTCACTGTCATGATCCAAAGCCTGCACTTCTTCGTGCTCATTATTCAGCTGATAATTCCAGTTACCGAAAGCATCAATTGAGAAGACGCCCCAATAACTATCTTGAACCTCACTCTGTGATTGGAATAACGCTTCACCTGTATTTGGCTCAGTAACACTGAGGTTGCCAGAAGTTCCAAGCGTCACGTCTTCTTGAACGGCACCTCTATCTTCACCATCAATCAACGCTTCAGTTTCACCAAGCTCTGAGGTTGTGAATCGAGAAATATTAAATAGCGTTGTACTTTGCTCTGTCGTCACGCCGGCGGTTTCAAAAAAAGTACTTGCTAGTACTTCTGCCCCCGTTCGTTCAACAGTACCAGAGGCCGTCAAACTTGAACCCGTAACTTCACCAGCTTCAGTAGCATATTCATCACCTAGTTCGCTCGGGTCTTGTCCTTTTTCGATGGCCTCTAATATTTTCGCAAGCTTGTCGGTAGAATCAGTTTGAGCTTCACCTCCTGTGTCCGCAATATATACATGCTGAGGTTGGATCTTCCCCCCTACTAATTCAACGACCACTTCTCCCGGTAACAAGTTTTCTTTAGACGCAAAAGCTTTAATTTGACCATCTAGGCCGATTACAACATAGGTTTGTGCGGTTAATTTTGATGGTCCAACCAAGAGCTTATACCTCATTTAGTAAATACAAAAATCTCAAAGTCCATAAAACTAAGAAAGTAATAAGACTTATTTTCAAGAAGCGATATACACAATTGGGCGTAAGCTAGCATCAATTAACCCATCTAAAACACGCAATTATCCTATCAATAATTTTCATGTTTTAAATTTGTTTTATTTTGAACCGTAAAAACATATGTTATGCGACCTATTTTTAATATTCTTTAAACTTGCCATTAAATTTTCATTGAAATAGCAGCTTACATTCCAAAAAAGCAAGCAAAAGAAAACGTTTGCCTTGGGTAATATTAGTAATCTTTAATATTTATTTTTGAAAAATAACTGGCGTTAAATTATTTGGGGAGATTTTAGTGAAGCTAAGTAATATTAGTATCGCGTGTTTTGGTTTGCTAATACCACTGGTTTCTAGCGCACAAACTTTAGAACAAGCAATAGCGACAACATTTGCAACGAACCCTGATATCAAAAGTGCGTTTAACGAGTATATGAGTAGTCGTTATATTATCGATAAATCACGTGGAGCATATAAACCTAGTCTCGATATTGACGCGGGTATCGGTTACGAGAGCATTCACCCTTCCGACTCTACTGGTAAGAGTGATACCGAGATGACCCGCAAAGATATGGCAATTACTCTTACCCAGTTGATCTGGGATGGTTCAAAAACCCTATATGACATTGATCGTACCTCTGCAGATGCAGAGTCTGTGCGTTATCAGTTACTTGCAGATGCCCAAAATGTTGCGTTAGAAGTCATCAAAGCTTATTTGGATGTAGTAAAAACACAAAAGCTGACTGCGCTTTCCACTAGCAACCTAAACACACATAAGCGAATTTATACTGATATTAAAAAGCGTACAGAGTCAGGAATTGGCTCAGTTGCCGACCTTAACCAGGTTAAAGCTCGTTTAGCAAAAGCTCAGAGTAATGTTTTAGCTGCACAAAATAACCATAAAGACGCTCAAACAGCATTCTTTCGCTTAGTTGGTGAAGCACCAACTAACCTTATTTTTCCGCACGCAGACCAAAACTTTATCCCCAATTCTCTAGACGAGGCCCACTCGCAGGCTTTTGACAATCATCCTGTCATAAAAATAGCACTCGCAGATGTCGATTCTGCCAGGTTCCAATATAAACAAGCAGATGCAAACTATTTCCCTGTCATCTCATTTGAAGCGAAACAAAGCTGGAACGATGATGTAGGAGGAGTAAATGGTCTCAACTCTGAAACACAAGCAATGCTCCGTGTCCGATACAACCTTTACAACGGTGGCCGAGACTCTGCAAACAGTGACAGTATGGCCTACCAACTCAATAAAGCGAAAGACCTCAGAGAACGAGCATACCGAAGTGTGGAGCAAGAGCTCCGCCTTTCGTGGAGCGCTCTTGAGCTGACTAAACAACAAAAGTCTTTTTTAATACAACACGTTGATTCCATGTCAAACACCGTTATTGCATACCAAAAACAATATCGTATTGGAAAGCGCACCCTACTTGATCTGCTGAACACTGAAAACGAGTTGTTTGAATCACGCAAAAACTACTTAGAAACACAATTTGCACAGCAATACGCACAATATCGGACCCTGACTTCAACCGGGCAACTTTTAGACGCATTGCGCGTCGACATACCGGAAGCGTGGACTCAATCGGTGGAGTACTAAATACAATGAAAAAGAACCTTCTAATCACTCTGGCTTTAATCATAATGAGTCATCATAGTGCATACGCACAAGATGAGCTGACGTACATTCCTATACCAAAGGCGAATCAGATTGCTGACCTAAACGACTTGGACAAAGATGGTGTGATAAACGCTCGTGATCTTTGCGCAGGCACTCCAATAGGGGCAGAAGTGGACAATGATGGTTGTGAAACCTATTTGCATAAAGAAGAGCAATACCAACTTAAGATTTTGTTTGATAATGACTCTGCTCTTATTAACCAAATTTTTAAAAACAAGATAGATGAGTTGGCTGCATTTCTTAAAAAGTATCCAACCACTTCTATAGAGATACAAGGATACGCAAGTAAGGTAGGACGCGCAGAATACAATTTAAACCTATCTCGCCATCGTGCAGAGAATGTACGCGATCTATTGATAGAAAAAGGAATCCCGGGTGACCGCCTCGCAATTATTGCTTTTGGCGACACACAGCTAGCAGAGCCGGGTATGGATCGTGTCAGCCACGCATTAAACCGCCGCGTTACTGCCACTGTTGTCGGCCAGCAAGGGATGGTTAAAGATGAGTGGACGATATTCACTACCTTCCCAGAAGTAAAATAAACTTATACCCCTGCTTATTTACATAGATGAGTGGGGGTATTTTCATGTCATTACGCCTAACTAATTAGACACAACTAATAAAACAAACACTAACATTAATCATAACTCACTAATATTATAGTAAAAATTAAAAGTGAGCCTTTGCTCTCTATTAGTAGTAATATATTAGAGTCAAAATGAAAACCACCAATACTTTTAAATGGGAAGAAGATAAGCCAATCAATAACACTGAGAGGTTTAAGCAATCACCTTTCTTCACCACAATATGAAATCAATTTATTATATAGCTTTAATAAATCAATCATCTATTGAGGAAACATAATAAAACATGACAGAAACATGTCTTCGTAGATTGAGCCAGTTATTAAAACATTACAAACACTCTCAAACGTATCAGGTAAACCTCGACGATTTAGAACTGGTTTTTTCAACTTCTAGACGCAATATATCTAATATACTGAGAATACTTGACAGCTACAATTGGATCCACTGGGAGCCAGGTCGTGGCCGTGGGAAAGCCAGCACACTAAAAGTGACGGTAACAATACATCAAGCCCTCTACTTTACGATTCGTAATGAAATCAACAATGGTAGCTTTGACGTCATCTCGAGGTTACTTGAGCATTACCGTAGCACCGCTGTAAGCGCACTTAGCCAAGCACTCGCAGAAGTTTCAGAAGAAAACAAAGATTCAAATACACTCATCGTCAGCCAGTATCCTTGGGTAGATGAGCTAACCCCTTCACTGACTTATCGCTTTTCAGAACTGCAGGTAATACGCAGCTTGTATGACACCCTATTTACCGTTGATCACTACGGTCAATTAAAAAATCACCTCGCTTGTGAGTACAAAAATGAAGGCAGTTGTATATATATTTGGCTCCGCCCTGATATCTGCTGTCACGATGGGCTAACATTACAAGCAGAAGATGTCGTACACTCTTTAAATAAGCTCGTTACAACAGATGGCCCCGTCCAAAAATTACTTCAGCAAGTCACTCGTATCAGCTTCGATAATGCCAAACAAGCTATACGTATTGACTTAAAGCAGCCTAATAACTTATTCATTTACTGCTTAGCAACCGCAAATGCGTCTATCACTACTCGACGTCAGAAGAGCTTTAAAGGTCGCAGTATCACAATAGGTACTGGCCCGTTTGTACTTAGGCATTGGGATACCGACAAAATAGTACTGAAGAAACATCATAACTATTTCGCAAAAAAGGCATTATTGGAGCAAATAACGCTCTCTCATCAAGGGACTGAGCTGGATCAATACATCAGTTATAATCAGGAAACTGACGATACCGAATGTTATATGATTCAGGCATTCTCTTTTCTAGCACGTAATCGTCGCGCCGAGTGTTCACTAAGCGAGCAAACTTGGCAGCGCCTATTTTCTTTTATCGAGAGTCGTAGATTTGAATTTGCCAAAGCGAATGGCTTGGAAACGATGCACATTCTCGATGATAGCTCTCACAACGAGAATGTTCCTCGGCTTGAGGGAACGTTGGTCATAACCCATCCAAAGTGGACGATTGATTATTTAAGTAAAGCGAACCAATGGATCGTAGATTTAATCCGTCAAACTGGGTTGCATGTAGAATTTGTGGAGCTAACTGACGCTAGTAATCCTCAACTTGTAAAAGAACAAGCCGACTTGCTCTTTGTCGAAGATGTCATTGAGCCACCTTTAACCTATGGAATTTATGAGTGGCTATTAACAGGTACAGGTATTCGATTTGCTCTTCACTTTGATGAATTTGAACAGCATGTTAATCACGTACACGATGCAGTCTCAGATCCCACGCCTGAAAAACGTTTGGAGGGAATACTCTCGGAGCTCAGAGCTGATACAACAATTTTACCATTGTTCTGGGGGCAAGAAAAAATCACCAGAGCGAAAGGTGTAAGCGGTGTTCAACTCCGTAAATCTGGGTACAGTGATTTCTACAAACTAAGAGTCAGAGCCGGACAAGACTAATCTGTTAGAAGCTTCTGTTTGCTAATTACTTTTGTAATCTACGATGTGAGTTTTCAAAATAATGCTTAATCACACTAAGCGAGCACAAAATTGAACTCACCGACGACTCGACCATCAATGTTGACAGGCTCAAACTGCAAATAATCACGGGCTTTTCCGCCCCACCACTCGTTACCAGTTCGCCCTTTCAAATAAAGCTGAGTCGTTAACAGCTCTTTCTCTCCACGCCACAATTTTACATGGATGTGGGGAGGTCGAGAGCTATATGGAACCGGAAATAACGTTTGAAAAAGGTAATTCCCATCTTCGTCAGTTAAAACTGCACCAAAGCCTGCAAAGTGTGGATCAAACTTATTATTGTTAGGTTGATTCGGGTGATCATAGATGCCTTGTCCATCACATTGCCATATTTCTATTTTCATTCCAGACAATGGGTTTCCTGCTGTATCCATTACCTTACCCTGAAGAAAAATGGGCTCACCAATAAGACCTTTCGACTGCAAAATCAAATTTTGACGAAGTGACACTGGAACCACGGGATAAAATGGCCCTTCCGTTTGAGGCGGTGTCGGCTTCATTGGGCTAGCGGATTTTAGCGAAGGCGCAAATATTAGCGACCATAAAGCTAAGAAGTGTCGACGTTCCATATCATCACCAGTGATTGTTTACCTTACTTAAGTTTGGTGATTCTTGATGATTTTTCCAGCGTAGCAGTACACTAAAACAAACATGCCTCTGTTCAGGGCAACGCTGAACAGAGGCATTTACAAATTAGCTACTAATAATTAAACGGCTTCAAAGGCTAGTGCTTTCTTCTCTACCTGACGGAAGATAAGAGTGAGCAAACCATTTACGGTTAAATAAAATGCGCCTGCAATACCAAATACCGTCAACGTATCGTAAGTTTGTGCGTTAATGCGCTGCGCGTAACCCATAAGATCCATGATCGTAATCGTGCTTGCTAGTGAAGTACCTTTGAAGACCAAAATCACTTCGTTCGAATAAGCCGGAACGGCACGACGAATAGCGTATGGCAGCAGCACTTTTAGCGTTGCGGTTTTGTTCATCCCTAGAGCACGACACGCTTGCCATTGACCAGAAGGAATCGCGTTAAACGCGCCTTTAAACAGCTGAGTGCTGTACGCCGCGGTATTAAGCGCTAACGCTAACATCGCACAGAACCAAGGTTGGCTTAACCATGTCCAAAAAACACTTTCTCTCACTACATCAAACTGACCCGGACCGTAGTAAACCAAGAAGATCTGTACCAACAAAGGCGTACCAGTAAACAAGGTGATGATGCCACGGCTTACCCAATGCAAACCCGGAGTACGTAGGATCAGAGTCAGCGTCATCATCAAAGCTAAGAGGCAGCCGACAACCAAGGAAGCGGCGGTTAATTGAAGGCTAGTACCTAAGCCATCCAGCATTTGCCAAACATGTTGTTCGTTCATGCGGTTGCCTCCTGTCCCATACTCATGCCTTGAATTGAGAATTTCTTATCAATCAGTTTGACGGCACGTTGTGTAATCAAAGTGATGCCTAGGTAAATCGCCGCAGCGGTTGCGTACCATGTAAAAGCTTCATGCGTCGCAGCAGACGTTAGCTGCGCTTGTTTCAACAAATCCGTTACGCCAATCAGTGATACTAATGCGGTATCTTTCAACAGAACCAACCATTGGTTAGTTAAACCTGGTAGCGCGTGTCTTACTGCTTGTGGCAAAACAATGCGAACGAAAGCATGTGCCTGACTGATGCCGAGTGCACTTGCTGCTTCTCTCTGTCCTCTTCCAACGGCTTTTAACGCGCCACGTAGAGTTTGAGAAGCATAAGAAGCGAAGATCAATGACAACGCCACCGCGCCAGACAAGAACGGGCTAACTTCAATAAAGTCGCCGGTGATTAAAAACAGAACCTGCGTCGAACCAAAATAGATGAACAACACGACAAGGATTTCTGGCAAGCCACGCACAATCGTCACAAATGCCGTCATTGGCCATTTAACTAAAACGCGGCGAGACATTTCACCACTGGCGAATACCACTGCCAGAATCAAACCGACTAAAAGGCTTGTGAAGGCTAGCTGGACAGTCATCCAACTAGCTTGAACAAGCGATAAAGAGTAACCCGTTAGTGCCATATTACTTACCGAAGTACTTGTTGTAGATTACGTCGTATTCGCCGTTCGCTTTCACTGTTTTCAGTGCCGTGTTCAGCTTGTTCACTAGCTCGTCGTTACCTTTGTTTACTGCGATACCGAAACCGTTACCGAAGTATTTAGGGTTGGTTACGTGCTCGCCCACGTATGCTAGATTGTCTTCTTTCTTGAACCATTCAGCTACGACAGCTGTATCGCCGAATACAGAATCAATACGACCGTTCTTCATATCGATGAATGCGTCTTGGTAGCTAGAGTAAGGAACCGCTGTTACGCCCGGCATTTGCTCAATCAGGTAACTTTGGTGTGTTGAACCGTTTTGAACACCAACGCGCTTACCTTCTAGTGCTTTTTGATCAGCAACTTTTTCTTTGATAGAAACAAACGCAGCTGAGTTCTCATAGTATGCATTCGTGAAATTCACTTGCTCCAAACGCGCCTCAGTAATATCCATTGCAGAGATAGCCGCATCGTAACGTTTGAATTTTAATGCAGGGATCAGGCTGTCAAAAGATTGGTTATGGAAGGTACATTTGGCTTCCATTTCTTTACATAGTGCGTTCGCCAGATCCACGTCAAAACCTTGGATTTGGTTGTTTTCATCCATGTATTCGAATGGTGCGTACGTCGCTTCCATCGCGAATTTGATCTCTTCTTGTGCTGCTGCGTTTGCTGCCATAGTTGCAGAAGAAAGGCCGATTAGTGAAGCTAGTAGAATCTTTTTCATTGCAATACTCCGTGTGTACTTAGTGGGCTGACACTCGCAATGACAGCCGAGCTTATCTGTTAAATAGACTGAACTTTAAAAACGTAATTTAGTGATTTAGGTAATCAGCAAACTGGGCGGTTTGCGGGTTAGAAAACGAATCATTTGTGCCGTGCTCGACGATGTGTCCTTTTTCTAGATACAGTACGTGGCTAGCGATTTTCTTAGCAAAATCGACCTCATGCGTTACTACGACTTGGGTGATGCCAGTTTCGCTTAAATCTTTAATAATCTTAACGACTTGGTTAGTAATTTCTGGATCAAGCGCAGCGGTCGGTTCATCAAAAAGCAAGACTTCTGGTTTCATCATCAGTGCTCGGGCAATCGCCACACGTTGTTGCTGGCCGCCAGAAAGTTGCATCGGCCATGCATCCGCTTTGTCTGCCAAATGCAGCGTCGCGAGAATTTGCATTGCCTGCTTCTTCGCTTCTTCTTTATCCATGCCAGAGACTTTTACCGGAGCCTCAATCAGGTTCTCCATTACTGTCATGTGCGGCCATAAGTTGTACTGTTGGAACACCATGCCTACTTTACGACGAAGTGCTAAACCTTGTTTCTCTTTGATTTCAGTAGAGAAATCAAAAACATCATTTGCGATGTTTAGCTTGCCGTTATCCGCCCCTTCAAGAAGGTTAAGAACACGCAGTAGAGAGCTCTTACCTGCGCCACTTGGACCGAGTAAAACCAGTGCTTCCCCGCTTTCACACTTAAAGCTGACATCGTGAAGCACTTGTGTCTCACCGTAGGATTTATTGATTCCGCTTACCTGAATAGTCATGCTGACATACCGCATTAATTGTCACTTGGTATTTATATTACTCAACTGGACTTTTTATGCAATAAAAATGTATAAAAATTTAATTTGTTAATTTTTTGTATGATCAGCAACCACCAATACAGAGTATCTGACTGGTTTGAAGAGTTAGTTTTAACTGAATTTGTTGAAGAAAAATCCAACAACATGGTGACGACCGAAACAAGGTTAAAATGGTGGTTATTTTTGTGCTGACGTGTAGAGGAAGTTTTGAGTCTATGAGGATGATCTATTCCAAGTACACCCGCTCATTTTTGCACAGCATCCCCTGTTAGTTTTCCTGTAAAGTCCTCTATGGCAGGGTCCTGATTACGACTTCGCGAATGGACTATAATTTCTTTTTGTATCTGACTCTTAATTTGAGTCATCTAAGTATTAATGGGATAACTCCATGTTGAAGTCGCATTGTTTTTCTCTCGTTACACTCATTTCTTTGAGCTTGCTTTCTGTACCCAACGTTTGGAGTAAAACAGCAATCGTGTTACCTGGGTTGCATGAACAGGGTATTGATCTTCAAGATAAGCCTATCTCTGCTGCCGCTGCACTTGAATGGGAGCTGGATAATGCCGATATCGTGTTTGGAGCTTACGAAAATAAGAGTGATAACGAGCGTGTAAAAGCGCTTGGTTACATGTACAACCAAAAGCTGGAACTTAACTCAGGTTGGCTGGAAAACGATATACGTAACCAAGCAGAACTGAATGGAGTTGACTACGAAGATTTCTTTCTCCACTTTTCTGAAGACACTATCATCGCAGAGGTTGACTCAAGCCATGGCGAGAATACTCTACTCAATCGAAAACCGATGATTGTTGGTTATACGGCTAGTGCTGACCACGCCGGTTTTTGGCTATATCAACCACCGCCATGGGATGCTGATGTATTCGGTCAGGCGAATAATGGTGGTGCCCTCTATGTTTATCACTCAGAGAAGTTCGACCGCTTGACCCTTACGTTTTCCCAGTTTGCTCTAGGTGGCAACTTCACAATTGAATACCCTTCTGCCATCGATTCGTTTGGTCTGGTAACAGAATGGAAAAGCTTCGCAATTAAAAAAGACAAGACTGAGAACATGACTAAAAACCAAACGGTAAACTGGTCTGTTCCTTCGGATTGGGTTCGCGCTACGACACACGATGGTAGCGGACAAACCTATGGTGGCGGTCAGTATTTTGGGTCCACTTTTTTACGCGACGGCGGCCGCCTTTACGTTGCGAAAATTACTTGGCATGACGACAACATAGAAAACCGCCCACGCCTCGAAAACATTCAACTCAAAGATAGCTTCCCTGTCGTCAATGTCTCAGGAGCACCAACGGAGACACCTGAAGGTCAAACCATTCAGCGCTGGCGACAAATTCGAGGTTTTGACGAATCAGCTGATCGAAACCAAGATAATTATCTTTCTTGGCAAGAGTTCAAGAGCCGCTCAAATAAGAATGCAACGGCACGATTTCGTTGGGAGTCACGCGTTATTCCATTTGGTCGCATGTGGAATCAAACCTCTTCTTGGGCATTGACTAATCTCGGCAATCCCGATTTTGTCAATACAATGCGCCACTATTATCAAGCTGAATGGGCGAAACAAGGTTTAAACGGTGCGTACAACGACGATACGAATAAGTTACTCGGAGAAAATCAGTTCTACGTTTATTCCGGTGGTGGGGTGGATGAGCTTGGTTTGTTGGCGGGAAGCCAAGCCGCTGATGATGCATACAAAGCGCAATTCTCGGCGTTCCTAAACAAATTGGCGACGCTGGATGCGGATGCGTTAATTGGCCTCAACATAGGCACGGCCAACTTATTCGGTCGTAACGGCCAAAACCACTTGGTTGATGCTGGCTCCTTGTACTTGCGCGAGCACTACCTTTTCCCTTCCACTGGCTTTAGTGGCTATGCTGGCTTGGCTAAGTTTTGGGATAACTCTGCTCTCGCCAAAGTTGGCCAGAACGTGATTTATCAAGCAACAACGCGTTATGGTCGCGTTCAATACTTTGGTAACACAGAAAACAATTGGAAGCAGGACCAATATTCTGCACTAGTGGTGTTCTACTTAAACTATCACCCTGAGCGCAGTTACTTTAGCCAGTGGAATAATGGTTACGTATATGGAAGCAATAACACTGCAGGTGACAACTTCTGGAAGGCAGGCATACCAAAGAATATTGCTTATCAACCTAGCACCTTGCTTGCCATCGATTTAGGTACGCCAGCCAATCAAATCCCAGATGGGTATCAGGCGACTCCGTTAATGATGTCCACCAGCACGCCCTATTCCGCCGATTACACGGTGATTGGAGATGCTTCTATGAGCAAAGTGGCTCATCCTGACTTGCCTAATGGCGCTATCGATTTGTTACCAACCCATACGTACTTTGCGTATCGCTCAGAAGATACGGTAGTGATGCATGGCCCTACAGAGATGGTGTTAGCTCGCGAATTTACTAAAGGCCGAGTGCTGTATCGGACTGATTTCTTTGGCAAGAATATCGATTATTTCTCCTCACCGAAGATAACTATCGCACTTACAGAACCTATGCGACCTGTAGATCAAGACGGTAACATCGGCGACTATGTTTCTCACATTGAGATCGGCGGCTACGAAGGGGTGTTCTTGCTGTATTAACTCCCTATCAACCACTCTCACTAAACGCTTCATAAATCGCCGTTTTTATGCTTAACGTCACTGAAAAAACCTTGTTCACTGAATCTTTGTAAACCGATGTATATACTGAAGTAAATGACAACGACAAGGAAATTCAGTCACATGAAGACGACACCTTCAATGCTCTCTGTTCTGCTGCTATCAGCATTATCAACTCATGCAAATGCGGATGAATGTGGAAAAATAACCATCGCGGATATGAATTGGAATTCGGCCAGCTTAATGGCGCACATCGACCAATTTGTCTTAAATGAAGGCTACCAGTGCGATGCGGAATTGATCCCTGGTGATAGCGTTCCTACAGGCACCTCTATGATTGAAAAGGGGCAGCCTGACGTTGCGCCAGAGTTATGGACAAACGGTATTAAAGAAGCACTTGATAAAGGGATTGCGGATAAACGCTTGCGTATCGCTGGTGAATCGCTTGTCAATGGCGGTGAAGAAGGGTTTTGGGTTCCCGCCTATCTGGTAAAACAGTATCCAGAGCTCGCGACGATAGAAGGCGTCATCAAGCACGCCAAGCTGTTTGAACACCCTGAGGATGATGACAAGTTCGCCTTTTATAGCTGCCCTGCTGGTTGGACATGCCAAATCACCTCCGGTCACTTGTTTAATGCATTAGGGTTAAGTGAGCACGGCTTTGAGATGGTTGACCCAGGCTCTGGCGCTGCACTAGCTGGTACCATCGCCAAAGCCTATGATCGCAAAATGCCTTGGTTTGGTTACTACTGGTCACCAACACCCGTATTGGGCAAGTATGATATGGTCAAAGTGGATTTTGGTAGCGGAACGGATCTGGAAGAGTATCGCAACTGTACCACCCAGCCTGATTGTACTTCTCCCAAAGTAACAATGTACCCACCTTCTCCAGTTCGCACAGTAACAACTGAGGCGTTTGCGAGCAAAGAACCCCAAGCATTCGCGTACTTGCAGAAACGCGGATTTACCAACGAGCAAATGAGTGAAATGCTGGCCTGGATGGAAGATAACTACGCAGATGGTGAAGAAGCGATGTTTTACTTCTTTAATACCTACCCTGACTTATGGAAAGGTTGGGTATCTGAAGACGTAGCGATGAAGATCGAAAAAGCGCTTTGATGATTAATACTTAGAGTGCCACAAATCATTTAACCTCCCATACCGCTTGAATAAACGGCATGGGAGACTAATCAACGATTCGTTAATACATGGTGTGACCATTCAATGTTTCTTTAGGAATCTCTTGCAGAGCGTCCCAATGTTCGACGATTTTCCCATTATGATCAAAACGAAAGAAATCCATCGTCACGTATTCAATATCATTAGGCCATGTTTGGTGAGTGTGTAGTGCCACCAAATTCCCTTCAGCAATGGCTCGCACAAACGTAATGTCTTTATTTGGATACTCGTTTTGCATCCGCTCAAAATACTCGATAAAAGCCTCGGGGCCGTTTCCAACTAATGGATTGTGCTGGATGTACTCATCGCCAACGTAGTCTTCAACCGCCTTTCTTGGATTACCTCGATAGGCGGTTTCGTAAAACGCAATGGCATTTCTTTTGTTCTCTTGCAGGTCCATTTTTCTTCCCTATGTCGCTCTACTTGGTATTCAACGATAATCATAGCCTTAGAACCTAAGAAGTGACCGAACATCGCGCACAAAAAAGGCCGCTAAACCGCAGCCTTCATCACTTGAAACTTGGAATCACTGTCCCTTCAGAGCTTAAACCACACCACCAGCGCCCTGCATGGAACGCTCACTGTTCTCCACTAGCAACGCGGTTGCGGTTTGTTTCAGTGTTTCCCACTCTTGGTCTTCGACAAAAATACCATTTTGCCAAGAGGCTTGTTGCGTGTTGCTTAACTCATCGCCTTCAATGTGAATGGTGTATCCTTGTGCGCTTTTCTCGATATCGAAATCGTTCACAGAGAGTTCGATAACCATACTATGCAAATCCGTATCATGCCCATCAAACTGATCCGAGAAAAAGACTTCTGGCGCGATTCGTCCACGATTTAACACATAAAGCGTTCGCTTGGGACTAGAGCCATTGACCCATTGTGCACGGCACGCAATGCCTTTTGCAGAGAGCTTCAACAACTCACTAAAACCTAGCCACCGATTATGACACTGTTTCAATGTGATAGTAATCGACTTGCTGTTGATCATTTTCTCAAGTGCGAAATCCAACACGGCGGGTAAGTGGCACGCCACACTGCCATTGTGCAAATCCATCTCGATACTCGCTGACGTGTTGTTGGTCACCGATACAGCGCAGTCCGAATCTAACCCAAGAAACAGGCTGGCGTTATTAAAGTGACGCACCCCGTGCAAGCCAACCATTTGCAAGTCCGCCACCATGTTCGCAATGACATCCGCCTCACCACAGTGACGGCGCATGCCAAGAAATGCCTTATTAACCGCGGCCACCAATTCGTTGTGAGAGACGATCATAATGCAAATCCTCCGTTGATTTTTAGATTGTCACTTTGCGCAATTTCTTCTCGTTCCGGCATGCTTGGGAAAATCCATGTGTCCGCCAGTTTAGGATCGTGAATTTCATCTAACAGCGGCGCACCTTGGAAGAAAGTTACTCGAACCCAACGATCCGAGCGCGGATCAAACTTAGTCGCACCAAAGATCGCCAACTTACAGCGCAATAAGTGCATTGGCAGTGCATCTTGGCGTAGCACGTTCATTTGAATATCACCCATTGCTCGGTTGCCTAACGTCCATACGCGACGTGTGATCGAACGGTAAGTCGGATTTTGCAACAGAAACTCTGCTACGGACATTTCTTCATCACAACCAAGCAAGGCGTGGTACAAGCGATTCACTTGTCTGCCGATATCAAGCGGCAGCTCTTTTTCTTCTCCTGCTTCCTCCCCACGAACACCAAGCCTTGGCTCTTCTTTGTCTTGTGAGCGATACCAGAACCAGTAGTTGTTCTCGGCTAGTGAGTAATCCGCATCAATCGCCCAGCGGTACTTGCTTTGCAACACTTCCAGTAAATCTTGGATCTTTTTCCCGCCCGGAATAGATAACGTTTCATCCGTATTCATTTGGCTAGCAAATTCATCCACTAAAGATGGGTAGAGTTCGATCAAGCAAGAGGTGAGGATTTCTTGGGCTTCCACACTCATTGTTTTCTTTTGCTCGACCAAACTCGCCCAGTTCGGATGTGATGCCATTAACGTTGTTAGCTCCGATAGCAGTTGTTTGATGTCTGCTATCGCTTGATGATTGAGCCTGTCTTGATGTTCATTGATGGTGATGACTTGCTCTAAATGACGCTGCGCTTTTTGTAGTAATCCTTGCAAAGGAGCATGGAATGAAGCTTCACACGGCATCGCAAAGACTCGCGCTACTGCACGCTCGCGAGAGGTCATCCATTGGTCAACGATGCACGGGTGATTAATCAAGTATGGAGCCATGCCTAAGCCAGTAGCATTTCCGACACCAAGGTAGCGCTGCAAGCCACGGTGCAATGCCACCGAGTTGTCGTGACCTTGCTGAAGTGCTAGGTAGTGCACCCAATCCAAGCTGAATTCACGCAACATATATACTGCGCACATTTGCGCACTAAAAGACTGGCTGAAATCTGAGTTGTTCTCTAGCAGTTTGAAATCGGCGATGCCAAACTTGCCGTTCCCATAAACAGCTGTGGTACGCAGGATATAACCCACTTCCGCCAGCTCTTTTGGCTCGGGCTGCTTGCCTTGAGAAAGGGCGCTAACAATGTGTTCAAACACACGCACGCTTTTGTTTGCGCGAGCCAGAACAAGCACGTTATTCGGATTGCGTCCCGCTTCTTGCAGCGGTACATTTGCTCGCAATCTTTCCAACAAAGTAACATCAACATCGCCTTGAACCAGTGCGAATGTGACGTCCCACTTTTCAGCAATGACGCGGTCATTACGCTCGTCATCAGCAATTTCATCACAGAACACCACCAAATGATAAACGTGCTCTGGCGTGGTCAACTTGTAAATAACGTGACCATAACCACGCGGACAAAGTTGCCACTCATGCTTGGTTACTTGCCAGTTTTGGCTTGCCATATTACGAATCAGACTACGAACAAAGCTGATTCGGTTTTGGTGCATTGCACCAAGCCTTTCGGCTGCCATGACAATCGCTGCATCGCGCATAGTTGCTTCCGTATAAGTAGAACGATGTGCATCCATTTTGCTCACCACCTATTTGTTATTGTAAGAATACTAGGGTTTGTGCGGATGCAGGAGGAAAACACCCGCACAAGCTCCACGTTGTTTGAATTAGATAATTGTTATAGCCCTTGCTCTTTCGCCATTTTGATTGCGATTTGCGGTGCATTCCAAAGTGACGGCAACAGAATCAGAGAAACCGGAACCGCGGTAATCACAATGAAAGATTGCAGTGCAGAGATGCCGCCAGAGCCAAGCGAAATCAGGATCAGAGCTGTCACACCCATCATTACGCCCCAGAAGGTACGGATGATCGCATTCGGCTCCGTTTCACCACTGATCACGACACTGATCGTGTAGGTCATTGAGTCGCCCGTCGTGACGATGAAGATCGTGGTTAAAATCAGAAATAGAATTGAAGTCAGCATTGGCATTGGTAGTTGCTGAGTCACCGCAAGCAAAGCACCTGGCAAGTTAAAGCCTTCAAACGCCGCACTCACACTACCCGGTTCAGCAATTTCAAACGCTAGGCCAGAGCCGCCTACAATCGTGAACCAAAAACAGGTGGTGAGCGGAGCCACAATACTGATGGTTGAAATAACTTGGCGAATAGTGCGACCACGAGAAATACGCGCAATAAAGATTGCCATCATCGGACCATAACCGAGGAACCAGCCCCAGAAAAATACTGTCCACCAACTTAGCCAACCTTCGTCACCGCGATAGGTCGCCATTGGGATAAAGTTATCCAACATGCTTCCGACCCCTTGAATGTATCCGTTAAAGATAAAATTCGTAGGACCAAAAAACAGGATGTAAACCATCAATGCCATTGCCAGAATCACGTTGTAACGACTAAGCAGTTGCATGCCTCGGCTTAATCCACTGAGTGCTGACAAGGTGTAAAGCGCAATCGCAAACAAGATGATGATAAGCTGAGTCGTAAAGCCATCAGGAATATCAAACAATGCATTTAACGCGTAGCTAACCTGCAAGCCCAGAAACCCAATGGGACCAATAGTGCCCGCGGCTACCGCGATAATGCAGCATGCGTCAATCAATGCACCGAGCTGGCCTTTAAGTGCTCGTTCGCCCAAGACTGGATAAAGCAAAATACGGGGTTTTAGCGGTAAGCCTTTGTCGTAATGCAGGTGCATCACCACGATGGAAGTTAAGCTACCTACAATCGCCCAAGCCAGAAAGCCCCAGTGCATAAAGGATTGCGACAACGCATTCACCGCACCTTGCTGCGGGTTATCTTGCGCGCCGTACAACGGGGGTGGGCTAACGTAATGCGCGATAGGCTCAGCCGCGGCCCAGAAAACGCCACCACCAGCCAATAAGGTACAGAAAATAATCGCCATCCAGCGGAAAGAATCCATTTCTGGTTTAGCAATCCCGCCCAACATCACCTTGCCTGTTCGCCCTGCAGCCAAGCCAAGACCAATAAGAAAAGTGAGAAGCAGCAGTAACTGCCAGTAAGGACCAAACACCTGAACTGCCCAGCCAAAGCCGGCGTTAACGATCGTAGATAACAGCTCGCCGTCATAAAGTGCAATAGCAACGAACAACGCGATAAAACCACCGCTATACCAAAAAGCCGGGTTATTCAGTCCCAATTTGTCCGTCGTGTTTTCTGTTGTTGATGTGTTGTGTGTTGCTTTTGACTTGCCCGATGACACGCTCATCGTGGAAGCTTTCATGCTATTGGTTAAATCAGACATACTCTGGCTCCAGAGGTTCTTTGCAGCTGCCAAAGACTGGCTACAAATGTGAGTTTTACGCCTGCCGTATTGTTGTTATGTAGGCAGGCGGTTCCTAATTTTGGGAGTACTATGAAATAGGCTCTAATCCTTCTTTGAGGAAGTTGAACCAGTTTTCACCCAATATTTTTCCAGCCTCAGATTCACTAAATCCGTGACGCATTAATCCGTTGTAGATGTTCTCCATCCCTGCACTGCCGCAGAACCATGGCAGCGCATCTGGCCATCCCGAGTTACTTGCCGAACCTTCGCCGTAATCCATCGCTTTTGACCAACGACCGTTGCGCATCCACTCCAACACTTGTTGCGGCTGATTTAGGCACAAATCGCTACCGATACCTAAATGGTCAACGCCAAACATGTCTGCGGTTTTCGCAACCATCTGGCAGAAATCATCCAGCGTGCACTGGCTGCCATTTGGCAAATGGAATGGATATAAACTGAATCCAATCAAACCACCGCGCTCCGTCAGTGCTTTGATCACGGTGTTGGACTTGTTGCGCAGTGCGTCATGCGCAAACGTCGGGTTAGCATGGCTGATACAAATTGGACGCGAAGAGAGCTCGATAGCTTCCAACGTTGAACGCTCCGCGCTGTGGGACATATCAATGATCATCCCGACTCGGTTCATCTCCTCAATCGCTTGCTTACCAAAGCGAGTTACGCCGGAATCGTTTTGTTCGTAACAACCTGTCGCTAGTAAGCTTTGGTTGTTGTAGGTCAATTGCATGATCAGCAGACCTTGGCGGCGCATCACTTCAATCAGGCCAATTTCATCATCAATCGGTGAGCAATTCTGCGCGCCGAAGAAGATGCCGACTTTGCCTTCTGCTTTGGCTTTTTCTACATCTGCCATTGAATAAATAGGCATGATGAGGTCCGCATTTTGCTCGAAGCGCAAGTTCCACTCAGCAAAACGCGTTAAGGTTTCGCGCGCAGTTTCGTGGTAGACGATGGTGGCATGAACGGCGGTAATGCCACTCGCCTTAAGCGTTTGGAAGTACTCTCGATCCCAATTGCAGTACTGCAACCCGTCAATCACAATCCGTTGTTGGTACATAACCACTCCTTAAACAATTTCTTAGCCTTTCAGTGCGGGTAACTGACACCATCAGCTACCCTGCTGTTCTTAGTAAGGGCGCTGATAAGCGGTTTTCACCACGGTGTAGAACTCTTTGGCGTACTGACCTTGCTCACGAGGGCCAAAGCTAGATTCTTTACGGCCACCAAATGGGACGTGATAATCTGTACCCGCAGTTGGCAAGTTAACCATGACGCAGCCCGTTTGGACTTGCTGTTTGAAGATCGCGCTATTGCGCAAGCTTTGCGTGATAATGCCGCCTGTCAGGCCAAAGCGCGTATCATTCGCGACTGCAATCGCCTCATCCAGATCAGAAACGCGAATCACGCTTGCCATTGGTGCAAAGACTTCTTCTTGGTTCACTTCCCAGCTGTTTTGTGTGTTCAAGAACAGGGTTGGTGACATGTAGTACCCGTCATGCTCTAGGCTCAGACGCTCGCCACCAAAAGCCAGCTCTGCGCCCGCTTGGCGTGCGTTTTCAATCCACTCAAAGTTCGCATTCAGCTGGTTACCATCAACAACAGGGCCCATGAATACGCCCTCTTCCAGTGCGTGACCCACTTTTAATTCGCTCATGCGTTTGATTAGCGCTTCAACATACGCGTCGTGAATTCCGTCCATAACCACAAGACGAGAAGACGCGGTACATTTTTGACCTGCACCCGAGAATGAGCCTGCGATTGTGGCTTCAACGGCAATTTGAATATCTGCATCATCTGCCACTACGAGCGCGTTTTTACTGCCCATCTCTAGCTGACAACGCACAAAGTTTGGTGCCGTTGCCGCGGCGACTTTACGGCCTGTGTCCACAGAACCAGTGAAGCTCACGCCGTTCACATCTTTCGAATTGATAAGGGTATTACCAACTTGCGAACCGCTACCCAAAACGAGGTTAAACGTGCCAGCAGGTAAACCTTGGCGATGGATAATCTCAGTCAGTGCAACGGCACTTGCTGGAGTTAGGTTGGCAGGCTTCCAGACGACACTGTTGCCAAACGCAAGTGCTGGCGCGATTTTCCAAGCCGCTGTTGCTGTTGGGAAGTTCCAAGGAGAGATAATGGCGATAACGCCGACGGCTTCGCGAGTAACTTCAACGGAGACACCTGGACGGACGGAAGCAGCGTTATCGCCAATTTGACGCAGTACCTCAGCAGCAAAATATTGGAAGAATTGGCCAGCACGGTAAATCTCACCTCGACCTTCAGCAAATGGCTTACCTTCTTCACGCGAAAGTAAGGTGCCCAATTCGTCACATCGTGCAATGAGCTCATCACCAATCGCTTGCAGCACTGCTTGTTTGCGCTCGATTGGTGTTTTTTCCCACTCTGGCTGCGCTGATTTAGCCGCTTGAATCGCTTGCTCTACTTGCGACACACTCGCTTGTGCGAAATCGCCAATGTTTTCGCTGATATCAGAAGGGTTAATATTGGCGATGGTGTCCATGCCCGATTGCCATTCACCTGCTATATAGAGGGATTTTTCTGCTTGAACATTGTTAATAAAAGTCATGGTTCTTTCCTTGTTCTTCCGATTTGTGATGGCAAGCCACCCACTCACTGATCTCAATTATTCTTGTTGGATTTATTCTGGTTGGCTTGCCGACGCGTAGACGACAAACTCCACCAACATTTCTTCTCGTGCTAACCCTGCAACCACCATGGCGGCGCGATTTGGGTACGGCGCTTCAAAATATTCCGCGTACACTTGGTTAACGGTTTTTAAGTATTCTCTGTCGGTCACGTAAATCAGGACCTGCAATACAGAGTCCAAAGACTCCCCTGCACACTCCAGGGTGTGAATGAGATTGTTAAAGGTTTGACGTGTTTGTGCTTCGATGCCACCTTCAACAACCGCGCCTGTATCATCAATAGGAATTTGTGCTGTATACAGAGTTCCATTGTTAACAATCGCCCATTCAAGCGGCGCTTTAGAAGCAAATAGACTGGTTTTTACTGGATGTTTTTTAGTAGAAGTATTCACGTGCCTTTCAACCTTTGTAACAACTTTGTTTCAATACAGTTAAATGATGCACATTGACACGCGATAAATCTAACGGTAAATTTTTTACATTTGATAAATAAAACTTATCACCTCATTAAGAATAACGTAAATAAAGGGATTAAGAGGCATTAGGGATGAGTATTAAGCTTCAACAATTAATGCATTTTGTGATGGTAGTCGAGGAAGGGGGCTTTCGAGCCGCTTCACATCGTGCAAATCGATCTCAGGCTGCGCTCTCCACGTCGATAAAAGAGCTAGAGAAAATGCTAGGACAAACGCTGTTTGAGCCCGGCAACAAAACCAAATTAACGCCTTTTGGTGAGATTTGTTTGCCCAAGGTGGTTCAGTTTCTCAATATCTACAGTGCGCTGGACAACGATCTCAAAGCTGCCGCGGCCGGACAGCAAGGGAGAGTGCGAATTGCGAGCGTTCCTTCTGTTGCAGCGAAACTCATCCCGAGCGTGTTGGGTACCTTTTGCGAGCAGTATCCAAATGTAGAAGTAAGCTTGATCGATGATAACGCGGCGGGCGTCGAGGCTCGCTTACTCTCCGGTGAAGTCGACTTGGCGCTCGGTAACCCCTCTCACCTTGATGAGGGCGGCATTGACTTTACGCCGCTGTTGTCCGACCCCATTGGCGTGGTGTGTTTAAAAGATAACCCTATTGCCAATCAAACAGAGGGAATCGAGTGGCAAACTTTGCTCGAACAGCCTTTTATTCGTAACGGCACCTGTACGCTTCTCGATCCAACCCCAGCCAGAGCGCTGAGTGAGCAAGCGCTCTATTCGGTCGAGAATATCACTTCGCTGTTTTCTGTCTTAGAACTTGGGATTGGTGTCACGACCCTACCGAAGCTTGCTTTCCCAACCAATGAAACACGCTTGGTTTGGATCCCGCTTATCGATCCACCCCTTGAAAGGCAAATTGGTATCTTTACGTTGACTGACCGCACGATCTCGCCTCAAGCAAAAGCGTTTCATGATTTGTGTGTACGTTATCTAAACTATCAAGATGAAGAGACGTAGTTCGAAGGTTTTAGCTAACAGTGGCTCCATTAGATTTTAGAGCCACTGTTATTTGATATTAAGTGACAGATCCGGTCATATGAAATGACGACGCTCTTATTGCACTTATTCTGGCTTGATATTCTGATTCATTCTGAACAAGTTATTTGGATCAAACTTCTTCTTCACTGCTTGTAAACGCGCAAAGGTTGGACCGTAGGCAGACTCTGTACGTTCAGCTTCGTCTTGTGTAAGGAAATTGATATACGCTCCGCCACTTGCATAGGGCTTAGTCTTGGCAAAAAATTCCCTTGCCCAGCTGATGCAAGCTTCATCATCTTCTGCTAAATCCCATCTTCCATGCACATTTAATACATAGTTTGCATCACGGCTAGAATAAGCCATAGACTCGGGCTCAGGTCTAGAGGCAGCGCAGCCAAGAGAGGCGATAAAAATCTCACACTGAGGCGATGGTAACTTACCTGCGTATTCTATCGCTGCATCAATCACACCTTCGCTTAGCGAGTTAAAATTGTGCGATTTCCAATAGTTACGTGCGCCCGGAGTAAGCAATGGATCAAACGCTTGCTGCCACGCCGCAAATGGCTGTACACCAACGTGCTCACCATGTGCATCACCAAACTCTCTCAACGGTGCAATTAACTTCTCACCTTCAGCCGGGTCACCCGCATAACATATCGCGAGTACAACTACTTCTTTACCGTGAACGCTTTCAGGTAAGAATGGGAGTGGCGGCGCTTTCCGACTCACCATCCAGACACTTAGGTCATCAGGGGCCGACTCAGTGAATTTCGCAAACTGGGTGATAATGGATTTCGCTTGCTCAAATGGAAAGACAATGAGACCACTTAACACCTCTGGACCGACAGGATGTAGCTGGAATTCAAAACGCGTAACGATACCAAAGTTACCGCCGCCCCCACGTAACGCCCAGAACAAATCGGCATTTTCTGTCTCATTCGCGAGCAGTTGACGACCATCTGCAGTTACGACATTTGCAGAGACCAAGTTGTCTATCGTCATACCATATTTTCGGCTCAACCAACCAAAACCACCACCAAGCGTTAACCCCGCAATTCCCGTGGTTGAATTAATGCCGACAGGCGTTGCTAATCCATATTTTTGTGTGGCCTCATCGACATCAGCCAACGTACAGCCAGGTTCAACGAAAGCCCTTCTTTCGCTTTCATCCACTTGAACATGATTCAAAAGCGACAAGTCGATCATCACACCATGATCGCAAACCGCATTGCCCGCAATATTATGCCCACCACCTCGGACCGAAAGTAGCTGATTGTTATCCCGAGCAAAGTTAACCGCCATCACGACATCATCGGCAGACTTGCAGCGAGCGATAACACCGGGACTGCGATCTATCATGCCATTCCAGATTTGACGAACTTCGTCGTACGTAGGATCTCCGGGCAAAACAACATCACCCTGAAATTGATTTTTGAAGTGTTCAATGGTTGCATTTTCTAGACTATTCATATTAGTTGCCTCTCACGTTTTACATGAGGCTTGCAAAGCACAATGCAACGACAAGCTAATACAAGTCCCTCACAATTAAACGTGACGTTTGAGTAGCTATTTTCAGCAAATAAACAAGGCCCCACAGTAACGATACCGCAGGGTCACAAATTCCCTTACTCTCTTGGGTTCGATAAAGCTGAAACACAGTTATAAAAATCAGATAGTTATCGCAATGATACCGCACCTCAAAGCACCTTCTGTATTCTTTACCCTGCGTGACACTCGCACCTAATTATTAATAAGTTCATTGTAAGTTTAGAATGCAATTTAGTTTCAGATATGAAACTTTGTCTTATAATTAATATTTTTAATAATTAATTATATTACCTTTATTTATCAATTAAATAGGATTATAAAAATATTTCGGACTGCGAATAGTGAATAGCCGTTAGAGGCAGTGATATTGAATTAAATAGAATAGCCTTCTTAGTATTTTAGAAGACTATTGCATTATTAATCAGTGACATACCGTCACTTAAGGTGGGTTATTTACGACGATTTCGGTTCTTATACACTACGCAAAAGTTACCACGTTTGGTACGGCACTTTGAGCAACGTTCGCAATCCACTGGCGCTCGATTACCCTCTTTCCAGCGCTTTATTAACTGAGGCTCAGCCAATAAAGGACGTGACACAGCAAAAAATTGGATATCTGTGTTTTCTGCAATTTTCTCAATCGCATCAATGTCACTCAATCCGCCGACAGTAATCACCGGAATGTTAACGTCCTGACTGATCACGTGCCCATATTCGTGAAAGTAACCTTCTTCTTGTAGTGTATAACCATCGAACGTTTCACCAACAAGTTCGTTTGCTTTGCCGTGAATATTGCCAGACACGATGATCGCATCAACGCCCACTTCTTCGAGTTTCTTACAAACGACGCGAGTTTCATCGAACGTTAAACCGCCGTCAAAGAATTCTGTCGCGGTAAGCTTCACAAGGATTGGGAAAGTATTCCCAACCAGCTTTCTGGTTTCAGAAAAAATTTCTAAAAGGACACGCATGCGATTTTCTAAGCCACCACCGTATTCGTCTTCGCGACGATTATAGTACGTGCTTAAAAACTGGTTAATTAAATAAGTGTGCGCCGCATGAATCTCTACGCCGTCAAAACCAGCGTCTTGAGCACGTTTACTCGCCAATGCGAATGCCTTTACGATGTAGTCGATTTCGTCCTTAGTCATCACTTTGCCTTGCGTATTCGTGCCACGCTCAGGCACGTCACTCGGAGCGAAGATGACACGCTCACCGACGTTGTAGGTGGTTTTGGTTCCACCGTAAGCAATTTGCATTACGATTTTAGAATCGTGTTGATGTACTAGCTCTGTTAGCTTTTTGTATTCTTCAATAAAAGAGTCGTTGTAGATCCCCATCATCCCAGCGTTGGGTTTCTCTTCTTCCACGATATTGGCATAACCGGTCACAATTAGACCCACTTCACCTTTCGCCAACTCTTCGTAAATATCGTAAAGCTTATCCGTCATGTGGCCATCTTCAGTCGCCATGTTCTCCCACGTTGCGCTGCGCACAAAACGGTTCTTTAGGGTCATGTTGCCAATGCGGGCTTCGGAAAACAAAATGCTCAAAACCAGTCCTCTTAATGTTGTCTTTATAGTTCTATCTTTTCCCAAGTAACCAAGAACAAAAAAGGAACAGCGATACACAACGTATGGCTGTTCCTTCTCTGAAT
The DNA here is from genome assembly GCF_003123985.1 of Vibrio sp. T9. Taxonomy (NCBI): domain Bacteria; kingdom Pseudomonadati; phylum Pseudomonadota; class Gammaproteobacteria; order Vibrionales; family Vibrionaceae; genus Vibrio; species Vibrio sp. T9. Next base: position 131,060 of record NZ_NIGY01000004.1, read on the forward strand.
CCGTGAGACCTGCAAACTACAGGCGCACCTTAATGCCTCGTGGGTGACAAAACTTTAATCTGGATTAAGGTTTAGTAAGATAAGCTTGTAAGCAAAGCAACTCGGCCGATTTCTCAGTTTACCTTCACTCTACATTCTGGGGGTAAGATCTTCTCTTTTTCGAATGAGACTTCACAATCCACAAGAACGCTTCCTCCCCCATGTAGGTAAAAGTAATCAAGCACGAAAAATACTTTATTATCACGCTCTCCATACTCTTCTACAAAAACGCCAGCACTCTGGTTGAAATCCAGTTTTTCATTATCTAGAGAAATGGAGGCAACTCGAAATACATCATTTATTCCATAATCTGAACGATTAATTGTATCGACTTCAATCACTGGATTAATCTCCATGTTGTGGATAATAAGCCTAACAAGAGTATCTCCAATACGATAAGTTTCCACGGAGCTAACCGAGGACGGAACTTGGGCTAATACGCATGAAGAAATTGCAACAATTGGAAGAAGAGTAAAACGACGGAACATGAACCACGACCATAGTTAAAAGGGATAATCATATTATCTCTTTTAGGCATGAATTCGAGTCTAGCAAAGCATGTAGCTCTCAGAATGGGAGCTACATGGAAGTGATATTAAAGAATTTCAAACTCAATAAATAAACGGCAACGGAATAAGCTCTAATCCTAGTACACCACTAATCCCCATCACCACTAGCAGTGAGACTTTAAACACCGACTTTGACCAAGCGATGTAGTTGCTGTCATCAATGCTGCGAAAGGTCACTTTCGTCCACATAAAGCAAACGACCGCTGCAACCGCTAAGTATTCATACCCGGCTTCACCAAGTAAAAATAACCCCAACGATACGGCCCCAAACGCCACGACATACGCTTTCATGTGTCGCTGCGCTTTATGAATACCTTCTTTAACTGGCAACACGGGAATCCCGGCTTCTCGGTAGTCTTGCATGCGGAACATGGCAATCGCGTACGAGTGCGGCATTTGCCAGAGACAGAACATGGTAAAGAGTAAAATCGCTTCCAAGCTAATGAAGTTTGTTACCGCCAAGTAACCCACCAATGGCGGGACTGCGCCTGAAATACTTCCCACTAAGGTTCCATACACCGAGTTACGTTTGTACCACATCGTGTAAAAGAACACGTAATACACGTAGCCAAGCAAAACGACGACAGCGGATAGTGGGTTCACTCGGATAAATAACAGTGCGGTGCCTACCAGCAATAAAGCAAGCGCATAAACAAACGCAATATCGATATTGATGTTACCTTTCACTGTTTCACGATTTCGTGTACGTGCCATCTTTTGGTCGATATCACGATCGAAAATATTATTCACCACACAACCTGAAGCGATGACTAACCCCACACCAACTAACGTTGTAACGAACAACATTAGACTAGCTGGTTCTGTTTTTGCGGCGAGGAAGAACCCCGCCGCAACAGAAATCAGGTTGCCGAAAATAATGCCCGGTTTGGTGATAGACAAATAACTTTTCAGCATACCTTGGCCTACAACTTCATGTTGACGTTCATGTTGTAGATGATCCATACCGAGCCAGCGATAAGGATAAGTACAACAATAGCGGTAAACATCAGTGATACAAGGTTCCAACGTCCGTCGGATGTTTTTGTTTCCATGTGCAAGAAGTATTTAAAGTGAACAAATATCTGCACTAATGCACATCCAAATAGAATCGCATAGGTTGTTGTATCTGGTAATGATTTCGTCCAAACAAAGTAGAACGGAATTACCGTCAGAATCAGTGAGGCAATAAAGCCTTTCACATAATCTGATGCACTGGTTTCTACATGTTGATCCATTACATTACCCCCAGTAAGTAAACGATGGTAAAGACACAAATCCAAACGATATCTAGAAAGTGCCAAAATAGGCTTAAGCAGTTAAAGCGCATTGCCATATTGTCGTTCAGACCTTTCGTCGACAGTTGGTGATACGCTACCGCTAACCAAATCAGACCAAAGGTTACGTGCAGGCCGTGCGTACCAACCAACGTAAAGAATGCCGATAGGAATGCACTTGTTTGTGGACCATAGCCTTCTTCAATCAGGTGATGGAACTCATAGACCTCCATACAGATAAAACCAAGACCAAGTGCGAACGTTACTAACATCCAACGTTTGAGACCAGCAACGTTGTTGCGCTTCATCGCGATAATGCCAAAACCAAATGTGATACTGCTAAACAGCAGCAGCATGGTTTCGACAAACACGAATGGGAGTTCGAAAATGTCTTTACCTGTTGGGCCCGCAATTGAATTGCTCGACAACACAGCGTATGTCGCGAACAAGGTCGCAAACAGTACGCAGTCACTCATCAGGTAAACCCAAAAGCCAAATAGCTTGTTGCCATTCGTGTCATGGTGGTGATCATGGTCGTGATGTGCTGCGATATTAGTTTGCATACGTCACCTCCAGATCATCTTTACTTTCGCTGTCTTTCACTGAGTTTTTCTTCGCTTCTTCAAGCTGAGCTCGACGCTCGGCCTCAATTGCTTTGATCTCTTCAACTTCCACGTAGTAATCCACGTCATCGTTGTAACTGTGCTGAATACACGTCACGATAATACCGACCAAACTTGCTGCCGCTAGCCACCAGATGTACCAAATCATGCCGAAGCCAAATAGGAGCGACCAAGCCGACACGTAGATGCCTGTTGCCGTGTTTTTTGGCATATGAATACGTTCGTATTCCACTTCTTTAGTTGGATCGAACTCGCCACTTTGTTTCTGGTACCAGAAGGCATCCAGCACATCACCTTTTGGCAGGTGTGCAAAGTTGTAGAACGGCGGTGGAGACGATGTTGCCCACTCAAGAGTACGACCACCCCACGGATCACCAGTTAGGTCACGGTTTTGCTCGCGGTCACGGATACTCACGTAAATTTGGATGAACTGAGACAATACGCCCAGCGCAATCACAACCGTACCTGCTGCGGCAATCGATAACAGTGGGAAGTATTCAGGGTTGATGTCTTGGCTTAAACGACGAGTCATACCCATAAAGCCCAATGCGTAAAGCGGTAGGAACGCCATTAAGAAACCAATAATCCAAAGATAGAACGCACGTTTGCCCCAAGTTTCATTCATGGTGAAACCGGTCGCTTTCGGGAACCAGTAAGTGATCGCAGCGAAACATCCAAACACCACACCACCGATGATAACGTTGTGGAAGTGAGCAATCAGGAATACTGAGTTATGCAGAACGAAATCTGCACCCGGAACAGCCATTAGTACGCCTGTCATACCACCAACAGTAAAGGTGATCAGGAAGCCCACCGTCCACATCATTGGCGTCGTAAAGTGGATGCGGCCTTTGTACATGGTGAATAGCCAGTTGAAGATCTTCACCCCTGTTGGGATAGAAATGATCATCGTGGCAATACCGAAGAAGGCATTTACGTTCGCGCCAGATCCCATCGTAAAGAAGTGGTGTAGCCAAACGACAAAGGCAAGAATCGTGATAACTACGGTAGCCCAAACTAGCGATGTGTAACCGAACAACTTTTTACGTGAAAAGGTTGCGGTGACTTCTGAGAACACACCAAAAATTGGCAAGATCAAAATGTACACTTCTGGGTGGCCCCAAGCCCAAATCAGGTTGACGTACATCATTACGTTGCCGCCAAGATCATTGGTAAAGAAGTGCATGCCTAGGTATCTATCCAGCGTTAGCAGAGCGATAGTCACCGTTAGGATTGGGAATGAAATGATGATCAAAATGTTTGCACACAGAGACGCCCAAGTGAAAACTGGCATCTTCATCATTGGCATAGACGGTGTACGCATACGCAAAATGGTCGCGAAGAAGTTCACGCCTGTTAACGTCGTACCAACCCCTGATATCTGTAGCGCCCAAATCCAATAGTCGACCCCGACTCCTGGGCTGGCCTCAATACCTGAAAGCGGCGGATACGCTAGCCAGCCGGTGCGACCAAATTCACCTAAGCCGAGAGACATGTTTGTTAGAATGACACCAACAACAAACAGCCAAAAGCTCAAGTTATTCAGATACGGGAAAGCTACGTCACGCGCACCAATCTGTAATGGCACGATGATGTTCATCAGACCAATAACCAATGGCATCGCTACGAAGAAGATCATGATCACGCCATGGGCAGTAAAAATTTGATCGTAGTGATGCGGTGGCAAGTAACCTGCTTCACCCGCAGAAGAAAGGAGTTGCTGACTACGCATCATGACTGCGTCAGCAAAACCACGAACAAGCATCACCATCGCTACTGCGATGTACATGAAGCCAAGTTTTTTATGGTCTACTGAAGTAAACCATTCATTCCACAAATATTGCCACTTTCCGGCTTTAGTTACCGCGTAAACTACGGCTAAACCAACCAGCGCCACAACCGCTAAGGTGATGACGATAATAGGTTCGTGGAATGGAACTGAATCAAGAGTTAATCTTCCAAACATTACGATTATCCTTGGTTTTCAGGCAAACAGTTCATTGAACCAGGATGCTGAGTCACAACGTCGGTGAACAAGAACGGAGGAACGCTAGAGAACAAAGTGACTGGCTCTGCGATACTTGGCGCTGCCAGTGAGCTGTATTGCTCCCAATCTTCAATACGATCAGGGCTCGCCTTCACTTTCTGCACCCAATTTAGGAACGCAGCACGATCAGACATTGCAGAGGCTGTGAACTTCATTTGCGAAAAGCCTTCGCCGCTGTAGTTCGATGCAAAACCCTTGTAGTCACCTTCGTGGTTCGCTATCAGGTTGAGCTTGGTAACCATTCCTGGCATCGCGTAGATCTGTGTACCTAAGCGAGGGATGAAAAACGCGTTCATGATGTTGTCCGAAGTCAGTTTGAACTGCACTGGCACATCTTTCGGGAACGCCACATAGTTCACCGTCGCAATGTTTTCTTCTGGATAAATGAACAACCATTTCCAATCGAGTGACACCACTTCGATGGTCATTGGTTTAACATCACTTTCCAAAGGTTTGGATGGCTCTAGTTCATGAGTCGAACGCCATGTGATCGTCGCAAGAATCGCAATGATGATGATTGGAATTGTCCATACCACCACTTCGATTTTGGTCGAGTGTGACCACTCGGGTGCGTACTCTTCTTCAGTGTTAGAGGCGCGGTATCGGTAAGCGAAGTAAATCGTCATTAAAATCACAGGGATTACAACGATCAACATCAGCAAAAGAGCAGTAATAATTAGCTCTTTTTCCTGCACACCAATGGCACCTTTGGGGTCAAGTAAAGCTGAATTACATCCTGAGAGCATAAGTATGACGGACGCCAAACTTCCCCTCGACAAGATGCGTTTATATCTTGAGGCTTCCATTAACTTTCTCGATGGTTGTCTGGTTTCAAAACAAATGCCAATCACAGTAAATAAGAGCTCAGAAACAGCGCAGGGGAAATGTTTGATAAAAAGGCAAAAATTTTGATAAGTAGTTATTCTACTCACAAATTTTTCAGCGCCGTTATCAAGCATCTTAACCCGCTAGAATGAACAATTACTTGCTACGATTGGTATCAAGCTAAGAACCAGTTGTTATAGTCATTAGAATGTTTATGTGTTGAGCATGAGTAACGTCGGGATCAGAGCGAAACAAAACGGAATTGAGTGGAGATCAAAACCACACTATTAGTGTGAGTTTATTGTTACACTTTGAAACACAATGTTACATTTGGCGCATTATGAGGAGTAAAAAGTTAAAGCTCATTAGCCACAACTGGAAACTAACCTTCCATTAATGAAACCCACACACTTAAAATAGGAGATTAACCTCAACACGAATTTCACGTGCTTCACAGTTAATGTCTTTTGAAACAGACAGTTGCAAATTCATTTTGATGAGACTGACTATCAACTGCATTTACATAGATAGCTTGATTACGAAGGGGAAATTAAAAGTGGAAAATTGTGATCAATGTCAAATTAATGATTTCACTTAGTATTTGAGTGGTATTTACTTCTCATTATTTACTTTTGGTAAACCATTCACAGGGCGAATCCAAACATGAGTAATAAACACACTTACGTTGCCCAGAACTGGCTCTCGGAAAAATAGGAAATGTTGAAAGGGAAAGAAGCTTGTCATTCCGGTCTGTGGGGCCTAACCCTAGGGCTTTACATACGAATGCCTCCATCCACTTCTAAAACTCTGCCAGTAAAGTAATCACTCTCAAGAATGTATTTTACTGCATGCGCGATTTCACTTGTTTCACCCATCCTTCCAATTGGGATCATCTTTTCTAGTCGTTCTATGGCTTCTGGTTTCATTTGCTCTGCCATCGCGGTATTTACCACACCTGGTGCAATCGCCGCCGCGCGGATACCGTATCTTGCTAACTCACGGGCCCACGTTGTCGCCATGGTTGCGACCGCCGCTTTAGATGCAGAATAATTGGTTTGACCGATATTCCCTGCTCTCGCGACACTAGAAATATTGATGATAACGCCTTGTGAGCCGCTCTCAATCATCTTGACGGCAGCTTCACGCCCACACAAAAATGTCCCCGTAACGTTGACGTTCATGACCAAATTGAATTGATCCAAAGACATCTTACTGATCACACCGTCTTTTGATTTTACAAGTAGCCCATCTCTTAGCACGCCAGCGTTATTGACTAGCCCATTGAGTTGGCCAAAATCTTGGATAACCGCGTCAAACGTGTTTTCAACGTCGATTTCGCTCGTTACATCCACTTGATAAGTCAAAGCTTTCGCACTCAGCATTCGGCACTGCTCTTGTGTTTCCATTAAGCCGCTAGCGTTTACATCTAATAACGCTAAATCTGCTCCGGCTTGAGCAAGCGTAATTGCCATCATTTGCCCAAGTCCCTGCCCTGCACCTGTAATGGCAATGACACTATTTTTAATATCCATAGTTACTGCACTCCGTCGCTAATAATGTTCCCTATTTCAAGCCTGTTTAGGTGGTCCGAAATGATGAGTTTTACTTCACCATTTCAGACGGCTTTGTAGCAAAACTCAGTCTAGCCTTTCTTACTCTTGTAAAACTCAAACAAGCTTGAAAAATCGAGCTCGCCGTGGCCGCTCGCGTTGTGGAAAGAATATAAATTACGCGCCAGTGAGCCCATCGGAACCGAAGAGTGTGTTTGTAACGCCGCATCTAACCCCAAACCGAGATCTTTCAACATGAGTTTGCTCATAAAGCCCGGTTGGTAATCGTTGCTGGCTGGCGCACTGTCCATCACTCCTGGGCAAGGATTGTAAAGCTCCAATGCCCAATTTCGGCCAGAGCTTTGCAGCATGATGTTTGATAACACTTTGGGATCGAGCCCATGATCGATACCTAGATTTAGCGCCTCGCACGTACCAGACATTAAAATGCCGAGCATAAGGTTATTACAAATTTTTGCCATTTGACCATCGCCCGCTTTACCGGCATGGAAAACATTTTTTCCCATGTACTGCAAAATGGCATTGGCTTTAGAAAATGCTTCATCCGAGCCACCAACAATAAAGGTTAATGTCGCCGCTTTAGCGCCGGCAACGCCACCCGAAACGGGCGCGTCGACAAACAACACGCGTTTATTTGCCGCTTCATTGGCGACTAATCGCGCAGAGTCCGGATCAATGGTTGAACAATCAATCATCAAGGTACTTGGCGAGACAAGATTGAGGACACCTACACCGCCGTGTAAGTCGCCAAGATACACGGAACGAACGTGAGAACCTGCTGGTAGCATCGTGATGACTGTGCTTGCGCCATCCACGACTTCCTCGATAGAGCTCGCCACCACCGCACCAAAAGGTGCAAGTTGCTTTGCCGCTTCGCTATCGACATCGAATACTTGCACGTTAAATCCAGACGCTAATAAGTTTTGCGCCATCGGATGCCCCATTCTTCCTAAACCGATAAATGCGATGGTACTCATGATCATTCTCCTTATTGACCTAGTGTTTGTTCACCCAAATCAGCAAGCGGATGTTCGTCATCCGGCCAAAGTGAGGTAAACAAGGTATCGATGACATCTTCATCGACTTCACTGACACTGTTAAACATCCAGTTAGGTTCGCCATCCCGGTCAATAAGCCGAGAACGGACGCCCTCTTTAAACTCACCTAATAAGGCGCTACGAACCGATAAACTCAGCTCCAAGCGGAAGCAATCTGCAAGTGGTAAGCTGTGGTATTCTTTCACTTGTCTGAAGCAAATATGCGCGGTGATTGGACTGCCCGCGGCGAACGTTTGTTTCGCGTTTTCTATCCACTGACTGTTCCCTTCGATAGCCATGATTCGCTGTGCTATCGCATTAAGATCAAAGCCTTTGCACGCTTCCTCTATCTGATCTAAGTATGGACAAATTTGCGTGGTTGGTTTGCTATCAATAACCTGTTCTTCCATTAATTGTAGTAGCGCAGTTACCAACTCTTTCGCATCTTCTTTGCCCCACTGGAGCCGCTTTAGCTCATCCAGTAAGGTGGGATACTGCTCTTCCAACAGTAACCAATCGGCCAAACCAATAGTGACAGCGTCACTTGAATTCACCATGGAACCTGTCAATCCGAGGAATAAACCCACTTGCGGATCTATCTGGCTTAAAAACCATGTACCTCCCACATCGGGATACAGTCCAATATTAATTTCTGGCATAGCAAGGCGTGATGTTGTTGTCACAACTTTGTGGCTAGTTCCCATAAAAAGCCCCATCCCACCACCCATGACAATACCTTCTCCCCAACCGATAATAGGTTTGTTGTAAGTGTGGATGAGATAGTCACACTCATACTCCAATGAGAAATAGTCCGTACAGAACTCTACGATTTTTTCTTTACTCTCGTTATGCATGACGTGATACATAGCTCGAACATCGCCACCAGCACAGAATGCTTTTTCTCCAGCGCCAGTGAGTACCACACAAGTCACATGCGGATCGTCTTGCCACTTGATAAGCTGATCGTTGAGTTGGACCAACATGTCATACGTCAATGCATTCAATGAAGCGGTGTTGTCTAACGTTGCGATACCAATGCGGTGCACGCCATCTAAGCACTCTATTTCACTGATGGTTACCATCCCTGCCATGTGGCCTCCTATCGGTTTTTCCATTGCGGTGGGCGTTTTTCTAAAAAGGCGCGAACACCCTCAACTTGATCTTCCGTATCAAAAAGATTCAGAAACAACTCTCGCTCTTTCATTAAGCCGTGCTTAAGTGGCGCAGAGCGCATATTTTGAATGAGCGCCTTACATGCGGCGACAGAAGATGGTGACTGGTTCGCAACAGATTCAGCAAGCTCCAACGCTTTACTTAACGCTTCGCCTTTGGGAACCAACTCCTCAGCCAAGCCTAGTTCTTTTGCTTTGTCAGCGCTGACTTGCTCTCCACATAAAATGATGCGCTTTGCCCAGCCTTCCCCTACTAACGCTGTGAGGTTTTGGGTACCGCCAGCGCAGGGCAAAAGTCCGACTTTAGCTTCAGGTAAAGCAAGTACCGCTTGCTCTTCAACTACTCGAATATCACAAGCTAATGCCACTTCTAAACCTCCGCCCATGGCGTAACCATTAATGGCGGCAATGGAAACACCACGGAATTCCGAGAGTGTTTCAAACGCTTCACCAAAGCATTGCGCCATGTCTAACGCAACCGCTTTGTCACCATCAGAAAATAGCTTGAGATCCGCACCAGCAGAGAAAAACTTTTCTCCACTGCCAGTTAAAACCAGTGCGTAGACCTGCTTATCATTGTTAAGTGTGAGTATCAGCGACTTCAGTACCTTGAGGCTCTCTGCTGTCCACGTATTGGCTGGCGGGTTGTTCATCGTCACCACCGCAACGTGATTAGTGATCGTATGTTGGATGGCTTCTTGGGTTAATGACATATATGAATCCTTTCTCAATGAGCAAATCCAATATTTCGCTACAGCAAGGCCGATTCCTCAGAGAGCAAACGGCGCGCGATGATCAAGCGCATGATTTCGTTTGTCCCCTCCAGAATTTGATGCACACGCACATCTCTGAAATGACGCTCCATTGGATACTCTTTGATATAACCATAGCCGCCATAAAGCTGCAGCGCTTGGTCGCAAACCTGAAAGCCCACATCGGTTGCGAACCGTTTTGCCATCGCGCAATAAGCCGTGGCATCCGGGTCATTTCGGTCGAGTTTACTGGCGGCATAGCGCACCAACTGCCGCGCTGCCACTAGCTCTGTCACCATGTCTGCCAATTTGAATTGTAAGGCTTGAAACTGCGCAAGCGGTTTGCCGAACTGCTTACGTTCTTGAATGTACCGTGCCGCCTGATTAAGGGCCTGTTGAGCCGTACCGACGGAGCAGGTCGCAATATTTATACGCCCTCCATCAAGCCCTTTCATCGCAAAGACAAAACCGTGCCCTTCTTCGCCCAGTAAATGGCTAGCTGGAACAACGACATTTTCAAAAGTAACCGCTCGTGTTGGTTGGCTGTTCCAACCCATTTTGGGTTCTTTGCGCCCATAGCTGATACCATCTGTTTGAGCTGGAACAACAAATGCAGACACGCCTTTGGCACCCGCATCTCCGGTTCTCGCCATCACGACCAAAACATCTGTCTCTCCTGCGCCAGAGATAAAGGTTTTGCCACCGTTGAGGACATACTTATCTCCCTTTTTTGTAGCGGAAGTGGTCAGTGCAGCGGCGTCTGATCCTGCGTTGGGCTCGGTTAAGCAATAGGAGCCTAACCATTCCCCCGTAACTAACTTCGGGCAGAACTGCGTTTTGGCTTCATCGGTAGCAAAACTGGCTATCATCCAACTGACCATGTTGTGAATCGTCATAAACGCCGTAGTGGACGTACATCCCATGGCCAGTTGTTCAAAGATAATTGAAGCATCCAAGCGACTCAGCCCTAGGCCACCTTGCGCTTCTGGAGTGTAGAGACTGAGAAACCCCAGTTCTCCCGCCTCTCTCAATACGTCTTTGGGGAAGATCTGTTTTTCATCCCACTCCGCCGCCATCGGTGCTAAACGCTCATCGGCAAATTGCTGAGCGGTATCGGCAAATGCACGTTGATCTTCATTAAGTTCAAAGTCCATAAAAGCTCCTTCTATTCACTCAGCGCAGTTGGATGGTCAAATTAGGCCCCGTTGGAATATCGTCATCAAACCAACGTGCCGTCACCGTTTTAGTCTCGGTATAAAAACGTACCGCTTGTTTACCATACGCATGCAAATCGCCATAGAAACTGCCTCTCCAGCCTGTAAAAGAGAAAAATGGCAAAGGTACCGGAATAGGCACATTGATCCCGACCTGACCGACTTGAATGTCATGCTGATATTTTCTTGCAGCAGCGCCATTAGCCGTAAAAATGGAAGTGCCGTTCCCGTAAGGGTTGCGATTCACCAACTCAATGGCCTCTTGCAACGTTTCGACTTCCATACAAACTAAAACGGGGCCAAATATCTCTTGCGTGTAAATCGACATATTCGCTGTTACACCGCTAAACAAGGTTGGGCCAATCCAGTTTCCATCGGGAAAGCCTTCCACTTCACACTGACTGCCATCCAGTTCACACACTGCGCCTTGTTGTTTGCCATCTTCAATTAAGTCCAATACGCGTTGTTTAGCTTGCTCACTGATGAGAGGACCATAAGCAGCTTGCTCATCGTCCCAAGGCCCTGGGTGTACTTTCGCCATTGCCTGTTTGAGGTCTGTAATCCATTGTTTTGAATCGCCGACAAATACCGCAACAGAAATCGCCATACAACGCTGCCCCGCCGCCCCAACGGAGGACCCCACTAGGTTATTCACCACTTGTTCTTTGTTCGCATCAGGCATGATCACCATGTGATTTTTAGCACCAGCAAAAGCTTGAACGCGTTTAAAGTGTTTCGTACCCGTGGTGTAGATATAACGGGCAACAGGAACCGAGCCAACAAATGACACCGCTCGAATGTCAGGATGAGCCAGCAGAAAGTCGACTTGGTCTTTGCAACCGTGAACGATTTGCAACACTCCTTTCGGCGCGCCAGCTTGCTCAAATAGTTCGGCTAAACGAATAGAGGTCAACGGCACTTGTTCGGAGGGTTTAAGCACAAACGTATTGCCCGCAGCGATGGCGATTGGGAACATCCACAACGGAATCATGGCAGGAAAGTTAAACGGCGTAATGCCGCAACACACACCTAGGGGCTGAATCATTGAGTAACTATCAATATCCGTGGCAACATTTTCGACGGTTTCGCCCATCATATTGCTGGCAATGTTTGCAGCCTGTTCAACCACCTCTATGCCTCGCCACACATCGCCTTTAGCATCCACTAAAATCTTACCCGTTTCATGAGAAAGCAGTGTGGCAAGCTCATCATGATGTTCTTTGAGAAGGTGCTGATAACGAAGCATGACTCTGGCACGCTCGGATACTGCCACTTCCTTCCAGGATTGGAATGTCTCTTTCGCATTATCAATGGCGGCTTCCATCTCGTGGTCCGTTGAGCAGGGAACGTACGCAATGACATCATTAGTGGCAGGATTGGTCACCTCGATCCAATCCGAAGTTTGAGATTCACGAAACTCTCCACCAATAAACAAGGGAACTAAACGAGTCATCATTTACTCCTTTCTGATTTCAATTAAAGCGGTATTTCAATGCCTATCGCCGTTGCCTCTCCACCACCGATACAAAGTGACGCAACGCCTCGCATCACTTTTTTGGCGTCTAGATCACCGTCGGTACCTAAAGCTTGTAGCTGACACAAACTATGAATCAATGTCACCAGAATTCGTGCGCCACTTGCGCCTATCGGATGCCCCAGTGCACACGCTCCGCCTTTAATATTGACTTTACTCATATCAAGCCCAAGTTCTGCTACCGCGATTTGTGTCACGACAGCAAAGGCTTCATTTATCTCCCACAGATCCACTTCGTCAATTGACCAATCCAATTGAGACAACAACTGTTCAATCGCATAAACGGGAGCCAAAGTATATTCAGCAGGTTTTCTGGCGTGTGTGGCGTGAGACTTGATAACGGCGAGTGGCTCAAGACCTTGGTGGATCGCAGTCTCTTCATCCATTAGAACAAGCGCTGCAGCGCCATCGGAAATCGCACTCGAATTAGCAGCGGTCACCGTGCCTTTTTTATCGAATGCAGGTTTGAGTTGAGGGATTTTATCCAGATCAACCGAGCGCGGGTGCTCATCGTAATCCAGCGTTCCTTGTTCAGACTTGGTGTTGAATTCAATCGGTGACAGCTCGTCGGCAAATAAGCCTCGTTCTTGAGCTTCCAACGCACGTTTTGCCGACATCACTGCCCATTCGTCCATGTGCTCTCTAGTGAACTTAAGCCTGTCTGCGACGTGCTGAGCATAAACACCCATTAAGTGCCCTTCGTACGCATCTTGCAATCCATCGAGAAACATGTGGTCATACGTCGACTGGTGGCCCATGCGCATTCCCTTTCTCGCCTCTTTCAATAAATACGGCGCATTGGTCATACTCTCCATACCACCAGCAATGGCCGTTCGAATCGTTCCAGCTTTGATAAGATCGTGCGCCAACATGACGCTCTTCATGCCGGAACCACACACTTTATTGATTGTCGTGCACCCTACACTCATGGGTAAATCCGCACCAATTGCCGCTTGTCTCGCCGGGGCTTGCCCACAACCCGCAGGGAGCACACATCCCATGAAGACTTCATCTACAGATGTCACATTCACTTCGTGCATTGCCGCCTTGATCGCCAGTGCGCCTAATTGGGGAGCGGAGTAAGTTTGCAACTTTCCTTGAAAGCGCCCGATCGGCGTTCTCTTCGCGCTGACAATCCAGATGTCTTTTTCCATGATTCGCATTCCCTTGAGGTATATGTGAACACTAGACTGACTGATAACGCCCTTGCATGGCATTGCTTACCAAGTGCTACGCCAGTCTTTGTCGCCCTTTCTCACTGACAAACTTTCATACTGCGATTTCTTGACGTTTACGTAAGCATAGCACTAGCCTTTACAATGAGATGAAAAAACACACCAAGTAGGCGTTTATCTTTCAAAATTTGCGTTCGGCCTTTCCGATGAGGGTTCGATTTCCAGAAACTGGATTTTTATTCGAGGTAAGTATGTTATGGAAAAATACAAGATCAGTGACCTCGCCAAGGAGTTTGATATTACCACTCGCAGTATCCGGTTTTATGAGGACGTAGGTCTGATTGAACCAGAGCGAAAAGGCAACATGCGCGTTTATCAACGCAGAGATAAAATTCGTCTCAAACTGATTTTAAGAGGGAAACGGCTCGGTTTTTCACTGGCAGAAATTCGTGAACTTTTCGAGCTCTATGACATGCAACAAACCGAAGGACAGTTATTGAAAATGCTCAATATCATTGAAGAGAAACAAGCCGTCCTACAACAGCAACTCAATGACATCAGCGTCGTAATGGCAGAGTTGAATGCCGCTAAAGAACGCTGTATTCAAACACTCAAAAGCAAAGAGACATAACCGCTATACTCAAATAGCGACACTGCAATCGGCTTTTCCACCTTACCTCTGATATCGGGAGACGTTATGAAAAGCACCTACGCCCCACTCAATTTCGGACTTGGTGATACCATCGATATGCTCCGAGACCACGTTAATGCCTTTTCTACGGAACATATTGCTCCCATCGCCGCAGATATAGACCGCGATAACCAGTTTCCAAACCATTTGTGGCCTTTGTTTGGAGATATGGGGTTGCTCGGTGTCACCGTCGATGAAGAATTTGGTGGTGCAGGCATGGGATACCTCGCTCACGTTGTTGCAATGGAAGAAATCAGCCGTGCCTCTGCATCTGTCGCTTTAAGCTACGGCGCTCATTCTAACCTGTGCGTCAATCAGATCTTTCGCAATGGCACGCCTTCTCAACGCAAGAAATACCTTCCCAAACTCATCGATGGTACGCACGTTGGCGCCCTAGCTATGAGCGAGCCCAATGCCGGTTCAGACGTGATAAGCATGCAACTGAAAGCGGAGAACAAGGGTGACCATTTTGTACTGAATGGCAACAAAATGTGGATCACCAACGGTCCCGACGCTGACATAGTGGTGCTTTACGCTAAAACGGATGTCAATGCAGGTTCACGAGGTATTACCGCATTCATTGTTGAACGCAACGTCGAAGGTTTCAGCCATGCTCAAAAGCTGGACAAACTAGGCATGAGGGGCTCGAACACTTGCGAACTTGTATTTAACCATTGCGTAGTGCCGAAAGAGAATATTCTTGGCGAGCTGAATCAAGGCGTCGAGGTGTTAATGAGTGGACTAGATTACGAGCGCGTCGTCCTCGCTGCCGGACCACTCGGGATAATGCAAGCTTGCATGGACATTGTGGTCCCGTACGTACATGAACGAAAGCAGTTTGGAAAATCCATTGGCGAGTTTCAGTTAGTTCAGGGCAAGATCGCCGATATGTACTCTCGAATGAGTGCAGCAAAAGCGTATGTATATACCGTCGCAGCGGCTTGTGATCGAGGTAACGCAACGCGTAAAGATGCCGCAGGAGCGATTCTATACAGTGCAGAACTCGCCACACAAATGGCACTCGATGCAATCCAATTGCTCGGTGGGAATGGCTACATCAATGAATACCCTGCTGGTCGTTTGCTACGTGATGCAAAGCTTTATGAAATCGGCGCGGGTACCTCAGAGATTCGCCGCATGTTAATAGGCCGAGAACTGTTCGAAGAATCTCGCTAAAGGAACATACGACAAGGAAGTCATTATGGCCATTATCAAAAGTAAAACTAAGCCAACTGACGAGTTATTTCTTTCCAATAAAGCTGCGATGGAAACGTTGGTCACTCAACTGAATCAACATATCGAGACCATCAAACAAGGAGGCGGTGAAAAAGCCATTCAGCACCAGAGGCAAAAAGGAAAACTCCCCGCACGAGAACGCATCGCGCGCTTGCTTGATGACAACACTGATTTTCTTGAAATTAGCCAGTTTGCCGCCTGGCAAGTGTATGACGAATCCATCCCCTGCGCTGGCGTTATCGCCGGCATTGGTTTCATAGCGGGGATTCAATGTATGGTCATCGCCAACGATGCTTCGGTAAAAGGCGGAACCTACTACCCACTCACGGTAAAAAAACACCTTAGAGCGCAAGAGATAGCCCAACGTTGCCAACTCCCCTGCGTATACTTGGTGGACTCCGGTGGCGCAAATCTCCCTCATCAGTCCGACGTCTTCCCCGACAAAGAACACTTTGGTCGCATTTTCTTTAACCAAGCGAGGATGTCAGCAAAAGGCATCCCTCAGGTTGCTGTTGTGATGGGGCTTTGCACTGCTGGGGGCGCATATGTTCCTGCCATGGCGGATGTGTCCATTATGGTCAAAGAGCAAGGCACCATATTTTTGGCGGGACCGCCTCTGGTGAAAGCGGCCACTGGCGAAGTCGTGACGGGTGAAGAGCTCGGCGGTGCAGACGTGCATTGTCGTAAATCTGGTGTTGCTGATTATTACGCTGAAAATGATGAGCATGCCCTAATGCTTGCCCGAGAAGCCATTGCCAATGCCAATAGAGCGAAACCGATTAAGCCGGAGAACACCGTGCTACCTCCCCGCTACGATGCTGAAGAAATCTACGGAATCGTGAATGCCAACTTACGACTATCATTCGACGTCCGAGAAGTCATCGCCCGCATCGTCGATGATTCTGATTTTGACGAATTCAAAGCCTTGTACGGCAGAACGTTAGTGTGTGGCTTTGCTCGCATTCACGGACACTTGATCGGTATTGTGGCAAACAACGGCATCTTGTTTTCTGAATCGGCACAAAAAGGCGCGCACTTTATTGAACTTTGCGCCAAACGGAAAACACCGCTTCTCTTTCTCCAAAACATTACCGGATTTATGGTCGGGAAAAAGGTGGAAGAAGAAGGCATCGCAAAACATGGCGCCAAGCTAGTGATGGCCGTCGCTTGTGCTGACGTACCAAAGTTTACCGTGATCATCGGTGGATCGTACGGCGCTGGCAATTATGGCATGTGCGGCCGAGCTTATGATCCAACCATGATGTGGATGTGGCCGAACGCTCGTATTTCTGTGATGGGCGGAGAACAAGCGGCAGGCGTCTTAACACAAGTTCGAAAAGACGCGAAGGAACGCCAGGGAGAAGCGTGGTCAGAGCAAGAAGAACACACTTTTAGAGAATCGATCATAGACTTGTATGAAACACAAGGACATCCCTATTTTGCGAGCGCTCGGCTATGGGATGACGGAATTATTGACCCCAAACAAACGCGTCAGGTGTTGAGTCAGGCGCTAACGGCAGCATTAAATGCCCCCATTCCTGATAGCGAGTTTGGCGTCTTCAGAATGTAAATATCCAGAGATAAATTAAGGAAGTAAGTATGCAGGAAATGCAACCAAGCATTATTCCCAACGCCCAAAGGCAAGATGATGTTCTTTGGCATGTCGATGACAATGGCGTAGCAACCATCACTCTAAACAGAACAGCCAAGCACAATGCTTTTGACGCTTGTACGATCGACTTGCTGATCCACCGCCTAGATTATCTCGCTTTACGAACGGATGTGCGATGCTTGGTATTAAAAAGTAACGGCAAGCACTTTTCATCCGGGGCCGACCTGAATTGGATGCAGTCGATGGCCGACAGCACGAGGCAAGATAATTTCGTTGATGCCCAAAACTTGGCAAGACTCATGGAAACACTAGATTCGTTCCCTCAACCCACCATCGCGGTTGTACAAGGCTCCGCTTACGGCGGCGCGCTGGGATTGATTTGTTGCAGTGATATCGCCATCGCGAGCCAATGTGCTAACTTTTGCTTAAGTGAAGTTAAGCTTGGTTTAGTTCCGGCAACCATTGCGCCTTACGTCATGCGCGCGATGGGGAATCGACAAGCTAGACGCTATATCTTAAGTGGTGAAGTCATTTCAGCCGAGGATGCCGAACGGTTTGGTATTGTGCATGAAGTGAAAGAAGCCAAACAACTTGAAAGTGCGGTCGATAGCGTGATCAAGACGTTACTACTTAATAGCCCAGATGCGATGCGTAAAGCAAAAACGCTCTGTCACCAATGTCATCAAAACCCCATCGATCAACAACTGATTCACTATACTAGCAAGCTCATTGCGGACATTAGGGTATCGCCACAAGGCCAAGATGGCTTGCAAGCGTTTCTTGAAAAACGAAGCCCAAGTTGGGTAACCAAATCACAGGACAAGTAATGCTGCCTTCCAAAGTAAATATTGTCGAAGTAGGTCCACGAGATGGGTTGCAAAATGAGTCTCCTGTTGCGACCCAGACTAAAATCCGGTTGATCAACTTACTCTCTGATACTGGGCTAACGCATATTGAGGCGGGCTCTTTTGTTTCGCCCAAATGGGTGCCACAAATGGCGGACTCAACAGAGGTCATGAAAGCAATAACAAGGCGAAATCATGTTACTTATTCTGCCCTGACACCAAACCTAAAAGGCTTCGAACAAGCCTTGGAGGCTGGTGCCAATCAGGTCGCAATTTTCACTTCATCATCAGAAGGATTCTGCCAACACAATATCAATTGCTCGATTGCAGAAAGTTTAACTCGCTTCGAGCCTGTAATGCGATTAGCCACCAAACACGGCATCCCTGTTCGAGGCTATCTATCCTGCGTTGCCGATTGCCCATACGACGGTCCGACAGACCCTAGACAGGTGGCGAGCGTGACCAAATCCCTCATCGATTTAGGGTGCTACGAGGTGTCTCTAGGTGACACCATCGGCACAGGCACGCCAAATCGAATTGCAGCCATGCTGGAGGCCGTCATGTTGGTTACACCTCTCCCCCTGCTTGCTGTCCATTTCCACGATACATGGGGACAAGCGCTCGCCAATATTCATCAAGCATTGAGTATGGGCATCAATACCATCGACAGCAGTGTAGCTGGGCTGGGTGGATGCCCATACGCTCATGGTGCCTCGGGGAACGTCGCGACGGAGGATGTACTGTATTTATGCCAAGGATTAGGGATCGAAACGGGGATCGACTTGGAGCTGTTAGCAAAAGCTGGCTGGATGATCAGCGAAGAGCTTAATCGAGAACCCACGTCAAAAGTATCGCTAGCTTTGCGTAACCGTATGACATCTCTAACGTAAGACGTTTATTAAACCTCGTAGTTTGCTTTGATACCGATATCAAAATGAAGTGGCATCCGCCACTTTGATATAGACAGGAAGCCCATAATTAAGCCAGACAACCCTGTCGCAATAGTCGCTACCGTCAGTATTTCGAAACAAAACGCAAAGGTTGCGATGGCAAGTAGCACTGGCACCGCTTTCAAGCCTGGAACTTTAAAACAAAAGGACTCTTTCAGCGCCACACCGGAAAAAGTGACAAAGACAAAACCAAGAGAAAGCCACACGCGGGATAAGTCTGGGTCGCTCACCATGAAGAGCAGTCCCACCCAAGTTGACCAGCTGATGACAGTCCGTACAGTTTTACTGTAGACATGGATATTGGCTGCAGTTAATACACCCGCAATGGCGATGATCAGCAACACATTTCGATCATAAAATGCCGAACCTTCAATAAGGTGCAAACCCGATATCGTCATCGCGATAAGTCCAAAGGCAAATACGCTAATTCCTAAACGGTATAAACAGACACTTAAAATATCTAAAAAGTCTAGTGATTCCTGATGCTCAGTATTGGCCATGCTTCACTCCTAAATTGTTCCCTACCCAAACCTCTTGAAGCTACCTAGGGATAGACAAACGAAATCGACCGCCAGTACGATAAATAATAAGAGAGAATAAGATAAGCACACAGCCTACTAGCTTATTTGCCGTTAGCACTTCGCCATACCACAGCACGCTTAGAATGACGGTCCAAACTGGCTCTAATATCATGATCAAGGCAGCATTACCTGCCTGAACAAATTTTTGCCCCATGGTTTGCATTACGTAACGCAAGCTCGTCGCTAGCAAGGTGCTCAACGCGAACCACCACCAAATGGAGGAGTCAACCTCTGCCGGAAAAGACTCCATAAAGAAAGAAACCAACAAACCTAAACAACCAGCAGAAAAAAGCTGCACGCAAGTAAGCAGCAACACAGGTAGTTTTTGAGAGTATTTGCTGTTCACATTAAAATGAAGCGCCAAAACCAGTGCCGCCCCAAGAAACCAAAATTGACTGGCCGATTGCTTCCAGCCGCCAACTAAAGAGAGACAGGCTAGACCTAACACCGCGATAGGCAAAGAAAGCCAGAAAATTCGTTGTGGTCGTTGACGAAACATAACCCACGCAACAATAGGCACAAATAGCATGGAGAGACTCATGATAAATGCGCCTTCTCCGAGCGTATCGCTGATGGAGATGGCGTAAATCCATGTCATAACGGCACTGCCTAACAGGAGCCCGACACCACCAGCAGAAAGCACATCTCTCAAATTCGCTTTCAGCAAAGGTCGATAGCACAACGGCAACAGACAGAGCGATGCAATAGTAAATCGCGCCCCAATAAAGCCAAAAGGTGGTAACCCCTGTATTGTTTCCTTAGAGAATATCCAGCCAAGTGCCGCGATCATCGTCGTCGCAACCAGAATAACCGTCGCTTTGCGTTCTGAGTTAAACATAAATACTCACAAAATATGGAACACAGTATCGCAGCAAGGGAAGTTTGCTGCGCTGTTGTATCAATTTGAAAGGAGTTTCTGTCGAGCGGAAGTGAAAGCCCGATTCTCTCCTGTGTTGTTGTTAAGCAGATTGAAGTTCTGCGGTCGGATACATTAAAGGCAGGCAAAGTCTTAAGGCAAGCGTTTTCGTATACTAAATTGCCTAAGCATCTTATGCATTAAACAAACTGGCTAAAACTTGGACCGGATGTCGAACGACCTCCCCTTCAAAACGCTTAACCTGACTGCGACAGGAATACCCCGTGGCTAACACACGCTCAGTGGGCAGGTTCTTTATATTCGGTTCCCAACTCAGCTGATAAATAGCTTCAGACGTACTTTTCTTATCCACTTCATGGCCGAATGTCCCTGCCATGCCACAACATCCCGTAGGTATCACATGCAGCTTTAAGCCAAAGTGATGAAAAATAGACTGCCAAGATTTCTCAGTCTGCGGTATTTTTGTCTTTTCTGTGCAATGCGCCATCAAATACCAAGGCTCTTCATCTGATGCGCGTACAGCTGGCCATTCATTGAGTGTATCCACCAGCCATTCATGAGCCGTATAAACTGTAAACTCGCCCCGCTTTTCTTTTAGAACCTGATGGTATTCATCACGATAACAAAGCACTAAGGCTGCATCGATACCGATCATAGGAATTTCAAGATCAGCAACTTGGTTGAGAAAGTCCGAGGTGTTTTGTGCATTTCTGGCGAATTTCTTAAGGAAACCTTTTACATGTTGAGCTTTCCCATTAGGTTTGAAAGGCAGAACAACAGGGTGTTTCCCTAACCGCTGCAATAACTGAATAAAGTCCGCAACCAACTCGGCTTCATAAAAGCTGGTAAATGGATCTTGAACAATCAAGACGTAATTTTGCTTCACTTCTGGGGAAAGCGATTCTAGATACGCAAAGTCGAACGGGCTCACGCCAAGTGCCTGACATCGACTTTGCAACGTAGGGATCGATAGCACTGGCGAATCAACAAAACCGATGGATGTCTCTAATACTTGCGTAACAGGCCTACTAGATGCAATTTGATTAACCAGCTTGGGAGCTTTTGCCATAATCGGCAGCAGTTGCTCAATATTTGACACCAGATAGTCGCGCAGAGGTCTGCGATAACGCGAGTGATAGAGGTGTAAAAAACGCGCTCTAAAATCAGGCACATCAACTTTAATAGGGCACTGACTCGCACACCCTTTGCACGCTAGACAACCGCTCATCACCTCATAAACTTCATGCGATAGGTCATCAGATGCGGGGCGAGATATCAGTTGACTCAGCTTCTGAGCCAAAAGCTTAACCGATAACGTTTGATTGAGAAGTTGCTGTTCGTTAGCGAGCAAATCGAAGCCACTGTCATTAAGACGACGCAGCCATTCACGCATTATCCCTGCCCTCCCTTTCGGAGAGTGGCGACGATCGGCTGTTACTTTAAATGATGGACACATTGGGCTATCAGCATCGTAATTAAAACACAGCCCATTGCCATTGCAAGACAGCACGGGCTTAAGCGACTCTCGGACTTCTACGGGGATCTGACGATCATAGTAGCCACGCTTAGTCGCTGTGACTTTTACCATTTCAGCGTCGCTATTCAGTGGCGTGCAAATCTTGCCCGGGTTCATTTTATTGTCGGGGTCAAACGCCGCTTTAATACGCCTTAATTCAATAAAGAGCTCATCACCAAAGAAGGCAGGTCCATATTCTGAGCGATATCCTTTACCGTGCTCTCCCCACATTAAACCATTGTATTTTGCCACCAGCGCGACCACATCATCGGACAGTTGATGCATCAACGCTTCTTGCTCAGGGTCACACATATCGAGCGCTGGACGCACGTGAAGGACGCCAGCATCCACATGCCCAAACATGCCATAATGCAGGTTATTGCGGTCTAGCAACGTACGAAATTCCGCGATAAAGTCCGCTAAATTTTCAGGCGGCACACAGGTATCTTCCGCAAATGCAATGGGCTTTGCCTGACCTTTGGTCGCGCCAAGCAGCCCAACCGCTTTCTTGCGCATGCCATAAATGGCCTGGATGTCTTGGGGTTCGCGACAGACTTGATACCCGATGATACCA
Organism: Vibrio sp. T9; assembly: GCF_003123985.1. NCBI lineage: Bacteria > Pseudomonadati > Pseudomonadota > Gammaproteobacteria > Vibrionales > Vibrionaceae > Vibrio > Vibrio sp. T9. The sequence continues at coordinate 153,774 of NZ_NIGY01000004.1, forward strand.
CTGCGTCGGTGAGCCATTTCTTTATCGAGAATTGAAAGTAAGCGTTCAACTTTATCCTCAATATCATCGTTGTGACTGCCTGCGAACTCGACAAAGTTAATCCCTTGCATCTCTTTGCCCTGCACATCTGAGATCGCGTGTTTTACCGAGTGCCAGACAATGTCTTCTCTTGCAAGATTGAGCACTTTTGCATCAACTGTCTCAACCGATAGCGCCTCTGCTTCGACCATCAAGGACGCATTTCGTAGCGCTGAGTCAAAACTATCGTATTTAACGTTCACTAATAGTCGCGTGGTAGGTATTCGCGTAAGATTGAGCTTAGCTTCAGTGATAAAAGCTAACGTACCTTCAGAGCCACATAATATTCTCGTGACGTCAAACGCTTCACTCTTGTCGTTGATGGCGTTTTTTAGGTCATAACCAGTAAGAAATCGGTTCAGAGGAGGAAACTTATCCAGAATCTGTTGACGCTTGTCTCGACAAACTTCCTCCGTAATTTTTAACGCTCGCGATACTACATCACTATTTAACCATTTGTTTTGTTGAATTGCTTCGGTATCGAGAACCGAACCATCCGCCAATACGGCTTTGAGCGCCAACACATGATCCGAGGTTTTACCATATTGCAAAGAGCCTTGGCCTGATGCATCGGTATTAATCATCCCACCTAATGTTGCGCGGTTGCTGGTCGACAGATCTGGCGAGAAGAAATAACCATAAGGGCGAACGATGTCGTTGAGTTGATCTTTGACTATCCCTGTTTCCACTCTCACCCAGCCTTCCTGCTCGTTAATCTCTAACACTCGATTCATGTAGCGAGACAGGTCAACCACAATCCCCGAGTTCAATGATTGTCCGTTGGTGCCCGTTCCGCCTCCTCTGGGCGAAAAGGTCAGGTGTTTAAATTCATCACGTGCACTGACCTTGCCAAGTATTACCACATCATGATGGTTGGCAGGAAAGACGACCGACAACGGAAGTTGCTGGTAGACGCTGTTGTCAGTCGCCATGCTCAATCTAGTGGTATAGCGAGCATCAGTATCCCCCTTGAAACCAAGCTGTTTAAGGGTGTTAAAGAACTTGATAACCACAGGATCAGAGGAAACCTGTAGCGGAAGTGCAGGAAGCATAATTTGAATCAGTGCCTTACGGTTGTCTTTTTAGGTTCGTAACATGAATGCGGAGTTAAAAGCGGTAGAGGCGCTTGGGGTTATCGACCAGAATCTTACTAAACAGTGTCGTATCTTGCGTCCAGTGCCACAAGGTATCTAGCAACTGGCCATCATTTGGCATCTCAGCAGCAAAACATGGATGAGGCCAATCCGATCCCCAGACACACTGCTCTTCATTCGCTTCTAACAAAGCTTGAGCAAACGAAGAAACGTCATCATAAGGCGGCGATTGAGGCGACAAACGATACGGAGCCGACAGTTTTGTCCACACTTTCCCTTCGGCCTTAAGCTTCAATAAGGTTTGAAAACCAGGATGAGAAATAAGCTTGTTTGTTGGCATATGTCCAAGATGATCAATCACTACGGGCACGGGTAAAGCCCTTAATCGGCGATATAAGTCATCAAACTGCGAAACATCAATTAAGCATTGAAGGTGCCAGTGTCGCTCTGCAAGGCGAGCCGCTAAACGTTCAACATCACGCCACTCAATGCCACCTTTAAACAGCAGGTTCATCCGCACCCCACAAAATCCGGCTTCTTGTAGCTCATCCAGCGTTTGCTCGGACACATCCGCATCCACGACCGCGACGCCTTTGTAGTCGTAACCTTGCTGGCGCAAATACCGTAATGTATCAAGATGCAACTGGTTGTCATTGCCATACACACTCGGCTGAACGAGCACGCCATGACGGATGCCTAATTGCTGGTGCAAATGCAGGTACGCGCCGATGCTGGCATCAGGTGGCGTGTAGGTTCGCGTTTCACAGTACGGATAACTTGAAGAAAAAACGTGGGCATGACAATCAACCGCGCCTTCAGGAATCGCGATTGTTGGTTTATGTACAAATGGGTCCGCCGCTTCACAAAATGGAATTATGCTCATCGAAAATCATCCTGTCAGAAAGGTAGAGGTGCCATCAACGAGAGCACCTCTTGAAGACTCAACTGAAGTTCTCACTCAACCAGTTTGCGATCACGCCAGAGAACTGAATAAACTTAGGATCGTCGTCCAACATCCACTCGGTGTGACCACCTTCCGGCAGTAAGAATAGAGATTTCGGCCCAGGGTATTTCGCGTACAGCGACTTTGCTTCGGTCACTGGGTGAAGGTCGTTTTCTGCACCGTGCGCAATCAAGATTGGCGCGTCTGCAAATCGCTCATCCAGTAGAGCTTCCGGTTTGAAATTGATGAGAGAATCCGCAAAATCCAGATCAGATGTCACGCCGTAGCCCGGCGCTTTGACCAGTTCAGTGAATACATATTCGCGGCTTACTGGATCAAGCGGGTAGATTTCAAATGGATCAATCCCCTGCTTTTCTCCACCAAGAGCAAGACGTGTACGCTCTTCTAACATAAATTGACGGAACGCTTTCCAGCCGTGCTCGCCACGTTGAGCCACCTGAACACGTACCGCATCATAAAAGCCGTTCATGGAGATAAGGCCATCAATCGCATCTTGGCAAACGCGGTAAGCATCAAGAATTAATCCTCCCGCCATGCCCCAGCCAGCCAGTACGACTTTGCGGCCTTCCTCGTCAGCGCGCTGTTTCACAACCGCAACCGCATTAGCGATGTCGCGTACTTGTTCATCCAGAATAACTCGCTCACGAATACCCTCAGATTCGCCAAAGCCACGGTAGTCAAATCCGAATACTGTAAAGCCCTTCGCAGTTAAGGCTCTCGCGTAACGCTCTGGGTGAATATTTTTTTGCCCAGTAAAGCCTGAGCAGACAATAACGATCGGTAAGTCTGGGTTGTTAACGTTCTCGTCAGTAAAGAAAGCGCCATCAAGGCGTAGACCATCACTAATTACTGGGGCTTTTTGTTCAATCATAATTATCTCGTCCAAATGAATGTGTATGCTCGACAAAGAACTCCTTGTCTTGGGTCACATCATGTTCTAATTTTGATAGCAATAATTTAACAATTGCGACATTCTTATCCAGAAATACGACATAGATGAACTGCCCACTTGGTGACCACAGAGAATGAAAACGACACTCACGTATCGCATTGGTTTTTTCCTTATTCCTGATTTTTCGATGCTCTCTTTTTCGGCGGTTATCGAACCTCTTCGAATGGCCAACCGCCTCGCTGGTTGCGATTTGTATCAGTGGGATATTTATGGATTCGAAGATAAAGAAGTATCGGCCAGTAATGGCGTTTCATTCTCGCCAACACAGTCAGTCAACAACATTGCTCATTTAGACTTGCTGCTGGTTGTAGCAGGTATTGGCGCCCATGTTGCTGCTGCGAGTGGCTCCGTGAACCGGTGGTTAAAGCAAGCGCTTCGTCAAGGCATCGCCGTGGGCTCGACTTCGACAGGCAGCGTGTTGTTAGCAAAAGCTGGCCTGTTAAAAAACAAAACGTGTACCGTGCATTGGGAGTCCGCCAACAGCCTGGCAGAGGAGTTTCCAAACATTAACGTGACCAGTGAGTTGTACGAATTCGACCCACGCACACCAACTTGTTCGGGCGGCCTAGCCGGTTTGGATATGATGCTTCATTTAATTACAAACCAACATGGGAGCGACTTGGCGAATCAAGTGGCAGAGCAATGCATTCACCCTGCGATTCGACCAGCGCATGATAAACAGCGGATGTCGTTAATCCGTAAGCACAACATCCGCCACCCGCGCCTGCTCGACGCTGTAGAGATCATGGAAGCCAACATGGAAGAGCCGCTAAAGTGCTATGAAATTGGCGAGCAAGTAGGGTTATCGGTCAGGCAGATGGAAAGGTTATTTTTGCAATACTTGCAAGACAAACCAGGTAATTACTACCTTCAATTGCGCTTAGAACGCGCTCAACATTTGTTGTTGCAAACCATGCTGTCCATCACCCAAATCAGCACCGCTTGTGGGTTCAGTTCTACATCGTATTTTGCGCGCTGCTACAAAAAACGCTATGAAAAAACGCCGCGTGAAGAGCGACGTTTAACTTAAGATTGAGTAAGAGAAAAGAAGTTCGATCTCATCTTGATGTGTCAGGCGACGTGTCAGACGGCTTATCAGACAAAGTGCCTTGGTAAAGCAATGATAGCCAAGCAAGTACCTGCTCTTTACTGGCTTTATCAAGTTGCAAACACCCCTCTTCTATCGCTGACACGCGTGAAGCGGGCAGTTCTGTCTCTGCCAAAGTACGAAACTTTCCTCGCATCTCGTCTCGACTGAGAGGGTTTTCAGGATTACCTCGCGCAATACAGGGAGGCGAAGTCAGTTTGTCGCCATTTTTCAACGTCACCACGACATGCGCCCAGCGTTCAGCTGGAAACTTATCATTATATGCAGGCTCTTCAATTAACTTCATCCGCTCCGTAAGTGCCAAACGAGCAGGATCTTTCAGTCCTTTGGTGACGGCTTCTACCGTGACCGTATTATCCATGACCGCACTCGCGACTGAAAATGGCAAACTGTACTGAGCCTGCTCGGTTGTCTCTGGGCGCTTGGTATGCAGACACACCGCCTGATGAAAGCTATGAACTTCGATAAGTTCAATCTCATCAGGTTCTAGTTTATTTTCTTGTTGCAGCGCTCTCACTGCTTCAACCGCGGGTTGAGCCCAACGACAAACCGGATACGGTTTAAAGTATTGCTCCAGGATATACCAACGCTGCCCTAAATCTGCCCACAAAGCGTGAGTTTGTTGGTCCAGCAGAGTCACGGCTGGCGCGCCAGTAAAGCCCTCTTCTGCCAGCTCTGCACTGGCAAAGCCCGCCATCGCTCCCCAGCCAGAGCCGTCTTTGAGCATGGTTGGATGTTCAATACAACGCATCATTTGGCTGCGCGGGCCATAGAACTCGGCAATGCCGAGCGCATGCTCTGTTTGTGCCTCCGTTAATTCTTTTCTTCTTGCAGATACTGCGGCGACGCCCAGCGCATTCCAAGCACCAGAAGTATGGTAGTCACAAGCGGTTTGATGCAGCGCGATTCCGGCGCGAGTTGCTATTTCGTAGCCAATGACGAGGGACGTTAATAACTCTTCTCCCGTAACTGCTGACTCATACATACTGGCGAGCAGCCCCGGCAAAACAGCGACGCCAACATGGCCTTTCGTCAGGACTTGGCCGTCGTGCGCGTCCATACTGTCAATCAACATGCCGCCATATAGACTTGCCCCACAACCACTGGCCGTGTGATCAGAAAACAGCATCGGCGTATCACCGGCAAACTGCTTCAGCGCGAGTTTGGCTACCATGTTTTGCAGCTGCGTCGCTTTACCAGCTGCGGCGACACCTAACAGATCCAAGACGCAATATTTCGCTTGTTCAATAACGTCAGCGGGAAGCTGTTCAAAGGTTAATTCGTGAATAAGTCGATGAATAGATTGCATCGTCTACTGCTCCAGTTTTAGCGTTTTGCCTTCGACAATAGCGTTGTGATCAATGGTGTATTGCTGTCTCGCACGGTAGGCAGCTCAAATCTGGCTTTATCAATATCGTCCAATGACAAGGTCGCAGTTATCAAGGTTTCACCGTCTTCTGCCTGCGCCAATAGCTTACCCGTTGCAGACAAAATACAGCTTCCTCCCCAAAACCACGCTTCGCCCTCTGGCCCGTAACGGTTGGCCATCAAAACTGGAGTTCCGTAGAGCACCGCATAAAATTTAACGTTAACTAACCAGTTGTCTTCATTGGAAAAATCTTTACTGACAATACTGCTGGCCGAATTGATCGGCGCGAGCAAGATTTCAGGCTTATCGAGTAGCGCGCAATGAACTAAAGGTGGATTCCATAAATCGGCACAAATTAAAACCGAGCCTCGCCAATTATCATCAAGAGAAACGCTGGTGGTTGCGTCTCCCGAATGAAACCACTTGCCCTCTTCAAGCCCACCATAGGTTGGTAAATTGATTTTGCGATGCACAGCAACCACCGTACCACCGAGCAACCAAGCCATCGCGTTGTAGTATTCTCCCGGAGCGGCCTGTTCCACAAAGCCGACAATCACGGACATGTGCGGTGCAAGTTGCGCAAGCTCTTTAAGCCGAGCATCATCACGCTTCATGGCAACTTCACGCACAGAAGATTGGAGCTGGTATCCGGTCAAGGAGAGTTCAGGAAACAGCAATAGCTGCGACCCCAAGGCCGCAGCTTGCTTTATGTAATCCTGATGAGTATTCAGATTGGCATTCACATCGCCTAACTGGGCGTTGATTTGGGCCACACTGACTTGCAGGATAGTCATGGTATTACCCCAAGTTATGCTCAGATAGGAACTGGCTTGCGACTTCTGAGATCGAACGTCGCTCCACATCAACTTGTTGATTCAAAGTCGACATCGTATCGCCATCGATCGCCGCAGAAAGCGCGTTCATTTGCTCGGCAAGCTCTGGGTTCGCATCTAGCGTTTCTTGGCGAACCACAGGTGTGATCGCGTAATCAGGGAAAAACTGTTTGTCATCCGTTAAAACGGTAAAACCGAATGCTTTGATACGACCATCGGTTGCAAATACAAGCGCAGCATCGACTTCTTTCCCTTTTAGCGCATCATAAGTTAACCCCGTATCCATGCGTTTCACTTGGTCTCGTGACGCTTTGAATTTGTAGGTTTTCTGTAAAGGTCGGAAGCCATCTTTTCGTGCATAGAATTCCGCATTCAAAGCAATGGTCATTGGCGGGTCTTGGCGCATTTGCTCGGCGAAGTCGGATAAGGTTGAGATGCCACGTTGTTTCGCATCGTCACTGCGCATAGCGAGCGCGTAGGTGTTGTTCGCTTTTGAAGGGTTAAGCCAAACTAGGCCTTTCTTCGCATCGAGTTCCTTAACGCGTTGATACACTTGCTCTGCTGGGAGCTTGTCTTTGACTTTGTTGTAAATGATCAGTGATGTACCCGTATATTCCCAATAAAGATCGATCTGGCCGTTTTCTTGCGCTTTACGCAAAACCGCACTGCCCATGCCCGAACGCTTATCAACGTCGTAGCCTTTTTTGGTTAAATATTGAGACGTGATCTCCGTTAAAAGCTGTTGTTCTGTAAAGTTTTTACCACCTACGACGATTTCCGCAGATGCGTGAAAACTTGAAAGCAGTACACCAACGGCCAGCAAGCGGCGAGTAATTTGCTTCAACATGTTTGACTCCTGTCTGTGTTCAATTTTTAGGATTGTTATTGTCTAGCTCTAATAGGGTTACAGCCTTTAGGTACAGTGACATAGGAAACGGCTCCTACCACACTGTCGATAGCGATAGCCAGCATCGCTGTAGGAATAGCGCCTGCCAGCATCATGATGGGTTCATCCAGATCAATACCGGTAAAAATGAGCTCCCCTAACCCACCGCCACCAATTAAGAAGGCCAGTGGAACGGTGCCCACGTTGACAGCTAACGCCGTGCGGATACCTGCAAAAATGACGAACAGCGCATTAGGAATTTCAACCTGAAACAACATTTGTAACTCGGTCATACCAATGCCTGACGCCGCTTCTTTTAAATGAGCGGGCACTTCTTTCAGCCCGATGTAGGTGTTTCTGACAATCGGCAACAACGAGGCAATCGTCAGTCCAAATACCGCAGGCACGGTGCCAATGCCAAGAAAGCTCATCGCCAGGGCGAGAATGGCTAAAGTAGGAATCGTGGTCCCCACATTCAAAACCTGCATCGCCGATTCTGCGACTTTCTGAAAACGAGGACGGCTGAGCAATACGCCGACGGGAATCGCGATTAGGATCGCCAATCCACCAGACAGCAGCACCAGTTCAATGTGCTGAACCGTCAGATAAACAATGTCTTCTTGGTAGTAAAGAAAATCATCGATCGTACCCGCGCCTTGTAAATAAATACCCAATGCAAAGACACACGCCAATAAAACGAAATAGTAAGTTTGTTTTAGCTGATTGGTCACGATGCCTCCTTAGCCTGATGCAATGGCTGCGGCTGACTAGGAGAGGTATCGCGCTGATAAGTTGCGCCTAGATAATGAGTAATGCCGCGCTGTGTGACTTCGCCCACTAAGCGGCCACTCTCGTCAACACACGGCATCCAAACAATGTCGTGCGTGAACATCTTCGACGCGACTTTACGCAGATCATCCGTGGTTCGGGCGATTGTTTTCAGGCCGACATAATGTTCACCGCAGTACCCCTTCATATTGATTGCGGTAGCTTTTGGCACATAACCGATAGGCTGGTGTTGGTCATTCACTAACATCACGGCGTCGCGATACCCATACGCGTCAATTTTGGTTAAAGCGTCGGCAAGCGTATCGTTAGGTTTCACGTACGCAAAGGTGGTCTGCATGACGGATTCAGCTGTAACTAAGCGTAGACGTTTAAGTGCGCGATCATCTCCGACAAAGTTTTTCACGAAATCATCTTTCGGGTGTGCGAGTAAATCGTCAGGCGTATCGTACTGAACCAGATGACCATCGCGGAAAATCGCGATTCTATCGGCCATTTTGACCGCTTCATCAATGTCATGACTGACAAACATGATGGTTTTGTTGAGCTCCTGATGCATTTTAAGGAACTCATCCTGGATTACTTCACGGTTGATCGGGTCAATCGCACCAAAAGGTTCATCCATCAGCATGACGGGAGGATCCGCCGCTAGCGCTCGGGCAACACCAATTCGTTGCTGCTGTCCGCCAGACAACTCATTTGGATAACGATTAAGGAAGACACTAGGATCAAGAGCCACCATCTCCAATAGCTCTTTTGCACGGGTCATGTACCTTGCCTTATCCCACCCTAATAACTTGGGAACCACCGCGATGTTTTCGCCGATCGTCATGTTGGGAAATAAGCCAATTTGCTGAATAACATAACCGATATTGCGGCGCAGAGTGACTGTATCCATCCCAGAAGTATCTTCACCACCAAGATAGATCTTGCCCGATGTCGCGGGAATAATTCGGTTGACCATTTTCAGCGTGGTGGTTTTGCCACAACCGGACGGGCCAAGTAACACACAAATTTCACCACTGGGAACTTCCATCTCAATGTGATCTGCGGCAGTCACCGGGCCATTAGGCGTTTCAAAAATTTTGGTTAGCTTGTCAATTTTGATCATTTGAATGTCCCTATTATTTGTCCTTTATCGAGCAGCGGTTAGGCCCGGTGGCGTTAATCTTTTTTGTAGTCGAATCAATCCGTAATCCGCGATGATAGCCAGAAGGCTGACGGCGATGGCACCAACGATCAGTTGTCGAGGATCACTTTGCGAGATGCCACGACTGATAAACACGCCCAACCCTCCTGCTCCGATATACGCGGCGATCGCCATAACGCCAATATTCATTACTACTGCCGTTCTCACACCCGCCATAATCACCGGAATCGCCAATGGAATTTCCACCATTTTCAAACGCTGAAAAGGCGTCATCCCGATGCCGCGAGCAGCCTCTCGGAGTGACGGTTCTACGTTGTGAATGGCGGTATAAGTGTTGCGAATAATAGGCAGCTGAGAATAAAGCAGTACGGTAATCACGGCGGGCACGTAGCCAATCCCATGACCAATGGTCGATAAGAGAGGAATCATCAAACCAAACAGTGCGATTGAAGGAATGGTGATAATGATGGACGCTACGTAAAGCACCACTTTCGCAACGCGCTCATTTTGTGTGATAAGAATGCCGATAGGTACGCCAGTTAGGATGGCAAGCCCAACAGCCAGAGCGACCAAAGAGATGTGCTCCATGGTAAGCGTACCTAGCAGCGCTAAGTTATCTATGGTGAAATTTAGTAAGTCCAAGTAGGTCTCCCCCAACTGTGATTCGCAACCAAGTTAACAGGAGATTAAATTACGCTACTTTTTATTAACAGTGTTGTAAAATAGCGACACGTTAAGATAGAAATACGAAATATTAAGGAGGGAAATAATTAGCTTTCTCATCACCAAAAAAGCGCTTTATTGGCGATGAGCAGCAGTAGTAAACAGGTTGATTATATCGGAGCTGAAAAAAGCCATTGATAGCATGAAGAACCCACTACAATGAGCGGTTAAATTGCTCCACAGCCTCTACGACACGGCTAGCGCCATCTTGTATTTCGTTCATCACATTTCCCGCTTTTTCTGAAAGCTCTAGCGTATCTAGTGCTTCTTTTTGGCACTTGGCGATCAGTTGGACAGCATTATCGGTTCGCTCTAAGTTTTCAGTTACCATTGTGACAATTTCATCAGTGGTCGCATTGGTTCTTGTGGCAAGCTGTCTGACCTCGTCAGCAACAACGGCAAAGCCTCTACCATGCTCACCCGCGCGAGCCGCTTCTATCGCCGCATTTAACGCTAGTAAGTTAGTTTGGTCAGCAATACCACTGATGCTATTAACCAGTTCACTAATGCGTGATGAGTGCGCTTTGAGCTCGTCAATGGCCGTATTCGCTTGCTGCATCTGGTCAGACAGTGTTTGCACCTTTTCTAGCGTCGAACCTATCACTTGCTGACCTTGCAGTGTTTGTGTTCCGGTCTCTTGAGAAACTTCATTAGCCAATTGCGCAGCCTGAGCCATTTGCTGCTCTTGCATCACCTGCTGGGTGATGTCGGTCGCGAACTTGACGACCTTGTAGAGCTCTCCTCTATCGTTATGGATAGGATTATAGGAGGCTTCTAACCATACCTCTTCACCGTAACGGTTAACTCGCTTAAATCGGTCTGAAGCAAACTGTCCTTTTGCCAAACGTTGCCAGAACTCGCGATAAGCTTCAGAACCAGCCTCTTCCTGATCGCAGAACATACGATGATGCTTACCTTTAATTTGATCCAGTGTATAACCCATCGTACTAAGGAAATTATCATTGGCCTTTAATACATTACCATCTAACGTGAACTCAATAACCGCCATAGAACGGCTCAACGCATTCAGCATGTCCTCTTGCTCACGCGATGCTTTGATCGTTCGCGTAAGCTCAGAAGCAAACACAAAAAAGCTTTCGACTTCTTGATGTTCGTTTAAAACAGGCTGGATAACCGTTCGTAACCACGCTTCTTCGCCGTTGCCTTTAAGTACTTGCATCGCGCCATTCCAAAAGACTTTTTCCTGAACGGCTCTCTTCATTCGATGAAAGTGATCTGTATTGCGCGAATTTGATGGCACCAACTCGGTAATCGGTTTCGCTAAAACATCTGCATCAGTGAAAAAGAGTTGTTGGTGAAGTTTTGTATTTACAGAGGTAATGCAACCTTTCTTATCCAGCGTTAAGCGAAGCATTTCTTCATCTAAACTGTGTTGGATTTGCTGCAAGCGTTGCAGATCCTGCTTTAATCGTTGGTTTTCTTGCTGAAGCGACTTATTAAAAAACATGACTTTCTCTCATTTGACTAATCTTCGAACTAGTCAACGGTTTATTATTTATATGCCCAATAGCCTGCAAAGATACGATTTCGTTTGATCGTTCTTCAAACGCAATTCCTGTCTCCGAGCTGAGACACCTACATGACATAAGGCTATTTTTCTTTGGTATGACTTAAGCGCAGTATACTGAAATTTCTTCACCGCCCAAGTTGTTTATATATTTATCAATATTAAGGCAATTGGCAGCTATTAGAGATCCGTATTAATGCGGATAGTTGTATGGAGAAAAGATGTATTTGGATCAAAAAAAGCCCTTTCCATAAAGGAAAGGGCTTTGACTTAGTTCCCAAAATTTTTGCCGTTTTACAGCAGTTCCACCGACTGTTGAGCGATCACCCACTCTTCGTTGGTAGGAATAACTAGTGCTTTCGCACCGAGCAACTCAGATGTTGCAATAACACCTGCGTTGCCAAATCTTGCATCTTCGTTGCCTTTCTCATCTTCAACAAAACCTAGCAGTTTTAGGTTTTTCAAGATTTCACGACGAATTGGTAGTGAGTTTTCACCAATACCACCAGTGAAGATGATGCCGTCTAATGAATCCAGAGCAGCTAGGTAAGAAGTAATGTATTTCGCAACACGGTAAGTGAAGATTTCAAATGCCAACTTCGCACGTGTGTTACCCGCTTCCATGGCTTCTAGTACACCACGTGCGTCACTTGTTACACCGGATACACCTAAGAAGCCTGACTTCTTGTTCATCATCTCGAACACTTCGTCTTTTTCCCAACCTTTACGGAAAAGGAACTCGATAACACTTGGGTCGAGGTCACCACAACGAGTACCCATCATTAGGCCAGCTAACGGCGTCAAACCCATACTTGTATCAACACATTCGCCATTTTTAACCGCACTCACTGATGCACCATTACCTAAGTGCACGGTGATAAAGCTGCTTTCTTCAACCGGCTTATCTAGCATTTTCGCTGCTTCACGACTTACGTAGTAGTGGCTTGTGCCGTGAGCACCGTAACGACGCACTTTATGCTCTTCGTAAAGCTCGTAAGGAAGCGCGTACATAAACGCTTTGGCAGGCATTGTTTGGTGGAAAGCAGTATCAAACACAGCGAATTGAGGCAGTGAAGGGAATGCTGCCATTGCTGCTCGCATGCCTTCTGCATTCGCTTTGTTATGAAGTGGCGCTAGCTCAGCAAGACGCTCAACTTCTTGAATAACTTTTTCATCGACTTTTACTGTGCCTTTAAAGGTTTCGCCACCAGCAACAATGCGGTGACCTACAGCCACAAATTTTGAGCTCAAACCCAAAGTCTCGAGTAGTTTTACCACTCGCTCAACAGCGTACTGATGATGGTTACCGCCAGCAGGAATTGCTTCAACGGTTTTTTCTCCCTGATATTTCCAACTGATTTCAGCTTCAGGTAGGCCAAAACACTCACCAATACCTGATACCAAAGCTTCACCGGTTTCAGAATCAATAACAGCAAATTTTAATGAAGAGCTACCAGAGTTGATCACCAGTACAAACGAATTAGACATGAAATAGTTATCCTGTTGTAGAGCAGAGGTTGTAATAGCGCTTGTGCGCTGCGTACTTCTTGTTTGCCCCTCTATTATTCAATAATTTTTTAATCTTTCAACAATCTTTTAGTAAAAGCGATTTGATTGAACAAATTTTGTTGATCTGTAGCAAGTTTTGATTTTATTTGAAGACTAAAAAATATGACTTGTTAAACATAATTTATGAATAGGTCAATTTGTACAAATTCAGAGATATGAGCTACGTTGTTTATTGGGTGAACAAAAATAATAAACCAATCAATAAATCGGGGTAATAATGTGCCCACTATTGCATTTCTATTAGTGATCTTAGGTTTGATTTTGCTCTGCTGGGGATGGCAGATGACAAAAAACATCTGCTCGAGAACTGATGTACCCGGGTGGACTTTCCTATTGTTGTTAATCAGCTGTTTCATTTTTGCGTATGCCGCTTTTTTACACGCTATAATGCAAAAACCTATCGCTTCCCTCTTGGAAACCGGAGTTTCTCTCATTTTATTCGGTGGCAGCATTTTTGTGGTGCTGGTTATCAAATGGAGCAACGACTCCATACTAGAACTTCATACCGTTGCTGAAAAAGAGAAGCGTAATGCCGTTCACGACGCACTTACTGGACTCCCTAACCGTAAATACTGCTTTGAGTTAATCGAAGATAGAATACAGTCTGGAGACCCTTTCTCAGTGATCCTTTTCGATGTCGTTAACTTTAAACAAGTCAACGATGCTATGGGACACTTTTGTGGAGACCAACTACTGATTCAAATTGGGCAACGTCTCCAAGAGAAACTTAAAGGCAGTGACAAAATTTTCCGCGTTGGTGGCGATGAATTTGTCATCCTCACCTCGTCAGCGTGCGAGGAAACAGGCAAAAGTCTCATCGAAGAGTTAGATTCAGCACTGTCTAATCGCTTCCATTTAGATGAGTTTCAAGTCTCTTCCCGCGTTGTTTTCGGTGTCAGTACCTACCCTTATGACGCTCTGTCCAATGATCTATTGATAAAGCACGCGGACATTGCCATGTATCACGCCAAACGAAATGGCAACCTCTTTGCATTTTATAATGAGGACATGAACGTCGGGGCCAAGTACCAGCTCGAAATCTCTTCTCGTATTCAATGTGCGCTGGAAAAAGAGGAGTTCCAGCTGTACTACCAACCGTTGATTGACGCACATACTAACTTAGCTGTCGGCTTTGAAGCCGTGATCCGTTGGCATGACGAAAATGGTAAAACGATTTCGCCTAACGACTTCATCCCCATCGCGGAGCGAAGTAATCAAGTGCACAACATCACCATGTGGGTCCTCAACCAAGTTGAAAAAGACCTCCAGACCTTTATAGAAAAAGACATCAAGCTTCCTGTCCACGTTAACTTATCTGCAAAAGATCTCTCGTCTAATTTATTGTTCAACCGCTTGGAAACACTGCTCAAAGTAAACCCTCAATTTGCTGACCTTATAAGCTTAGAGATTACTGAAACGATGGCTATTGATAGAGTTGTTGAGCTCAACCCCCTAATTCACCAAATCAAAGGATTGGGTATTAAGATCAGCTTGGACGACTTTGGCACCGGGTATTCATCTCTGTCGCTTTTGAGAGATCTCCCAGTTGATCAAATTAAAATCGACCGATCATTTCTTTGTACCGCAAGCCGGACAGAGGGCACCCGCTCTATCGTTGAGAACACAATAGCGTTAGCGCATGGCCTAGGGTATTCAGTCGTCGCAGAAGGCGTTCAAGACATGGATACACTGCATTTTTTACGCAGTCGTGGCTGCGACATCATTCAGGGCTACTTGTTTTGTCCAGCCCTACCCTTAAACGAAGTAATAACCTGGGTAAATGAGCACGATGAAAAACAAAGCCGTATTCGACGCGCATAAAAAAGCCGAGCATTTCGCTCGGCTTTCAATTCTTGCGGCAATTTAATCAATTGCTCTAATCACTGATTCGTGATTATGCTTCTTGAGTGCGACGACCACGGCCGTGACCACGCTCACCACGGTGGTTACCACGGTGATCACCACCACGGTTACGATCGAAGCGACGTTCGCCACCTTCACGGTTACCATCGCGGTTGCCGTCACGGTTACCACGGAAGCCACCTTCGCGACGACCGCCTTCACGACGATCACCACCACGGTTGCCGCCTTCGCGGTTGCCACGGTAACCGCCGCCATCACGACGACCGCCATCGCGACGACCACCGTCACGGCGACCACCACGAGACTCTCGGAAGTCATCGAAGTCACATACTACAGCACCAACATCTTGTTGACGGATGCGTAGTTTGCTTAGCTTGCCCGCAGCTTCAGAAGTCATTGCTTTTGGTAGCTGAACGAATGTGTGGCCTTGTGCTAGCTTGATCGCACCGATAGAGCCTTTACCTAGACCTAGTTCGTTCGCTAGAGCACCAACGATGTCTTTAACTTGAACACCTTGCTCGCGACCAACTTGAAGCTGGTAAGTATCCCAATCTTGGTTGTTGAAGTTACGACCGCCGTCACGACCACCTTCACGGCGCTCTTTGCGGCGTTGCTTATCACGCTCAATCGCTTCAACCATTGGGTCTTCGCCAATGTAGAACAGAGGACGTTTACCTTGCTGGCGCTTCAGAAGCATAGCAGCAAGCGTTGCTGGGTCGATGTATAGAGAAGTTTGTAGTTTCTCTACTAGCTCAGCAAATTTGTCTAGAGCTTTGTGCTCTTTCTCTGCTTCAAGCTCAGCGCCTAGCTTAGCTAGACGAGCTTCAGCAACTTGGTCACGTAGAGGAAGTTGAATCTCTTCCATAGATGACTTAGTTACGCGCTCGATGGTGCGAAGCATACGGATTTGGTTAGTGCGAACAAGAAGGATCGCTTTACCTTTACGTCCAGCACGGCCAGTACGACCGATACGGTGGATGTAAGACTCAACATCGAATGGGATGTCGTAGTTGAATACGTGCGTAATACGTGGAACGTCAAGACCACGTGCAACAACATCAGTTGCAACTAGGATGTCGATAACACCTTGTTTGATGTGATCAACAGTACGCTCACGTAGAGACTGAGGAATGTCACCGTGCAGAGCAGCCGCTTTAAAGCCACGTGCAGATAGCCAATCAGCTAGACGCTCAGTGTCTTGACGAGTACGTACGAAGACGATTGACGCGTCAGTTTCTTCCGTTTCAAGAAGACGAGACATCGCTTCATCTTTCTCTACACCCTTCACTACCCAGAACTGCTGTTGAACTTTGTCTACAGTGTGGTTCTTACCAGCAACGTCAACCATTACAGGCTCACGTAGGAAACGCTCAACGATTTTCTTAAGCATCGGAGGCATTGTTGCAGAGAATAGAACGCGTTGAGCAGACTCTGGTGCGTGTTCCATGATCGCAGTAACGTCATCAACGAAACCCATGTTTAGCATTTCGTCAGCTTCGTCTAGTACAAACGTGTTTACTTCATCTAGGTGTAGACGTTCACGGTTGATAAGGTCTTGAACACGACCTGGAGTACCAACGATAACTTGAGCACCGCTCTTAAGAGCACGCATCTGATCTACGATAGAAGCACCACCGTAAATCTCTAAAACTTTAAGACCCTTGATGTTCTTACCAAGGTTTTTCATTTCAGCCGCAACCTGGATCGCTAACTCACGCGTTGGCGCAAGAACGATAGCTTGTGGTTTACGTTGGTTGAGATCGATCTTATTTAGAAGAGGCAGAGAGAACGCTGCCGTTTTACCTGTACCTGTTTGAGCTTTACCCAGCGCGTCAGCACCTTCCAACAGGTGTGGGATTGCCGCAGCCTGAATTGGAGTTGGTGACACGAAACCCATTCCGTCTAGAGCAGAAAGGATAGAATCATTCAGAGATAAATCGCTGAATTGAATAACAGAATCTTGCATTGGGATCCTACTTAATTAAACAAAAAAACAGTCCCATATGCTCTTCCAATTCGATACTGATTCATCCAGTTACTGATTCCATTCAGACAGGAACACAGCACAGTACACAACCGCGATAAGCCATTAGGGACGACTAAGGGAGGCGGATTATTCCTTAAAAGCATAAAAAAAGCCAGAAAAAATTGAATTACATCACAATTTATTCTCAATAATGGCATTTTTAGCATATTTTTCCACCAGCCCCACCATTCCCCGTAGATTTGCGCAGCTCGCAGATGAGTTTTTCATCAATATTTAAGCCGATTTCCTGCAATTAGATCAGCAAAATTCACGGCGAAATTGCGCTCCACAGGTAGTAATAATAGCTCGCAATGATTATAGTGTGCCCAACTCCATAGGTAATTTAAGAAAAGATGTTTCAAGATAACCCACTACTCGCTCAGCTTAAGCAGCAAATCCAAGAAAACCTGCCGAAAAAAGAAGGCTCAATAAAAGCCACAGATAAAGGCTTTGGCTTTTTGGAAGTGGACAGCAAGACTAGCTTCTTCATCCCACCTGCGTACATGAAAAAGTGCATGCACGGTGACAAAGTCGTCGCCATTATCCGCACAGAAAATGAACGCGAAGTTGCAGAGCCACAAGAGCTGTTAGAACAAGCCGTGACTCGCTTTATTGGTCGAGTCAAAATGTTCAAAGGCAAGCTAAACGTAGCACCTGATCACCCGCAGCTTAAAAAGCTTTCTCTTAAAGCGAAACTAAAGAAAGGTCTAAAACCTGACGAGTTCGCAGAGGGAGATTGGGTTGTCGCACATCTTATTCGCCACCCTCTAAAAGGCGATAACTCTTTCTTCGTAGAAATTTCTGAAAAAATCACAGACGCGAACGACAAAATTGCACCTTGGTGGGTAACGCTTGCTCAAAACGATCTACCAAACTCTGAGCCAGCAGGCATCGAGAACTGGGAACTGAAAGACGACGCCGATCTAGAACGCGTAGACATGACACACGTTCCTTTCGTGACTATCGATGGTGAATCAACCAAAGATATGGACGATGCGCTGTACGCGAAGAAAACCGAATCTGGCGATTTCGAACTGACTATCGCTATCGCAGATCCAACCGCCTACATCACACCAGAAGATGAAATGGATAAAGTAGCACGTGAGCGTGGCTATACTATTTATCTTCCGGGCCGCAATATTCCAATGCTGCCTCGCGATCTAGCAGACAACCTATGCTCTCTGATTGAAGGCGAAATCCGCCCTGCTATTTGCTGTACCGTAACCGTAAATAAAGACGGCGTAATTGGCGACGATATCAAGTTCTTTGCAGCAAACATCAAATCACACGCACGCCTAGCATACGA
Source organism: Vibrio sp. T9 (assembly GCF_003123985.1). Classification (NCBI taxonomy): domain Bacteria; kingdom Pseudomonadati; phylum Pseudomonadota; class Gammaproteobacteria; order Vibrionales; family Vibrionaceae; genus Vibrio; species Vibrio sp. T9. Next base: position 172,009 of record NZ_NIGY01000004.1, read on the forward strand.
TCACGTGTCTGATTGGCTAGAAAACGGCAGCTCAGAAGCATGGCAACCATCTGAAGAGATCGCGACGATCGTTCGTGACCTTTACGACTTCTCCCTTGCTCGCGCAGAATGGCGTGAGAAAAACGCAGTGGTCTTCCCAGACCGCCCTGACTACCGTTTTGAGCTGAGTGAAGACAACGATGTGGTTGCTATCCATGCAGATATGCGCCGCAGTGCAAATCGCTTGGTTGAAGAATCAATGATTACCGCAAACATCTGTGCTGGTCGTACACTGCGCGATAAATTTGAAACAGGGGTTTTCAATACTCACGCTGGCATTAAGACTGAGAAGATTGAAGAAGTTGTTCAACTTGTCAACCCAGAAGGTGAACTGGAATTCACAGCGGAGTCAATTACCACTCTAGAAGGCTTTGCTGCATTGCGTCGCTGGTTGGCTGCGCAAGAAACCTCTTACCTAGATAATCGTATTCGTAAGTTCCAAGCCTACAGTGAAGTAGGTAATCAGCCTCTTCCTCATTACGCTATGGGGCTGGATATCTATGCGACTTGGACATCACCAATTCGTAAGTACGGCGATATGATCAACCATCGCATGTTGAAGGCCGTCATCCTAGGCAAAGAGCCAGTGCAAAAACCTGATGATCAAGTCGGTGAAGAACTAGCTCTGCACCGTAAACATCATAAAATTGCTGAGCGAAATGTCTCAGATTGGTTATATGCACGTACGCTTGCTGATGAGCCGAACAAGAAAACTTGTTTCACAGGTGAGATTTTCGATATTAATCGTGCTGGTGCACGTGTCCGACTTCTCGAAAATGGCGCAGCAGCCTTTATTCCTGGTGCACTAATTCTTGATAATAAAGAAAGAATTGAGTGCAATGGCGACAACGGTACCATCTCTATCGATAAAGAGGTCGTATACAAACTTGGTGATACATTGGAAATTGTCCTTGCGGACGTAAACCAAGAGAACCGCAGTTTAGTTGCAAAGCCAACCCAGGTATTTGCTGAACAACCAGCAGCACAAGCAGAACAGACTGTAAGTGAATAATACCGAATGAAGTTAAAAGGCGCTCTATTGAGCGCCTTTTTTATTTGTTATGTAAAAATGATAAGAACGAATATGCCGAACATTGAGATCATTCGCTTTAATCACTTCACTGCGCGCAAAAGTGAGCGTTACACCGCAACACATAATGGCTTATATGTTGTTGAAGAAGGTGCCCTATTAGTTCATCAACCAAATGGTGAACAGTTTGAACTTAAAGCAGGAGATTTTACTCTCTACAACTCCTCTGATTTGAGCAGCGCAGAAGCCATCCCTAGTGAAAATGGCTTTAAAGCACTGGCTCTAGTCTTCAACCCAAATCTATTCTGTGACTTTAAAAAAGCGCACCCAATGCTACGCTCCAAGACGGAAGAAAGGCGCTTCTATCCTTTTTCAGCGCAAACCAGCAGCGAAGTAGCACAACTAAAAGACACATTGGTCAACTTAGCGAGTCGCAATGCTCCAGACTACACACAAGGTCATATCGCAATGGCACTGCTGTCGTTAATGGTGGAGGCAGAGCCAAACATCCTATCAATCATAGATGATGCAAGCAGCCTAAGCGACTCTCAAAAGGCCATCAAGTATATTGAGAACAATATCGAGAAAGATATCACTCTGGAAGGCTTAGCGGCTCATATGAGCATGTCTATTGCGACCTTAAAACGCCGCCTCGCCGCAGAGGAGCTTTCATTTTCACAGATATTAAAAGTGAAGCGGATCAACTTCGCCGCAACCCAGCTGCGCATGTCAGAAAAATCTATAACAGAAATAGCGTTTGAATCCGGATTTAAAAGTGCTGCGCATTTCAGTACCGCATTTAAATCGGTTTACAACATGACACCGAAAGACTTTAGAAACCAAGTCGTTAAATCCAAAGCATAAATTATGGCGACATTGGCAGCTGTTAGAATTGGAGCGTTCCCTATTCCCAAAAACACGCTTGAGGATCGCTTTCCAATTCGGTGAGTAGTTCTTCAAGCGTTTGGCTGTATGGAAGTGGCTTATAAGGTATCCACCTTAATAATTCGTTGCGGTACGTTGGGACGTAGAAATACCAAAGCTGATTGCCCTCATCAAACACGATCTTCGCGACGGGAGAGGTATATTCGCTGTGCTGTGAATCAAGAAGAAAATGCGCCCTATGAAGCTCGACACCATTCTCCACAGGCTCATATAGGCACTTACCCTGCTCGACAGGCAGGTTAGCATTACGCGCAGAGCAGAGCGATTGAACTGATTTGTATAAACGACTTGTCGCCATTTGGGACACTGACATCAACGTTCTCCTGGTGGATCATAGTTAGAGCTGTCGATCCTAGTATATAACCTTTACACCACCATCGATGGTGATTATCTGCCTACCTCAAACAAAGGGTGGCTATATTCTTATTTACTCAGGTTATCATCTCACTCTACTTGGAAACGCTACCTACATCACCTCTTGGTTAGAAAGAATTCCCTTGTTTAGACCCGACAATTCACAAAAGTGTAACCTGAACGCAATATCATAAACGCTGCTTTATACCGTATATGGAGTTTAATATGTTACGTTTTACTGTGGCGACGTTATTGGCCATAGCAGTCTCCCTCCCCGCCATTGCAAAAGAAATTAATATATCTGGATCAACCTCGGTTGCTCGCGTAATGGATGTACTTGCAGAGGAATACAACAAAACACACCCGGACGATTACATTGCAGTTCAAGGTATTGGTTCTAGTGCGGGTATCACAATGGTCAATAAAGGCGTAGCTGAGATTGGAATGAGCTCTCGCTATCTGACAGAAAGCGAAAAAGGTGAAGATCTCAACGTATATCCTATCGCTTATGATGGCCTAGCTGTTGTTGTAAACCGTACAAACTCTGTAAAAAACCTTTCTCAACAACAACTATTTGATATCTACAAAGGTAAAATCAAGAATTGGAAAGAGGTTGGTGGTGCAGATCAACCTATCGCTGTTGTCACTAGAGAGGCGTCTTCAGGCTCACGCTACAGTTTTGAAAGTCTGCTAGGACTAACCAAAATCGTAAATGATCGCCTCGTCTCAGATATCAGCCCGAACAACTTGGTTGTAAATAGCAACAGCATGGTAAAAACCATCGTGAACCATAATACTCGTGCAATTGGGTTTATTTCTGTGGGATCAGTAGATCGCTCAATAAAAGCGATTCAATTAGATGGTATTGACCCAACTTCGGCAAACATTAGCAATCACAAGTATAAATTGGCGCGGCCATTCCTAGTACTCTACAAAGTAAATAAGATTAGCGAACCAGGTAAAGGATTCGTCACCTTCCTTCGTTCCGAACAAGGACAAAAAGCGATTGCTGATTACGGTTACACTCCAGTAAAAAGCTTTAATCAATAAAACCAAAAAGAGAGCATATTAATGCTCTCTTTTTATATGTTTTCTATCTGGCTCTGGAATTAGAAATGCAGTTGAATAACAGAAACGACAACAGCACCAGGTCGACGAATACCTTCGATTTCCACTTTAATTTCACGCTCGATCTCCAAACCTTTTTTGATCGGCGTTACTTTTGTTAAGGTGCTGACAGCACGAACGTTGTTTCCTGCTTTAACAGGGTAAGGGAAACGAACTTGGTTTAAGCCTAAGTTAACGACCATTTTGGCTGTTGGGAACATTGGCTTATCAGGGTCCACTGAGTCAGTCAATTTAGGCAACAATGCTAATGTTAAAAAGCCATGAGCGATGGTTGTCTTAAATGGAGATTCAACTGACGCACGTTCTGGATCTGTGTGAATCCACTGCATGTCTTCCGTTACCGCACCAAATTGATTGATACGTTCTTGAGATACATGCACCCAGTCACCAGTGTGAATCACTTCACCAATTTTTTCACTTAACTCGTCATACAGCTTTTGAGCCTCAGGTGCCATTACGATTGGTGCAGGTTGAGGCGCAACCTCTTCGTTAACAGCTGGCTGTTGGTGATCACGAACTTTTGAGAAAAGAAAGCTATTCTGAGCTTTTCCCAAAAAGTCACTCCAATAATCGCGTAGCGTTGGAGACATCCAATTCATAAACTCGGATTGATGAGCAGAAATCGCATCAACTTTGTCTTTAAATAGATTTGTGACCTTCATAAACACCCTTAAAAAATTTAAGCACAACTGGCTATACCAGTTAATTTTGAATTAGTTCACAAAGTCTTGCAAATACTTTCGGGCGAACACCTGTACCCTAAAAGCAAGTTATTTCTTAAATATCATAAAGATAGCAATAAAACACCATTTTATTGACTTGCGCCAATATAAAGTAAAAACTCTATAAATCGCTACTATTTGTCTCTTTTTTACCCCATTTTCAAACTGTTTAACATTACATCAGCGACTATAAAACGAGCAAACAGTACTTCTATTATAATTCAGCACTTTACAATTCGGACTATGCTCCCTATTATACGTTCCGCAACGGAGAGATGGCTGAGTGGTTGAAAGCACCGGTCTTGAAAACCGGCATACGTTAATAGCGTATCTAGGGTTCAAATCCCTATCTCTCCGCCACTTATTTAGAAAGCTCGCATTTATTGCGAGCTTTCGTCGTTTTAGTGCTTGTAAAATGACGGAGGTTCGAACCCCTAGTCGTATACGGCCCCAGAACTTCACCACATTCCAATAAAGAGCCCGCTAAAAATTAGCGGGCTCTTTATTTCTATTTTCTAGTGTTTAAGCAAACTTCTTAATCATTTCAGATAGGTCATTGGTACAACTTTGCACTTTAGAGTTCATCTGATTCGTTTCTGTCATCAGATCATACGATTCACTGTACTTTAAGTTAAGCGACTGGATGTTTTCGTTAATCTCATCCGTTACGTAAACCTGTTCTTCTATCGCTACCGCAATTTGTTGATTTCGCTCGACTACATCCTGAACGAGAGATTGCAGCTGTTGGATGCTCTCTAAAGCCGTGCCTAATAATGTTACCGTTCCGGTCGACATTTCATTACCTTTCTCTAGCGCAGAAACCGCTGATTTACTGCCCTTTTGAATTCCTTCAATGGCCGCTTTAATTTCTGTTGTCGATTCCTGTGTTCTTTTAGCAAGGGTTCTCACTTCATCCGCAACGACTGCAAACCCTCTCCCTTGTTCGCCTGCCCTCGCCGCTTCAATTGCTGCATTCAACGCTAATAAGTTGGTTTGTTCAGCAATATCATTGATCACTTCAATAACAGTTCCTATTTGCTCGGTTTGTTGATTCAAACGCATGACCACTTTAGAGATTTCGCCGAGCTCATCCACCAGCTCTAGTACCGAGTGATTAACATTATCGATAACGCTACGGCTATCTGTCATCGTGTTCTGCGCTTCTAGCGTAGCATCGGCAGTCGCTTGAGCATTATTTGATATCTCAGATGATGAGGCTTGCATCTCGTTGACCGCTGTAGCGACCGAGTCGATCTCTACTTTCTGTGCACTCAAGTTTTCCGTCACTTGCTGGCTATTAGTCGCAGCACTGTTGGCACTTGCACGCGTTTCTTCGCAAGAGTCTTTTACAGACACCCCGACTCGCCCTAATAGCGCATCTGCAAATTGCTTACGCATCTTCATACCCAGCTCAATTTCAGCCAGATCGTTAATTTTTCCGCAATAAATATACTCCATTAGCGGATTGTTGAAGTCTTGCCTAGCCTGTCTAGCAAGCTTCTCAACTGGCCTTGTTAATACATAAATTGAGAAAACGGAAAGTAATGCAGCAATGCCAAAGGCCACCGCTGGTGATTGGTTCATTTGTAGAGTTAGCAAGCCAAGAAGGTTTGAAATGAAAAGAAAGAAGGCTGATCTCATCCACAAACGCGTACGAGGAAGATACATTTGCAATGGTTTACCGTTATTCCGAAGCTTTGAATACGCTTTTTCCGCTCGTTGAACGTGTATACGCTCAGGTTTAAATCGAACCGATTGGTATTCAACAACTTCGCCATTGGATTTGATAGGAGAAGCAAACGCATCAACCCAATAATACCCTCCGTTTTTACGTCGGTTTTTCACCATTCCCATCCAGTGTTTTCCGGCTTTTAGGTGCGTCCATAAATCTTTAAAAGCCTGTTTCGGCATGTCTGGGTGGCGTACAACATTGTGAGGCTTACCGATAAGTTCACCATCATCAAACCCCGCGACTTCATTAAAGTTTTCACTGGCATATTTGATATAGCTGGACGTATCGGTGATAGAAACTAGGCTGTAACTCGAAGGGTAATCATATTCCGTTTCACTCATAAACATGTGTCCTTACATTGATTAATTAATTAAACGGCAAGTATGAGTGTAGCAGCATAACATTTATGCGCATAATGATAAGCTCATTGTAAAATTCAATGAAATTACTGATAGGTCAATTTATTACCTGCAAGCGTAGTGGCGGTTTCACTCTCAAATAGCACTACCCTTGAGTGCTCACTAGATGCTGCATTGATTAAAATTAATACACAAAAGCGCTTCCTTACTGAGTTCGTAAATTGTTATAAATAAACGATTACAACGAAAACAAGGAAGACAAACATATGACTATTCGTTTTAGTCAGCTTGCCGCTCAAGGGAACACGGCTCACCTATTTATTGACGATTGGAAAATAGATACTCAGCAATCTTGGGGAATATTCAGCGCGGATGGGGATATTGGTTCTCTACTTGGAGACCTTATTTGTGGTGAACTTTTACCAATAAGCGGGAAACTTGAGCTTGATGGGCTGTCCGTTGCTCAAGTGTCGTTATCAGAGCAACAGCGATTACTGGAAAGAGAATTAGAAAAGGACGATACAGACTTTCTTGATCGTATCGATCAAGGCAGTACCGTTTACTCACTCATTCAGGAGCACAGCCAAGACGCTAATTTAATAGATCAGTTGATTACCGACCTCGACCTAACTCACCTTAAACACAGTGGCTTTCGTGTTCTCTCTACAGGGGAAACAAGACGAGTGATGCTAGCTCGCGCTTTAGCAACACAGCCTGATTTGTTACTGCTAGATAACCCATTTACTGGTTTAGATATTGCCCATCGAGCAGCTCTCGCTCACTATTTACACTCGCTTTCTCAAACCGTACAGCTGCTGGTCACCTTCTCTCGCGAGTCTGATATACCTGAGTGGATTGATCGAGTTGCGCTTTTCAGTGCGGGAAAGCTGGACAGTACGATGGATAAATCCAGTTGGGATAATCATCCAATCATTGAACAAATTAAATCTCAGTCCGAGCAACAGAGTGAAGAAATGATGAACTTGATACGTCAGCATCAGCACTCGACACACTTCGACAATCCAATATTTGAACTAACAAATGGGTCTGTTGAATACACTGATAAGAAGATCTTTACTGACTTAAACTGGCGAATAGACAAAGGTCAGCATTGGCAGGTCAAAGGCCCAAATGGCTGTGGGAAGAGCACCTTGCTTGGGTTAATCTTTGGTGATCATCCTCAGTGCTACAGCAATGACATTGATATCTTTGGTAAAAAGCGAGGGTCTGGCGAGACAATCTGGGAAATTAAGCAGCACATAGGCATGGTATCTTCAGCGTTACACCTTCAATACCGCGTTAACTGCAGTGCGCTAGACGTGATTTTGTCCGGTTTTTACGACTCCATAGGGTTGTATAACCAACCCACTCGTAAAGAAGTGGACATCGCAAACGAATGGCTCGACATCCTACATATGAGCCAATACCGAAAAACCTCATTCAAGCAATTAGAGTACGGTCAGCAGCGCCTGTTGTTGATTGCAAGAGCCATCGTTAAACAGCCTACATTACTGATTTTGGACGAGCCATATCAAGGGTTGGATTTTCTTGGCAGGCGTTTAGTTAAGAATACTCTTGAGCTCATCGCCCGAGAGAATTTAAGCCAGCTATTGTATGTATCTCATTACCAAGAAGACCGCTTGGATAGCATCAAGAATGAGCTAGAGTTTGTTTTTGATGACAATGACCAATGTTACCGGGCTAACGTTTACCAATCATAATGACTTCGCTGAGCAAGTTGATCATAAGGTAAAGGCTTGGAGTAAAAATATCCTTGATGATATCGCACTCCCATCTTTTTCAAATGGTCGGCTTGCGCCGTTGTTTCTACACCTTCAGCGATGAGTTGTACTTTTAGCTCTTCCGCAAAGTGAACAATAGCTTTTAAAACGGAAGCACTAAGGCTAGGTATACCAATAGTTTCGACAAAACATTTATCGATTTTTAGGTAATCAATACGCATGTGCTGCAGAAACGCCAGCGAGGTTTGACCGGTACCAAAATCGTCGATTAACACATCAATGCCATGTACTCGCAGCGCTGCGATACACTTTCTGGCTTCAGCATCAATGAGTTGACGTTCTGTTATCTCTATGCCTAATGAGACGTTATTTCGACTTAACTTCCTATCAATGAGTTGAATCTTTCTAATCGCGTTTGGCCCAACTAAGTAACCGGGCGGTACATTAATACCAAGGTGAACAGACTGATTAAAGTCTAATTTACTAAAGTCTTCTGCCGCTTTATCGAGAACGTAATCCGTGAGCAAAAAGACCAATCCACTTTGCTCCGCCGCTGGTACAAACTCATCAGGAGAAATGAACCCTTTATTCTGATGTTCCCATCGCACTAGGGCTTCAAAACCAAATAGTTGACCAGTATCGACGTTAATCTGGGGCTGGTAATACAGAGTCAACTCGCCTTTCTTTATGGCTTTCTTTAAATCCAGAACCAAGCTTCGATGAGGATCGATAAATTTATTTAACGCATATAAGCAAAGATAGATAACAAAAATGATTGGAATTGAATACAAAAAATAGGAAAGTGTTCTCTGTTTGACGAATAGATCGCTAGCTTCACTCAAAGCTTCATACTCAAACATTTGCGACGATTTGATGCCAATAGGATTACTTCCCGTTCTCAACGCTTCTTCAGGTGCAACTTGGTCATGAATAAATAAGGCAGAGCGTTTTAAGCGTAAATCGTTATTAAATCCTATCTTCGCATTAAAGTAGTCATGATCAATAATCGTCACCGCTTGATAACCGTGCTCTCCTTCGGTCACGACGAGCAAAAATTGGTCATATACGCTATCCACGTTTCCAAGTGCTAACGCTTGTCCCTCGGGAAATATAATGTGCTCGGCTAACGGCTTAGAAATTACGCCCAGTTTAGAAGAACACGTAATGATCCCATTTTTTACAATCAGCATTTCTTCGATATCTCGTTCAAACATCAAGTTTTGCTGAAGCTCTTCACATCGTCTAGGATGCAACAAAGCCGTGCGGTTTTCGGTCTCTATTTGGAATAAAATTTCGTCTGCGATTTGAACGTTTTTTTCTAATAGATGATTGAGGTTGTTTTGCACGCTTTCACGAGCTAAATACAAGACCTCGCCAACAATCAAAGGAATGGGCAACAAAAAAATGATGGCTTTTTTAAAAAGCGCCTTATTCAGCATATAAAAGTAACCTTTTATAAAACCGATTTACTGAGATGGTATCTGGATTCTGATACCCACTAGCAACTCTCGTTTATAATATTATTTATTTAGATTAACTCAGTATGCGAAACACTTGGTAATACCGCAAACTAAACAATGCCTTAATCCCTCCTGTTCCAATTTAGCATCAAACGACTCAAACCTGAGACGTCAATACGACATCATTTTTGAGCCTATCGGTACCGAGGTAAGCCCTCAGCCATCAAATTCTCACCCTGCGAGAATTACCCATTAAAATTATTTTTCTTTTCTCAGTGATTAAGAATTATATTTGTCGTAATTCATATAACACGTTACAACACTCTCATGACGACAAACAAAGCTAATGCGAATCAGGTAAACGAAAAAGCACTGCAGTTGTTAATGCAAGTTGCAGTTAGTCCATTCCCAGTCTCTGCGAAAACGCTAAGCGAGCAATTGAACGTTCCTTTGAGCAGTCTCTACCGACACTTGAAGCTACTCAAAGAGTGGAACTTGATTGAAGAAAGCGTACACGACAAGACATTTGTCGTTGGCCCGGCAGCATTGCTGCTCATGCATAGCTACGAGACCGCACAGCATGGGTTAGATATGGTCGAAACCATACTGGCTCGGTTGGTACAACAAACAGGGGAAATGGCCGCTTATATGGTACCTGCAGGGTATCGCGCGCTTTGTGTCAGACAAAAAGAAAGTATGCAGGCGCTACGTTGCAGCTTCGTCCAGGGTCAAAGTCAACCTCTGCTACGTGGTGCCTCATCTAAAGTGATGCTTGCTTTTATGCCTCAAAGTCGATGCGAGAAAATCTTGAGATACTTTAATCAAGATCACCGACGAGACGAATGGGAACAAGAGCTCACAACCATCCGTAAACACGGATATGCCGTCAGTACTTCTGAAATTGACCCGGGTGTTTCTGGCATCAGTGCACCAGTGATGAAAGGAAGCAAACTGATCGGCGCGGTCTCGGTGATGGCTCCGGCCCACCGAGTCGAAAAGGATAAGCAGCGCATTATTTTGCATGTGTTGCAAGCGGCAAGGGCACTACCACCAGAAAGGTAATTCATCATGTTAAGCTTTTTCAAACGCTATAAACTCCACCACACCGTGAAACAGCCGCAGCATTACCCTTTTTCTTTTATGACAGTGTGTGAGTATTTGCCACCCATGTCTAAAGGCGCGTTTGAATTAGCTGATCAAAGTTTAGAAAATGCTAGCGACTGGCTGTACCAACAGCATGATCATGAAACCGCTGAAAACTTTGGTCACTTCAACCACGACAAGCTGGAAAATGGCGAGTTTCAGGAAGCGTTAAGCCTTTCGCTTTCTCGTCATTCTATTCCCGTTTTAGTGACCAACTGTACCGAGGCAATCTTGTCCATGTTACCTGTGGTCGTGTCCTATCGAGACGAAGTGGGTGTGGTAAATATTGGACATGACATGAACTTGAAGCCAACACTTGAACCACGTTTAGGCTCCGCATTCCATTTTGCTCTTTCTCGCTATCAAAACGTGCGATTATTTTTTGCTGGTGTTAGCGAACAAGATACAAAGCAAGAAACGTGGGAATACGCGGAGGATCAAGGTTGTGACTGGGTAACCGATAAAGAGTTTTCTTTTCGTCATCGCAATAATGTAAAGCAGTTGATCGGCAATTACCTCGACCATTGCGACCAAATAATCCTCAGTATCGACCTTGGCTCCCTAAAAACCAAAAACAGCCTTGATGGTACCTCAGAAATTGATATCCAAATGGTTCTACGCACCATTAGGCAATGTCTGGTTGCAGGTAAAGTCAGAGCCATTCAACTCGTTGGCGATCGCGATCGTCTGGTCTATTCGAGACAAACGAAAGCCATACTAGAAGAGTTATATCAAATGGCCCCACTCATTGTTCACGCAGCCTAGGGTTAAGTTCGGTTCAGAATCAGGACGCTCAAGCTACTGATTCTGAACCAACATGGTTAATTATTATCTTTTACCAACAAATAGTTACATAAATAAAGCGACTCATGTCACACTTAGCTATTGAACTAATCTCATACTTACGTTCTAATAACGCCACTATGCTTTGGTATGACATACGAAATAAAAATAGCCAAAGTTCAATAAGTAAGCGGATTAAAAACCAAAAACACCGCCGACATTTCAACTTCTGTGAACACTTGCTCACGCTCGCTTGATGCCATCTTGTTCCACTTATTTAGGACATTTGATGATGCGTCTTTGCAGTATTTTCGCTGCGGTTCTTGTTTTACCGCTAGCCTCACACGCCACCACCTATGACTTAGCAGATATCAAGTCAAACACTAATGTTGCCTTTTGTAAAAACGGAACCATTCATGTAACGGGTTCTACTTACGATTGCACTACAAATATTGTTCTCCCGAAAGGCGATCAAATTATAAATAGTAGTCAAAGCTCATCGTCTTTAACCGCTCATGGTTCCATAACACTCCGTGGGCAGAATGTCATAGGCTCAAAGGAAAGCCCTATAAACATCAAAGCTAAAGGAACTTGGTTAAAAATTAATGGTAATAGCTACGTACTAGGTAATGTCTCTGCTTTAGGTTCTATAAAAATAACTGATAGTGAAATCGAAGGAGATATAGAAACCAATGGTGTTGGTGGAAATGGCCGTTCTGTCGAGTTTCACGGAGAGCACAACGTCCTTAATGGCAACATCATTGCTCAAAGTGATGTGTACATCGAATCTGGTATGTTCTGCGGTGATATCAAATCAAAAGGAACAAAAGTAGAAATTAATCAACTGGAATCGTCGCTTTCTAATACACCAATAGTTGTGGGCAACATTAATGCTCTATCGGGGATAAATCTTAATAATACGACAGTTTTTGGTTCTTTGACATCTCAGGGACATAATGTAGATACAGGTTTTGGCACGACCAAAATATATGCGAATAAGCAAGCTATTTCGGCAATGCATTTTTCAATTAATAACTCCAATACTTCTATTTGTGGTAGTGTGACAGCCACCCTAGAATCAAGTTCAAATTTCAACCACTATTGTGGCATTGATGAACCCAATTGTGGTTACGCAAATCAAACACCAACAACTTGCCCTATTCCTTCTTATATCCCTGAATGTAAAATTACGCCTCCATCAGAGAACGACTTCGACCTAAGCGTCACACCATCGGACGATATGGCACTGATGTGCGGCGACGATCTTCCGCAATTTACAGCAACAACAACCAATAATGGAGAAGTTGTAAGCGCAGAAGTCAGTGCTGCCCTATCACACCCTGACTTGTTCACTTTAGAGGTGGTCAAAGGTCAGCAGATATTAAAAGCAAACCAATTTATGTCTGACGACAATGGTGAGCTCGTTGTTCGAGTGGTCCCGAACGATATTGATGCCATCGCGTTAGATACTAACTACACGCTGACTTTCACTATGGCAGAAGACACCAGCAAGCATCAAACGGTTAGCTTTATGTTTACGCCATTTATGTTTGAGGCCTACTCAAAGACGAAAAGCGCAACTTTAAATGAAATACGCGTTATTGCAGGTAAACCAGAAAACGTGCATACGCGATTGCTTGCTTGTGCCTCCACCGGCGAACCTGTAGTCGCAAGCAACTACAATGGTACTCCTAAGGTTTTTCATCCATTGGTTCAACCATTAGGAGGAAATGAAGGAAACTTTAGCTATTCAGCGGAATTTAAAGACGGCTTGTCTGAGCATGGTCTTATCACGAACGAGTCCGGCATATTTGAAGTGACACTGTCCGATCGTTTTGAATGTGAGGGATTTGAAGAGTGCCCAGAAGAAGGCAAAGTGGAAGTGAAAGGAACATTTAATGTGTACTCGCGACCATGGACACTGGCTATCTGTGACAACCAACGTGCTTTGCCTTCTGGCACCTCTGAACAAGGAGATGGGTTTATTGCCGCCGGAGAACTTTTCTCTCTAACAGTGAAGCCGATCATTTGGCAAACTGACGGCTCTGTAAGTGGTTCTGTTGAATCAGCACGTTATTGTGATGCCTCTATCACCCGTAATTTTATGCTTGATGACGCTCCAGCAGCATCCGTTGTCTTGTCGAGTGAGCAACATACGCCATCAGAGACAGCGAACCAAACCTCGAAATTGCTAAAAAGTAGTTACTCACTGGCTCAGGCGCATAATTCAGCTAAGAATGATCAATTCGTCTTTAATGGATTATATTGGGAAGAAGTCGGGAGCTTGAGAGTAAAAACAAACCTAGAAAGTAAATATCTAGGTATGACTGTTAACGAAGGCTATCGTTACATCGGTCGTTTTTACCCAAAATATTTTCAAGTGCAAGACCAAGAATGGCACTACCCACATGGCCAAACTTTTGCTTACATGAATCAACCTTTTGAAAAAGTCACTTACGATGTTGTCGCACTCAATGCGAATAAAGAAAACGTGAAGAACTACGTCCACTTTTCATCTAACCTTCAACAACATTTCGATTTAGGCGAGCTAAGCTCATACTCCGATCGGTTTTTGCCGCCTAAGCCTAAGAAGGTAGACTGGAAACTACTGGGTAGCGCGAGTGTTGGAACGTTTGTTATCGAGAAGCCCTCAACCAACGCGACTTGTAACAATAGCCCATGTTGGAAAAAGAACACAACCGATAAACAATACCCTGATGGTCCATTTAATAATGGGACTAACAGTGACAGCAGCAAAATAGGTATAGTCACGACTAAAGCCGTTGATGAGGTAAATTTCTTTGATAACAGCGAAGTGCTCACTCAACAACCGGACATTCGATTCGGTCGTTTGAACTTTCAAGATGTAGGTGGCAACCAAGGCATGGTGATCAAAGTGCCACTTGATGTGGAAATTTGGCAAAACGGTCGATTTACGACTAACTTCGATGACAGCTCAACAACGGCGAATGGTGAATATTACTTCAGCACGCCAATTTGGTCGCATGCGCCAACAAACAACGCCCTGCTTTCTGGCGTTGGAACGATGAGTATTGGCAGAATGACCGATATCGTTGCAAGCCAAATTGACTCAGCGCGCGAGCAAATACAATTCCACCTAGATTTAGACAGCTCAGGCAATCGCATCCCTTGGCTAAAATACGACTGGGATAGCTCTACAAGTGAAGAGGAAAACCCACCCGTCATTGTTACGTTTGGTATTCATCGAGGAAACGATCGCATTATTTATCGTGGTGAACCCAATATGCTTGGCCTAAATTAACGCGAAACGGCAAACAAAAAGAGCCCCCTCAGTTGAGGGGCTCTTTTCACACAAACTGATGTAATTTACTTTGCGCCACGACGCGCTTTCAGGCGCTTCACCATAGCAAGACGACGCTCTGCCGACCCTTGGTCTGTTGCCGACTGGTTCGGATTATTACGACGACCTTGACGATTCTTGAATGCTGGTTTTGAGTGCAGCTTTTCAATATAAGATTCACGCTGTTTTGGTTCATAGCCTGCAAGCTCAATACGGCGAATGCGTTGCTGGATTAGATTTTCAACCTGAACCACCGTGAGCTCTTCATCTCGGTTTACAAATGAAACAGCATGACCTTGTTTACCTGCACGACCCGTACGACCAATTCGGTGAACGTAATCTTCCGCTAGGAAAGGCATGTCATAGTTCACAACGTGAGGTAAGTCTTCAATATCTAGACCTCGAGCAGCGACATCGGTAGCCACCATGACACGTGCTTTACCGGACTTGAACTCTTCTAGCGCACGACGACGAGCACTCTGAGCACGGTCACCATGACAAACCACCGCTTTGATACCATCAAGTTTCAGCTCTTTTACCACTTCGTTTGCGGTCTCTTTGTAGTTCACAAATACCAACACTTGTTTCCAGTTTTTGCGACCAATTAGCTCTGAAAGCAGTTCCGTTTTTCGCTCTTGATCAACTGGATATAGCACGTGAGCAACTGTTTGTGCCGTAGTATTTGCACGCTCTACTTCGATACGTTTTGGTTTACGCAGAATGTCTTTCGCTAACAGATTTAGCTGGCTTGAAGTCGTTGCCGAAAACATCATGATTTGCGGATCTGTATCCACATCCAGCATGATCTTACGAACTGCATGAATAAAGCCCATATCCAAGATACGGTCTGCTTCATCAAACACCAAAAACTCTAAGTGTGCCACCGAGACATTACCTTGTTCGATGTGTTCTTCCAATCGACCAGGTGTAGCCACAAGGATATCAACACCATTTTCCAGTGCCGCAACCTGAGAAGACATTTTACGGCCACCGAAAATCGCCGCCACCGACAGATTGGTGTACTTCGTATAAGCTTTGATGTTGTCAGCAATTTGTTCAGCAAGCTCGCGAGTTGGAGCCAAGATAAGTGCACGAGCAGTCTTACGAGAAGCGCTACGGTTACTGTCTAACAACTGCTGAATCATAGGCAGAGAAAACGCAGCCGTTTTACCAGTACCTGTTTGTGCTGTAGCGAAAATATCATGGCCTTTGCGAGCCATTGGAATCGCCTTCTGTTGAATTGGCGTTAACTTTTCATAACCGCATTCTGCCAGTGCTTTAACCACTTCTGGCGCAAAACCTTGAGATGAAAATGACATTGAGCGTATTCCTTAAACAAACCACTAAAAATAGCTTTAAAAATTTAGCCGTGCACTATACCCGAATTTGAGTGATTTATCTCACTTTTCTCATTGAAACGCTACAAAAGCAAAAACGGCGAACGCAGACAGATTGCTGGCTCACCGTTTCCGTTTAACATTTGTTCGATTTAACGCTTGATGCCAGACAACTGAAGGAGAATTTGCTCAAGTTCATCCCATGGCAACAGCTGAGAATCTATCACTTCTAATCGTGATTCAAACCCTTCTAAGCTGATTTCATTCACCGACACGACTCGGTTGGCAACATTAAACGCGTAGCACCCCTGATCCGTGTTGACCACCGCTTTAACGCGTTCCGCCGTTAAGTCCGAAAGCATTGAGAAAAGTTTATCAAAATCAAACGTGTACTCTGCCCCAAACAACCACCCGCAGCTAAAATACCCTTGCCCTTTGTTCTCTTTGCGCACAAAGGCTTCACCTGGCGGCAACTGGAATTGAGGCTCTTGGTGAGCATGGTCATGATGATGTGACTCGATATGGGAAGAAGCGCTGCCGTAAACCCGTTCGATATCCAAGACTTCTATCGGTAACTCACCGTCATGAATAAGCTTACTGAATACTTTTGAGGGAGATTGGTCCGTCACCCAGTCATTAAACACATCAATGTCGTGACTGGTACAAAGGTCAACCTTACTGCCTATAACCACATCTGCGCTGTCTAACTGGTCCACGAAATTTTGGTTAGAAAGATATTTTTCATCACTTAAGTTACGCGGATCAACCAGAGCGATCGTCGCTTTTAGATCAACGTAAGGTTCATACTGTTCTGAGGTAAGCGTCGCGATAACCTGTTTTGGATGACCAAGGCCTGTCGGCTCAATCAATAAACGGTCCGGTTTTTGGCGCAGTAACGCGGTAATACCGACCGACATTGGCACGCCCGCCGTGCAACACATACAGCCACCCGGCACTTCTTTAATCAGCGCACCTTGGTCGGTCATCAATGCACCGTCGATGCCAATCTCACCAAATTCATTGACCAAAACCGCCCAGTTTTCGTTTTCCGGTTTGTTCTTCAGTAGATTTAAAATCGTGGTCGTTTTACCGACACCCAAAAATCCGGTCAGTATGTTGGTTGGTACTCGATTTGACATGCTTATCTCCGACACGTTAGTGCATTAATGCACCAGCAAAGTATACGGAGAATGTGACTCGCTTCAACGCTTTTTATCGCGCTCATCAAGCTCATTGCGTGATGCGTGGGTACACATTTTTTGAGAATGATCAGAGTGACTTATCAACTCTGAACGCTTCATATCAGAAAGATACATACTGGTGTAAATGACGCAGGTAAAAAACGCGATAATAGCGACTACGATGGGAAGAACTCCGAGCGTGTTTTCGAATTTAAGCGCAGCGATAGCCAATGCGAAAACAACGACAGAGATAAGTGCGATTGACTTACTTTTGTTGCTTTTCATGATAACTCGCCTTTCGTAAGGGTAGCCCCTAACACCTCCTGTATTAGGGGAACGCCAGTTTGAACAACATCCAACCTGACTATTCAATGCTACTCCTTTCGCTACTTGTGAAATTTGACAAAGCTAACATTTATTACAACATCAAACGATGAACTTATTACTAGCTTTCAGACACTTAGTGCACTGTAAAGCACTTACTAGCAAATCGACCCGCCGCTGACCAATATGTCGTTTTCATTGGCAATACAAACTTGAGCCACCAGCCTTAGCCCTTCGACTATCATCTCCAGAGACATAGAAGGCTGACTGCCACCTGCTGCTTGTTCTGGCAATAATGGGATATGAACAAACCCATGACGAATTGGTTTGTCTTTTAGATAATGTTGGATGCCATAAAAAAGGTGGTTACATACAAATGTTCCGGCACTGTTGGAAATCTGGCTAGGTATCCCCTGCTTTTGCAGCGTTTGAACAACACGCTTTATCGGCAGCGTCGAGAAGTAAGCATCTGGGCCATCAGCCACTACGGGTTCATCAATCGGTTGATGACCAGCGTTATCTGGAATACGAAAATCATCCACATTAATTGCGACACGCTCTGGGGTGATCGCGCCACGTCCGGCCGCTTGCCCAACGGTAATCACACAATCTGGCTGGTGCGCTTCTATTGCATCAATAACGGTATTCACTGACTCATGCCGAATCACAGGAACTGGGCAAGTAACGATCATGGCATCTTCTATTGCCGCAGCCTCTAATCGCTTGACCGCTTCTAAGGCGGGGTTAATGGCGTCACCACCAAAAGGTTCAAAACCGGTAATCAGGACTTTCTTCATAATAGCCTTTAGGAAAAGAGTTTCACAAATTATTGCACTCCCCTTCACCCCCATCCAATAGCAAAAGTATTGTTGACATAAACCAGGCAACATTATGTGACTCATGTCTAACCAGCGAGGGTTTTCACCTTTATTGAATCTAGACAAGTTCCGGACTATCGAGACTAACCATTGATAATTAATGGCAGGACAAGGCTCTCTCATTACATGACTCACGCAGAAACTTGGTTTCCACGCTTAACTTAGGTAGAGTACGCGACCGCAATGCAATTCGAAGAGATTGAATACAATGAATATTGATAACCATGTAATCGAAACGATTGAAGAGTTAGAGGCATTTCTGCATTTAGTAGAAAGCGGCGCTCTGGGTCTTGAAGGTGTCACTGGCGTTGCGCTAGCCACCTCTAATACCGATGGCCGTCCATTTGTTGCCGTATTAGGAGAAAAGCACCAATTGCTCCTTGGCCGCTGGGTTTCGCAGCACGTATATGACAATGGTAAAGACATCGTTCGTAACGGCCCAACCAGAAAACACTAAGCGCTCTGCACCATCTATAACACCATGCCGTCTTATACACCAAACGTATGCTTTGAAAGCAATGCGCTTGGTGTACTTAAAAATAAAAAAAGAAAAGGCTAGCCTTTATTAATTTTGTCGGTATACTGCACATCAGCTCTTACGGAAAGAGCTATTAATGTAATTAAAGATCAAAGTTTCTCTCAGTTCCACATCGAATTCCTCGTTTACGTTCCTGCGACAAAATAGTTATCTCTAAAATCATATAGTAGCACTTGATATTAGCTAAAAATTCAATATTTAAAACAATCAAATATAGAGGTATCTATGTCTAATAAATTAACTGGTTCAGTAAAATGGTTCAACGAAACTAAAGGTTTTGGTTTTATTTCTCAAGACAATGGCGGTGATGACGTATTCGTTCACTTCCGTTCTATTGTTTCTGAAGGCTTCAAAACTCTTACTGAAGGCCAAAAAGTATCGTTCGTTGTTGAACAAGGTAACAAAGGTTTACAAGCTGCTGAAGTAACTGCACTGTAATTCTTTGTGTGGCATCAACGTTGTTGGTGCCACAATCCCCTTCCACTTATTGCCGCCCTTACTATTCTCTATCTAAGTTTATATACCCAAATCACTTACCTCTCCCACACCGTCATTAATCACTTTCAATAAAGTCACTTTGGTATACATCTTTAGGTAATCACACTACCTATCTTGCAATTCCAGTTTGGAATTAAATTAATCTGATTCATATCTGAATCACTTCGCCTCATGCTTTGCTCATATAAATAAAGTTTATAAAATAAAAGCGATTGGCGAATATAAGAGAAAAAAATGAAATTAAATATATCCGCACAATCAATAAATTCTAATAATTACGAGCACATTATCCCTAGCCGAGACGTTATCCTTAGCCTATTCGATAAAGTTAAAAATCACTTAAGTCACGAGCAAATTTCTCGCTCTACTGGCTTAGATGAGAAACCACAAAAAGACGCTTTAAAAAAACGTTTACGCGCTATGGAGCGCGATGGCCAGTTGATTTTCACGCATCGCCGTGGTTATAAGAAAGTCGATCAAACCGCTTTGGTTTCTGGAAAGGTCAGCATTCACGCAGACGGCTTTGGTTTTGTCACTTACGACAGTAATGAAAAAGACCTTTTCTTACCTAAACACCAACTTACTCATGTGTTTGATGGCGATATCGTACTGGTTCTGAAAGGCAATGCTCAGCATCAAGGACGCTCAAATCATCGTTTCATCAAAATAGTGGAACGAAAAACAACCCACATCGTAGGCTTGTTAAAGAGAAAAGGTTCGAACTTCTATCTAGTGCCAGAAAGCGCGAAACTGACTCAAACCATTCATGTCACACCAAATGATCTTATCACCAAAAGTGCCGGTAAACTCGTTCATTGTAAAGTCACTGCCTATCCAGATCACAGACAATCAACAACAGTTGAAGTGGCTGAAGTATTAGGGCGTCCGGGAGAAGCGGGGATTGAAGTTAAATTGGCGTTACGTCGACATGGCATCAATGACCATTGGGATGATGAAGTTCTTCACGCTGCTTCCGCATTTGGCAATCACGTAGAAGAAAAAGACAAAACGTCACGAGTGGATTATCGAGATTTACCGTTCGTCACTATCGATGGGGACGACGCGAAAGACTTTGATGATGCCGTTTACGCATACCAAATGGACAATGGGCATTGGAAGTTATTCGTTGCGATTGCAGACGTATCTCACTACGTTCAGCCAAACGACCATTTAGATCTTGAGGCGCAATCTCGTGCAACGTCCGTTTACTTCCCCGGATACGTTGTACCAATGCTACCAGAAACATTATCTAACGGTTTGTGCTCGCTTAACCCGAATGAAGACAGATTGGTTATGGTATGTGAGATGACCTTTGACGACGAAGGTAACATGCTAGATTCAGAGTTTTCTGAAGGGATCATTCACTCGCATGCTCGTTTAACTTATAACGAAGCTTACCGTATTGTTTCCCAATCAACGGAAGCAAAAAAATACCAAGGTAAGAACCCAAAACAAAACATTAAACAGCATCTGGTGAATCTCCATCGCTTGTATTTGAACCTATCAGGTCAACGTCAAGTCCGTGGTGCCATTGATTTTGACACGCAAGAGCTTTCATTCACGTTAAACAATAAAAAGAAAATCGCGTCCATCGTTCCTGTAGTTCGAAATGATGCCCACCGAATGATCGAAGAATTCATGCTGTGTGCCAACGTTGCCACCGCTCAATTTTTGCAGCAACAAAAAATACCGAGCTTATACCGCGTGCACTCTGGTCCTCAGATGAAAAAACTGTCCTCATTAAGAATGATGCTTGCAGACAAAGGGCTAACGCTTGCGGGTGGTGATAAACCAACTTCTCATGACTACAACGCATTACTGGAACAAGTGCAAGATTTGGATGAGTGTGATGTGATTCGTACCCTACTGCTACGTTCTCAGAGTCAAGCCGAGTATTCGCCGAAGAATATGGGTCACTTCGGTTTAGCCTATGACGCATACGCGCACTTTACTTCGCCAATTCGTCGTTACCCAGACTTACTCGTTCACCGCGCCATTCGCGCTAAACTTCGAGAGCAAAAAACAGGCAAGCTACGCAGTCTGCTCATGAAACTAAAACCTATTCGTCAATTGACAGGTGCGGCGAACAACTACCCTTACGATACAAAAGTAATCGAGCAACTGAGCGTGCACTGTTCACATCAATCTCGTCAGGCAGATGAAGTGAGCCGAGAGGTTGAGTCTGCACTGAAATGTCATTACATGAAGCCATTTATTGGGCAACACTTCACGGGGAAGGTGTCTGGAGTCACACACTTCGGAGTATTTGTTGAGTTAGAGGAAAACCGGATCGAAGGTCTCATTCCTTTATCAAGTTTTCAAAATGGAGAGTTCGAATTTGATGCAGTCAAACAAAAAATTTCTAGCCAGAGCACCACGTTTACTTTAGGGACTAAAGTGCACGTATTGGTTAAAGACGTCGATTCGAAACAAAGAAAGATCATGTTCAATTTAAAAGATACAGAACACACGGTTGGTTAGTCTGTTGTAGTCTATTTTCTAACCCATTGTTCAAAAATAAAAAATAAGCTTTAGATACCGCGATTAACTTGTGACATTTCGCTGACATCAGCTCATTCTAAAACCCTAATATCTGGCAAAGGAAACGAATCTAACTTTTGTTTCCAGACACCATCGCAGAGTGTATTTCCAGCACTCTGTTTGCCTCGAGAGGTTCTTATGACAGCCTAGGATCTCTCGGGGCTTTTTTGCGCCTCTTAAATCCCTCCTTATTTTGTATCCAACCCGTTATCAACCACACAAATTGTACTTTTTAACTAGTTCACTAGATCGCGAATTCTGATTTAAGCAACTGATCACACAACCTCTTCCAAATTTTGGGTATAAAAGTATCAATACTTTCGTTAACTAGGATGTAAATAATGAAAAACTCGTTTGATCTCACCATGCCCAATGAAGAAGGATACTTTGGTGAATACGGTGGTAGCTTCGTGCCGCCGGAGCTTGAACAAATCATGCGTGACATCAACGCAGCTTATGAGGAATGCAGCAAAGATCCTGAATTTAAAGCGGAACTTGCTCGCCTGTATAAGCACTTTGTTGGACGACCTAGCCCAATCTTCCATGCAGAAAACTTGTCTAAGAAATACGGAGCAGACATCTACCTAAAGCGCGAGGACTTAAACCATACAGGCGCACATAAAATTAACCACTGCTTAGGAGAAGCCATTCTCGCTAAAAAGATGGGTAAGAAGAAACTGATTGCTGAAACTGGCGCAGGGCAACATGGGGTCGCGCTTGCGACAGCCGCCGCACTGGTCGGCTTAAAGTGCGATATTTACATGGGTGAAGTTGATATTGCCAAAGAGCACCCGAATGTCGTCCGTATGAGAATCCTTGGTGCCAATGTCATCCCTGCTACTCACGGGCGCAAAACTCTCAAAGAAGCGGTTGATTCTGCCTTCGAAGCCTACCTAAAAGATCCTGACACACAACTTTATGCGATAGGCTCTGTCGTTGGCCCTCACCCATTCCCTAAAATGGTACGAGATTTCCAATCAATTATCGGTAACGAAGCACGAGTTCAATTCAAAGAAATGACAGGTAAGCTACCCAATAATCTCGTTGCATGTGTTGGGGGTGGATCTAATGCGATGGGGCTATTTACTGCTTTCTTAGACGATGAACAAGTCGCCATTCACGGCGTCGAGCCCGCGGGCCGCTCTTTGCAAAAGGTTGGCGAGCACGCTGCAACACTCACACTCGGTGAGCCAGGTATTATGCACGGATTTAAGTCTTACATGCTTAAAGATGAGCAAGGCGAACCACAGGAAGTCTATTCTGTAGCAAGTGGCTTAGATTACCCATCGGTTGGGCCTCAGCATAGTTACTTAAAAGACATTGGCCGTGTCA
Organism: Vibrio sp. T9; assembly: GCF_003123985.1. Lineage (NCBI taxonomy): Bacteria > Pseudomonadati > Pseudomonadota > Gammaproteobacteria > Vibrionales > Vibrionaceae > Vibrio > Vibrio sp. T9. The sequence goes on from NZ_NIGY01000004.1 coordinate 195,397, forward strand.
ATTACGGCTCAATCACTGATGACGAAGCAATTGATGCATTCTTTGAACTGTCTCGCGAAGAGGGGATTATTCCAGCGATTGAATCCTCACACGCTGTCGCTTACGCGATTAAACTCGCGAAGCAAGGAGAAACTGGCTCAATTCTGATCAACTTATCCGGTCGCGGTGACAAAGACATTGATTTTGTCGTTGAACACTACGGCGCAAAATACGGCATTGAATCAATCATTTAGTCCCTGCTTGGTAGGCTAAATGTCTATACAAAAAGCTACCTATTACTAGGTAGCTTTTTGTTTGCGCCTTACTTTCCCTACATGCGCTTTGAAGGCTTAACTACACAGTCCAAACCTTTTACTTTTGAGAAATAGGCATAGCTTGAGAAAGCCATCTTACTTACCACTCCAACTAGTCCTTTAGAACATAATTCGATTAACCGACCAGAGCAGGAATACCCGGAAGCTGACCAACGACAGCAAGGGAGCCTGCACAGACGATAAATGCAGTACCAGGAATCAGGTATTTATCTTTTCTCGAGAGTTCGTTGGCACGCTCATGGTCGCCGATAAGTCCAAGGTTATCCAGTAGCATCGTGATTGCCCAGCCAAAGACTGGATTAACGAATGCACAGGCAAAAATACAGATACCGGCACTGAGTGAATCTTTATGCTTGTGGATCATCTGCATACCCGCTTCAAGAAGTGGTAAGAATACACCGACAATCAAAGCAACGCGCAGAACAGGCTCCCACATCGCTAGATCCATAGGGTAACCAATTACCGCGGCGGCAATACACATGAAACCCGTTAACAGTGCGCCACCTGGAATAGGACGTTTAGCAATTGCGGCTGGAATCATGTACGTTCCCCAAGAAGAAGCTAGGTTTCCGCCACCTAATAGTGAGCCAACTCCCTGACGAACAGACGCTCCGACCATCGTGTCGTCGACATCCATGAGTACGCCTTTTGCTTCTTTTGGGTAGTTAAGTTCTTGAAACACACGATGGCCGAGATAATCAGGGGACCACATAGCGACTGCCAGTAGCGCAAATGGAGTCACGGCAATAAAGTGCTCTAGGGTTGGCCAGCCTAGCTGCCAGCCTGTATCTTCACCCCACCAGTAGAATGGACTGAAATTAGGCAGGCCCGGTTCTGTGGTAAAAGCAAACTCAGCGCCCATCAAATAAGCAACAATACCCGCGAGTGCAGAACACAGTGGAATTGCCAACCAACGCTTGTTGATCTTAGCTAGATAGGCATAAACCATAACCGTTAGACCAATGACAACAAACGAAATGTAACCTTGGTCTGTACTTGCAGCCCACGCCTCAGTCTTATTAATTTGTCCGAGCAACCCAACAGCGCCTAGGTAGATCAATAACCCTCCTCGAACTCCAATGCCAGTCAAGGTCATGAGTTTAGAACCGCCTTTAGTCAAAGCGAGAATTAAGCCAAAAGCACATACCATCAAGCCAAGCGCCAGAGGATGCCCTCCTGCAGCAGCAATCATGGGAATCAGCGGTATCATTGGGCCGTGGGTACCGGCTAGGTTTGCATTCGGGTTTAGGATGGCAGAAAACAAAATAACGAACAGAGCACCCGCGATAAGCAATTCGTAACGCACGTTTTCTGCAACGAACTCCGGAGATAAACCGAACTGAGCAGCAAAGGCAGCAACCATGGCGGTGACCATCACCACTTTACCAATGGTTGCGGCTAATGCAGGCACCCAGTCTTCGATTTCAATACTGTAATCACGTGATGGCAAATGAATACCCCAGCGACGAAAGCTCATGATGGTTAAATCATGGTTTAGAAAGTCTTCACGACTTTCAAATTCATGCGGTTTTTTGCGCACATCCCTGTAAAAGGTCTTACTTGAGTCAGACATTGAGCTATCCTTTGTTATATTTCAACGTTGAACTATGCCAACTAGAGTTTCGCTTGGTATACAGACCAATACGAGACAACACCCACATCAAACATCGAGACCACACCAAGAAAGCGGTATGGCTAATTTTTGATTTGAACCTATTAAGCATGTGTTGCTATCGGTAGGAATATTAGACATTAGTAAAAGGACAACAAAAATCTCACTTATTACACAAAGATTTAACATTGCATTAGAGTACGCTGATCTTTAGTGAGAGTTTTTGAACAGCAATTCAACAAGAGGAACAGCCGCAACTCCACCTGTGCTTTTCAAGGTAGAAAAAACATATCCGTATTCACACAGGTAATTGGTTAATTTTGCTCATGCAAGTACGCACTAACAACATCAAATCGAGTTGCAACCCAAACCATCGCTGCCTAACTATAGATATCTCTGTAATGTATACTTTGCTAAACTCCACCCTTTGATGAGTAAGGCCCCTAAAATGATGACTGACGAAGAAAGAATCGAACTGCAACGAAACAACCCACTGCACGGGTTAAAGCTAGAAACTATGTTGCAAGAGTTGGTGGATTTTTATGGCTGGGACATTCTAGATACAGCAATGCGCTTTAATTGCTTTAACACTAAGCCTTCGATTGCAAGTAGTGTGAAGTATTTAAAGAAGACCGAATGGGCGAGAGAAAAATTAGAAAACTTTTACCTTTATCGCTTTAAGCGCATGCCACGCGCAAGTGAAGAAGAATATGATTTACCACCGAGAGCTCGTACGTTCCCTCATGGTCTTGAACCTAAAGAGCCAATGCCGCTAACCGTTGACTCTATCCTCAAGTCACAAGCTAAAGCTGCATCCGCATTTAAAAAACGCTCACCTCGTGGACGTCCGACGCGTCGATAGTACATAACCTTGAAAAGCAATAGAGCCCTACTGGTAGCTCCAGCAAGGCTCTATTGTTCTTTAAAGAAATGGCTAGAAGAGAATACTCAAGCTAGTGCGCCCCCTTCTCCAACGCCTCCCATAAGTAAACTCACATGTAGTTTACGTTTTCTATTGATTACGCTTTTTCTTCTTTTTACCCGTACCTGCTGGCTTTGCTCGCGGCTTCATCGGTAAAAAGTAGGCTTCACTTTGGTCGTCTTCCACTTCAAAGCCCTCTACCTGCTCACGTTCAAGTTGGAACTTATTTTTCTTTTCTATCACTTTGAAATGGTGGTAGTCATCGTAATCGATAAGAGATAGCCCTAGACCCACTTCACCAGCACGACCACTACGCCCTATTCGATGCATATAGTCAGCAGGACTACGCGGGAGATCGAAGTTAATCACCACTGGCAGCTTTTCAATATCAAGGCCACGTGCTGCGATATCGGTGGCAATAAGAACTTGAATCTCGCCAGACTTAAAACCGTCAAGTACACGAGTACGAGCGCCCTGCCCTTTATCACCATGGAAAACTTCAGCAGTAATACCGCGTTTTGACAGCTTTTGAGCTAAATGGTTACAGGCATTCTTAGCATTCACAAAAATCAAAGTCTGTCGCCACTGATGCTGTTTGATTAAGTGCGCAAGTACCGCCGTTTTCTCACCTTTATTTACACTAAACACACGTTGCACCAAAGTGCTGGCTTCTGCGCTCTGCAACTGAACTTCAACAGGGTCACGGAGCAAGTGCTGAGCCAGCGTCGTGACTTTATCAGGGAAAGTAGCAGAAAATAACAGCGTCTGTTTCTTCTCTGGCAGTAACGCAAGAATCTTATTGAGTTCTTCGGTAAATCCGAGGCTCAACATACGGTCAGCTTCATCGAGCACGAGCGTTTTTACTTGGTCCAACTTAATCGCGTTACTGGATACCAGATCAAGTAATCGACCTGGCGTAGCTACGATAATGTCACAGCCACCGCGAAGCGCCAGCATTTGTGGGTTCACCGACACACCACCAAATACGGCAACCGTTTTGATCTTATCTCTAAGATGGTATGAGTAAGATTTGACGTTATATGCCACCTGTGATGCCAGCTCACGAGTTGGAACTAAAATCAGGTGAGAAACGAAGTTACCACGGCGATGATTTGTTTCGTCTTGCTGAACAATTTTTTGCAGAATTGGCAGCGAAAAAGCAGCGGTTTTACCAGAGCCCGTATTGGCACCGCCAACAATGTCTTTCCCTTCAAGGATATAAGGAATGGTATGAGATTGAATGGGCGTCGGTTGGCTGTATTCTAACGCTTCTAGTCGCTCGACTAAGGTTGGAATCAGGCCAAGATCGGCAAATGTCGCTTGCTGTGTTTTATCTGTCATTACGATGAGTGGCTCAGTGCTAGTAAAGGCCGTGTATCTTATGCTATTTCGCGTCTGGATGTTAGAGATAATGGCCCAAACAGAAGATTGGTGAGAGAAGCACTATAGGGAGCTGGAATCTCCTTTCACTAACTGAGTTAATGGTTTCTATAACTAAGGCTCTACAACTCACGATGGTAGCGTTCGCGACGAACACTGGGAAAAAGGAGCCAGGCCAGTCTGACTCCTGTAAAGCCAAAACACATTGTATCTTGGAAAAATTAAGGTTGCAGAGACAGACCAACTCCGCTTGAAAGGCTTAATCATACTATCTAAACCTTCGGTTTTGAGAGCAGAATACATAATGTCCATCGTGGTCTATTGTGGACTCGGTTGTATAGATTGCTTTCACCCGATACCACGGTTCTTCTCAGTGTAAGTTTGACTGCTGTAGCCACAATCGTTGCTGATGTCGTATATGGAAATACCTGTTGTCAGAAAGGTAACGCGCCAAGATGAGTAATGTTGCATATCATGCTCGTAAGCCCAATTCCTTCACGAGGTAGTAATGGAACAAATTAATTTACCCCGATATCTGATATGTAGCTTCGCCTTTGTGCTGCTTTATCCTACGGCAATAGATCTCTACTTGGTTGCTTTACCACAAATCGCCAATGACCTGTCTGCAAGCGAATCACAACTTCATATTGCTTTTTCTATTTACCTTGCTGGTCTAGCATCGACTATGATTTTTGTTGGGCGAGTTGCTGATTGTTTTGGACGCAAACCTGTTGCCATTTGGGGTGCAGTGATTTTTACCCTTGCATCAATGTTCGCGGGCTCTGCTGAGACCAGTAATAGCTTCCTAATAATGCGCTTCTTTCAAGGTGTAGGTGCCGCATGTTGCTACGTAGTGGCCTTCGCCATTTTGCGCGACACTTTAGGTGAGCAAAAGCGAGCTAAGGTTCTGTCGATGCTCAATGGAATTATCTGTTCTATCCCAGTACTTGCCCCCGTGATCGGCAATCTGATTATGATCAAGTTTCCGTGGCCCGTGTTATTCACTGCCATGGCGATGATGGGTATTGCGATAGGCTTAATTGCTTGCTTTGTCTTAAAAGAAACCTTGCCTAAAACCAAGCGCACACTTTTAGATATGAGTGAAGATTCGAACGAATCACTATATAACCGTTTTTTTATATCGCGCGTTATTTATACATCTTTAGGCGTCACAGCGATTCTCTCTTATGTAAATACGTCACCAATGATAATAATGGATTCGATTGGTTTTACTCGAGGCGAATATTCAACCACGATGGCACTACTCGCGATGGTTGGTATGACTACATCGTTTTCAGTCCCATTTGCTCTGTCTTACTTCAAACAAACCACATTGATGTTCGCTGCACAAATGACCAATTTCCTGTCGGCTATCGTTATTCTCGCGGCTCACTTGAATAGCGATAGTCCGACACTTTATATGGTAGGGTTCACTCTGCTCAGCATGAGTTTCCCTATGGGGTTTGGTGTGGCGATGAATCAGGCGCTAAGTCAGTTTTCTCGTAAAGCTGGTCAGGCAAGTTCTATGCTTGGCATAGGGCAGGTTTCTTGTTCTGCGCTTTACATTTGGTTGATGGCGACGTTAGGTGTGTCGGCTGTGATGATGTTAATGATAGCGTTGGTTGCTAGTAGCGTTATTGGACTCTCCATAATATTATTATTTCCAAATCAGAACGTTAGTGAGCCTCATGAAGAAATCTCTTGCCCGACTTGATCTTAATTTACTGCTCACTCTGCAATTGCTACTGCAAGAGCAGAGTGTTACGAAAACGGCGAAAAAACTTAATGTAACTCCCTCAACCGTGAGTAAGTCTTTAGGCAAATTGCGCGCTTGGTTTGATGACCCGCTTTTTGTGAATACGCCGCAAGGCCTAAAACCAACAAATCTCGCGACAAACGTGCAAGTGCTTTTGTCAGACTGGATGCAGATCGGTAACCAGATTGTTTCACACCGAGGTGATGATGCGCCAAGCGGGGTTAAATTTCATCTTGGAGTAGAGTCGCCATTGTCACTCATCATGGCGGATGAACTGACCAAACGAATCCATGATTTTTACCCAGACTCAACGGTAAAGTTCCATAACTGGGATTACGACTCGTTAGACGCCATTACCAGCGGTGAAGTGGATATTGGTTTTACTGGCCGTGAAAGCCATCCTCGCTCCAAAGAGTCGTTAGAACTGCTCCCGTATTTTATTAATTTCGAAGTGCTGTTCTCGGATTTACCTATGGTGTATGTCCGCAAGGATCATCCTGCACTCAAGCAAGAGTGGAATTTAGATACTTTCTTAAGCTATGCCCACATCAATGTAGCATGGGAGAAAAATGACAGTTGGGCATTGGATGAGATCTTGGCTGAGCAGGGACACACTCGAAACGTTAGCCTAACGATGGCGAGTTTCGAGCAAGCTTTATTTGTTGCAGAAAAGCCCGATCATCAAATGTTAACCACAGCACCAAAATATTGTCAGCGATACTGCGAACAGCTTCACCCCAACTTAATAGCGTTGCCTATCCCCATTGCGGAAGATTATCAGCACAAGCTACTGATTCCATTTACTATGATTTGGCACAAACGCAATAACAAGAACCCTAAAATCGTGTGGTTGAGGGAGACGATAAAGAGCCTGTATGGCACAAGTTGAACGGGTAATTTTGAAGTACATTTAAAGCAAAGGAATGAACATTCTCCCCCCCTTTATGTTGTCAATAACCGTAGGAGTGTGGTCTTGCCTTCCATTAGATTAAATATTTAAAAATCTTGAAATCTATTATCCACTTCGAAATTGATTTCAGCTCATTTGGGGCAGAAAGAAGCTAGAAGCAATTGCTTATGTTGGGTGAGTAAATGTATGTAAAGCCTCAGTACATAAAAACGAACCTAATTTAGGTAAGCTCTTGGCAACTATATGCCACGACTCGAAAAGTAACGCGTGGGTGAATCGCCATAGACCCGACGAAACATCGCGATAAAGTTACTGGGCGTCGAATAACCCAAAGCATGTGCAACCGCTCCTACGGATTCTCCGCGAGCCATCATTTCTAACGAATGTATTAGCAGTGCTTGTTGCCGCCATTCACTAAAACTCATGTTTAACTCACTTCGAATCAATCGTCTTAATGTCCGAGATGAGACTGCCCCGATCTTTGCCCAATGCTCCACAGAATGTTTGCTGTTTGGGTCTATTAAAATCGCTTGAGTAACTTTTTGCAGTCTCGGATCTCTGGGCAGTGGGATGTGGAGTGACTCATGAGGGCTATTGACGATTTCATCGGATATTACGGCAAGAATACGTAAAAACTGTATGGATAGATCGTCTGTTTTGCTCCATATCGATGCTCTAACCGATAGGGCTTTCAACACATCGCTCATTTGGATCACACAAGGTCTCATTGGAAACCGCTCACAACTCTCTGGAGTAAACAGTAATGAACGACCTTTCAGAGAACCACAAAAATAAACACTGTGCATCGCACCCGGGGGGATCCAACCAGCTCGGTGAGGGGGTAGTATCCACGTTCCTTCATCGGTTTTGACCTGAATTAGCCCTTCATCTATACACAGTAGCTGGCCTCGATGATGACTGTGCCAATTATGTGGCCGTTGATCCAAATGGTTGAAGTCGCTCCTTTCATGCTGCCACTCCTTAGCGATCAGTGCGGCTCCATTTTTCCATTCGCTGTAGTCAGAGTTTGTCACTTTATTTACTCAATTCCATTTTGGCCATTATTCATTATTTTCTGTCCTCTTAACGTTACCATAGCAAGTTAGCGTTCGAGTAACATTTTAGCAACGACCATTTTATCGAAGGCAGAACCATCATGAACGAACCTATCTTTATTATCTATTACATTACAGCAGGCTTGGGCATCGGCTTTCTCGCTGGACTCGTTGGTGTGGGTGGTGGTGGAATGGCCGTCCCGATTTTTGCGTTTCTGTTTTCACTACAGGGAATAGCTGATACGGAAGTAGTCCATCTTGCCTTAGGGACATCAATGGCTTCGATGATTATTACAACATTGGGCAGCATGCGCGCTCACTACAAAAAAGAAAATGTAGACTCGACAATGGTAGTAAAAATGTTGAGCGGAGTTCTAGTCGGAACATTTTGCGCCACATTCGTAGCATCGTATCTACAGGGGATCTATCTGGCAGGTTTTTTCAGCGTATTCATGTTGTATGTAGCTTATAAGATGTTTCGCAACACTGAGAATGAGTACAACCCGAACCCACATGGGGCTATCGGTAATATCACTGTAGGCTCGGTGATTGGCTCTGTATCAGCACTTGTCTCTATAAGCGGTGCGGGCTTGATCATCCCCTATCTTGTCCAGCAAAATTTTGAGGTAAAACGTGCTATTGGCACCTCTGCTGCGATAGGTTTCCCTATCGCGCTATCAGGAAGCCTCGGTTACATGTTAAACGGATGGGAAAATACAGATTGGAACAACTTAGTATTAGGATACATATACCTTCCTGCAATGATCAGCTTCTCCATTAGCAGCTACTTAACTACTAGCCTCGGCGTGCGTTGCGCAGAGTATTTCCCAAATAAAGTTCTTAAGAAAATCGTTGGTATTTTGTGTGTTCTTCTGAGTTTTAAAATGCTGGTACAAGTACTTAATTAAGGCAAGTAATACAGTCATCAGTATGTCTTGCAATATGTTGTGGGGACAAACCTGAAAAACTTACTTCTCGCTTTGCTGGCCCAAGCACACAATGTGTAAGAAAGCTCCGCATTGTTGCACTCTTATGACTTTGTTAAGCTAGCCAGAATTACATCCAAAATTTGCTGGTGATTGTCCTTTCTGGAAACCTCGTCACGCTCCTGGCAAAGTGCTTCCTCCCCTTCTGATGCGAGAATTTTAATGCCACGCTCAGTACATTCTGCGAACGCACTAAACTGACTCGCACTGGGAATCTCTTGAAATGTCACATTGGGAAGAGCAACAAGTGATTCGGCTGGTGTCAGTGCGGGATGTACCCGATCAGAAAGCGTCACCACGGTGATGGTATTTTTCATCAAGGCCAAAGTTTCAGGGACAAAAGTTTTCGTTAGCTCAGGGTTGATAACGACGACCGATTTCAGTTTGCTTTCAGACTGAAATCGGGGGAATTTTTGATCCGGGATGTTGGTAATATCAACGTTATTTTCACGTAACCAATGACAGTCTACATTGGTGACGTTGTGGCACGATGTTCGATATTTTTCCGGGCTTATTTGCGCTCCGGAGAGCATCAGCATAGATGTCCCGCCCAGAAAAAAGCCGACACCCTGCACTGCATCAGTATCTACGCCTCCGGACAGTATCCCGACCGAACTTAATTCGTTCAGCCCAAGCACCAACTCACTGGTTCTGAATGTGATTTCATCAACAGCCATTTCTGCATTGATTTCGTTCGGTGCAGGAGGCTTTGGTACAACAACGACATAACCTTGTTGCGCCAGGCTCGAGGCTATCCAACCACTATGGGAAAATGCTGACCGTGTTCCGCCCTGCGACAAAAGCACAACGGGAAATTTTCCACTTGCTAACGGGGCATCTAACTGCGTTTCGACTGATTTAAAAATGTTACCCCTACCAAACGTGAAGTTGTTTTTTTCATTCGTTGTGGGATACCAGTAGTAGACTTCTACAGGCTTGTCTCTGTCTTCACTGAATGCCGTTTTGACTGTTAGCGCAGAATGGTATTTCGGCTCATTCGTACTGGCGCTGACACTGACACACAATGAAGCGAGTAGAAACGACATTATTATTTTGGTTTTCATTTTTACCCCAGCCGATCAATACATTACTCTGCACGGCATCTGGAAAAATAACGCGCAGGAGATTCTCCATATATTTTGCGAAACATAGCAATAAAGTTACTCGGAGTCGAGTAACCCAAAGCAAGTGTCTACTTTGAACTGCGCCAGCAAGCTTTTGGACTATTTCGTGTTACGAATAGAAATAACACAAATCCAGTTTGCATGAAAAGATGTATGGGAAAATTCCACCGCTTTGAACAAGTTTATGGTTCAATACTTTATTCACAATAAAAGCTAATGACGACGTGATAAATCGAAACTGTAACGTTACCACGCTGAAGTTCTTCTTTTCCCATCCAAAAGGTATCTGAATCTTCACCATTTACAGTTTCAAGAGCATAACTCTTTGCTTTGGTAAAGCCTTTGTGCTGACGGTTTTTTATGTGGTTCTTATACTTATCTAATAGGGTGACAAAATCTTTATCGAATGCATATACGACAACAAATATCGTATTAAAGCCCTCTTGAGCATACCCCGCCAACTTATCCATATGCTCATTGATATCGGTAGTACCCCATTTAAGAAGGCGAAATGCTTCAAATAACGCAATACGTCTACTTTGATTGTTATCTACTATGACACCATCCACCTCACCATAGCTTTTACCTGAAGATGAACTACCTATTTGACTTTGATCCGAAATATGAAGTGGAGAGCTTTTTTCTCTCATGTTAAAAAGACTACAAAACCATTGATTAATTCGATCTTCGTTTGCTGGCTTACTAGAGTATCCAGATGAGGATTCGTCATTTTTGACAGGTATGTAAATATTTTTACTGCGGCTAAGCAATTCTTTAGAGACTGAAGAAACTGTTTCAACTAAATACTCTTCAACAGAGCTGTTATTTATTATCTTCACATATGTTTCGACATCACTACCGTTAATCAGTTTAAAGCTATTTGCTAGTTGCTCAGGACTTCTTTGATTCCTTTCTGCAAAACGATCGAGATATTGCGTAGCAGATGATTCCTTCGCTAAAGCATTCATTATAGTGTCGTTGATTTTTTCTAATTCATCTGAGAGTGCTTCGTATTGACCTAGGAATATAATATAAGCTGAAAATGCTATATCTGCTTCTTTTATCAACTTATGCTTGAGTAGTAATTCACAGTAAGGTGTAAGTAACTGAGGAAGAAATTTCTGAGCTGAGCTCAATAGTTCCCATGTTTCCCTCATTGAACTGATGTCATCAATTGTCCAGTAAGCATGCAGTATTCCAGATATCCAAGGTAATGGATAACTTGAGATAACAGACCATTGCGCTTTTGCCGATTGTTCTACTTTTGACAAAGCATTTCGAATCAAAGTTATATTTGAAGCATCATGATGGTTAGCAAGATACGCATGTAACAGCATTAAAAGATGTTCTGGGTTACTAGTATCTTCGACCAGTCCTTCCAAAATAAGAATGCTATTTTTGGTATCATGTTCGATTAGATAATATGCTAGATAGTAGCGTCTAAAATATTCACATTCGTTGTAATATTTTTTCTCTTTATAGGTGAATGGAATAGGGATATCGTTAATATGTGCTTGAAAATCAGGGGTATATTCGTCTTGATTAATAGCCAACAATGTAACGTCTAATTTATATTGATAACACTTTATCAATTGGCGTTTTTCAGCAAAGAGGTGATGGTGTTGATCTTTGAACCTACCTTCATTCAGTTCATGACTAGCTTGATTAAGAACGGTCAGAGCCAGATCAAACTCAGAAGCACGGTAGGCTGATACAAATGTTTTTTCTAAAACATCCAAAGAGCTGTTATCAATATTGTTTATTGCGAATTTTGTAATTGCTGATTTGATAAGCTCTTTTCTTGCAGGATGAATACAAGCCTCCATCAATTGGAAAAGCTGTGAGTTTGTTAGGGTCTCGTCATTTGAATCAAGAAAGTCTTCGAAGTCTGAGTCATCGATTTTGTTTATGTAAACACAGAAATCAGGCCATAGATCGTAAGCACCAACTCCAAAAGTGCGAAATAATCCGACTCTTTCATTAGTATCGAAGCCTAAATTGTCAACGATAGATATGTTTCTTTTATGCAGTTTACTTAAATGTTGGCAAGAGTCATGATTTGCAATCACCATCAGTACTTGAAAGTAACAGCTTATAGCTCCTTTGGCTTTATACTGTGAATCGTTTGTCCATAGCAGAGCAGATGACCAATCGGTTTTATGCCTTTTAGAAATCGACAATAGCCGTTCTACATTATCTTCAATAACTAATTTGTACCAAGGAAACTGTTTAATAAGGATTGAAGCATCTAGGTTTGATTTTCCCCCTTCAAGAGTTAATCTTAGGTCATGCTCTAGCTCATTAGTAATAAGATTAACTAATTCACTTATATGCACCTGAGCAGTATCAAGCGAATTCCTATCGATGAAATCATATAGCCACCATAACAAGAAATACTTGTTATTACGGAGATTAAAAATCGCTGGGGTCGGATAAGCATGTTCGCTTAAATCCACGTTTTTAATAATATCAATCATTGATAGTATTTTATTAGGATGTTGATGCTTTAGAAAGTTATCAAATAACGTGTAGTAAATTGAATCTTTAAAGTTATCTCTATATAGATCTAGCTTGTCAGTTAAAACAAGAACGATATCAAGAAACTCTTGATTACAATCAGTATTTTCAGAATTCGTTTCTGCGTATCTTTTAGAGATAGAAACCTCTAAGTCTTCCACAACACCCCGATTTTCAATCTGATTTGAAATGTCACCATAGAAATGTGCAAACCAAAACATTGCGAAATTGCATGTATCTATTCGAGAGAGGAGTATGCAGAAATATTTAGGTAATAATCGAAACCTAAATAAATCTTTGAAAAGCAGATGATTAAGTAAAGGGTGCACCAACGAACATTCAATCAGTTCTATTAGCATATTAGGGTAATATATCGAATGGTTATCGATACCTATGCTTTCCTCTAAAAAATCCGAAATTAACCAACCATAAAAGTATCCGACTCCTTCGTAATAAGTTCTGCTTTCCAAATGCTCCTGAATCTGAGAAAACTTATTTTTACTAATCTGACGTGGTGAATTAGAACGAAAGGATGACAGGGAGCTTTTTGTAACTACGTTTCTCCTTGGTTCCTTCACATATCTGTCTACACTATTACTCTCTGCTTGTGAATTTCCACATGATATGTTTATAGTTTGCGTGTAATTGAGAATGTCTCCAGAAAAATGGTTACTGTTTGATATGGAACGGGATAAATTTTTAGGGACAGGAAGAGCTAATAAGTGTTTTTGTAATTCAAGAGTATACGTATTGTACTCCACTTCTGAAATCACATACTTAAGAACTGGGAAAGCACTGCTACATGTTAATCGCATGATTTGTAGCCATTTTTCGAAAGCTTCTGTAGGACTAGCGGATTTAGCAAGTACTTTTTGCCATAAAAAGGTACTAATTAGCTGGTTAAGGTTATGTTCTCTGCCATTAAATACATACGAGTTATCTTCTTTCTTAACATAGGAAAGCAAAGGGGAGTTGCTATTGAATTCTTTGTCCCATATTTCTTCTGAAACGCAGAGATTGGTTTTTTTATATCCTTCTTGACCGCACTGGATATGTTGTAAAGTTCTAAGAGTTTCTATTACGGGAACTAGAGAGTCATCAACTTGCCGTTCAAGGTCGTGTTCTAAGTTACAGGTGAGTAAAAGGTAATCAGCCTCGAACATTACAAGACAGCACTCTTCTAAATATTCAAGTTTTATTCCTTTGCTAATCGATACAAGTTCACCATTCCGATCCCATAACTTAGTTCCATTGAGAAGCTCTGATACTGTATCTCTGTCTAAAGGTTCTATCGTAGGTGATGAGTGCATTAAAAACTTTGCTAATTCTTCAGCTTCTTTCTGCTGTTCTAAACTGTAGAATTTTTGCGAATCAGTTGACGCTCGTGTGGATAGCTCCAAAAGAGATTTAATCTTAAACCAATCCCTTGAATGTTCGACATGATTTGCAGCCATAGTATCTTCCCTTGATTTAAACGAATAGATAGAAACTCATTTGATTTCATTGAACTATATAGAAATATGATACACCGAAAAACCAAAAGGTTACCTATCAGTTGTTTAGAAATTAATGCAAAGGAATAAAGCATCTTACCTATGGCTATTTATGCCAAATAAAGACGTTAATCAACTATTAGGAAAAGTAGGTTAAGAACTGGCTTAAGAAGGTAGTCGGAATTGAACGCCAAATTATTTTGGGGCAAAGGTGTGTTGCAGTTCTTAAATGGGGAAGTGTTTTTCCTCATATTCCTCAACCAATGCAGCTAGCCTTTCAAGTTTACAAATTAGTCTTATATTTGCTCTATCGAAAGGTATTGAGGTTACTTACCTTGGCGAGATTTTTTAAAGTGCTCAATACCGTGTTGTATGCGACATTCAACACTTGTGCTGTTTCCCTAACTCCAGAGCTATTCATTGACATATCGACAATTTTTTCTTTTACATCTGGCTTGCGGGCTTCGTAAACTTAATCGAGTTGAAAGCCCTTTCGACATTCGATACACCTGAAACGAGGAAAGCCAGAATGCCCTTTTCCATGTTCACGGACGGGCTCTGTTTTATTACAGAAACGACATTGAACTTAGATAGTAGCCATGAGTTAAAAAACATCAGAAACCAGGTGGCTATATTAACATCTATCAACCAATTTGAGTCATGACCAATGAAAGGATAGTTAGGTTTTTATTGCGTAAATTATCGGTAAGAATAGTGCATATAACAGGCAATAAGCCAGGTGTGTAGAATTATTCTATTTTAGGGATTTTGCTCTAAATCTAAATGAATCTTTGCATTTCAATTTCAATAAAGCTTAGTTATTGATCATGTTTCTGAGTATGCGAATTATTATCAATTATGCATATGGTTACTCATTGTCTAGTTTGATTTGTGTAACGTCACTGCAGCACGTATTGAGCGTACTACGCTGATTGTCTGTGTTTTCGTGTTGACAGTTTGGTACTAGGTAAAATCAACAAGACTATGATTTCAAGGAACATTTTATGTTAAAGAAACTACTAAGTTGTTGTATCACCTCCGCGCTCTGTTTTCATTCTTCTCTCGCTTTTTCGCAACCCAATGAGATTGCGGACAGTGCAGAGTTACAACAAGCTCCCGACACATTGCCTGCCACTTTGATGCTTGCACCGGACGACATCGCCATTGCAGATCGATATATAGTGGTATTTCAACAACCGCAAATGATGGCGAGCAGCTCACCGGAATTCGAGCAATTCACGCAACAGTCTGTAGACCGCATGTCCGGTTTATATTCGATAAAAGTGGAGTCGGTTTTTGACCACTCGATAAGTGGATTTGTCGCTAACTTGAGCCCTGAGCAGCTACAAGATCTACGTTCTGATCCTCGTGTGGACTACATTGAGCAAGACAGAATCCTATCGCTTGACCCAATAGTCTCGGCAGACGCAAATCAAACCAATGCCATTTGGGGACTAGACCGAATCGACCAACGTAACTTGCCGCTCGATAACAACTACAGTGCCAACTTTGATGGAACTGGTGTAACGGCTTATGTTATCGATACTGGTGTGAACAATGCACACGTTGAGTTTGGTGGGCGCTCGGTTTCTGGGTATGACTTTGTCGACAACGATGCAGATGCAAGTGACTGTAATGGACACGGGACACACGTTGCGGGCACCATTGGCGGCAGCTTGTATGGTGTTGCGAAAAACGTCAACCTTGTCGGCGTGAGAGTATTGAGCTGTACCGGATCGGGTTCTACGTCTGGTGTTATTGCCGGTGTGGACTGGGTGGCTGCGAACGCTTCCGGACCTTCAGTCGCCAACATGAGTTTAGGTGGCGGTCAATCTGTTGCTCTAGATAGCGCAGTGCAAAGTGCGGTTCAATCAGGTGTCAGCTTTATGCTAGCAGCAGGTAACTCCAACGCCGATGCATGTAACTACTCCCCAGCACGCGTAGCTACAGGAGTGACTGTCGGTTCGACCACAAGCACGGATGCACGTTCGAGTTTTTCAAACTGGGGCAGTTGTGTGGACGTGTTTGCGCCAGGCTCACAAATCAAATCTGCGTGGTATGACGGTGGTTACAAAACCATTAGTGGTACATCGATGGCGACGCCACATGTAGCGGGTGTAGCAGCATTGTATCTTCAAGAAAACAGTTCACTGTCTCCAAGCCAAGTAGAGGCCTTGATCGTTAGCCGCGCAACTAGCGGAAAGGTGACGGACACAAGAGGCAGCGTGAACAAGCTACTTTATAGCTTAACGGATGCAGATTGTGGCCAAGACTGCGGTGGCCCAGATCCAACACCGGACCCAGAAGGCAAATTAACCTCGGGCGTGCCAGTAAGTGGTTTAAGTGGTTCAACTGGTCAAGTAGCGTATTACTATGTTGATGTCGAAGCTGGGCAGCGCTTAACCGTACAAATGTATGGTGGCAGTGGTGATGCAGACCTGTATCTCCGTTTTGGTGCAAAACCAGCACTGAACGCATGGGACTGCCGACCTTTCAAATACGGTAACAATGAAACATGTACGGTCAGCGCGACACAAAGTGGACGTTATCACGTCATGATTCAAGGTTACTCAAACTATAGCGGTGTCAGCATTCAAGCGAGCTACTAGTTATTATTTTCGTTATTGAAAGAGAACAAAGCCCACTTGTCGGTGGGCTTTGCTTTGGGAATACTGAGTTTAATAGGAGACGTTCGATGCTATTCAAACGCACCGGCCTTTTTCTTCAAGAACTCAACTCGAAACGGCATCGAAGCTTTCTATTAGTACACCGCATAAGTCGGGTTCTCCAAGTCGTGTACATCAAATAGGATGCGAACTTAATCTCCTCGAGCTAACTCTTTCTCCATCATAAATCTTGGCATGATGGCAAACCCAAGATGATACAAAACAAATTCTTTACTGTGACCGCGGTTCTCACTTGCACTTTTGGGCTGTGAGACAAACGCGTGACCTGACCTTGGCTGTTGATAATCGTGAACGATATAGTGGCTAATCCGAGAAGATTGTATCCACTCAAAACTCAGACCCTATACTGCACATGTTGATGGGCTGGCAACGGTAACATTGGATGAAATGGGCCTTGAACCACGCAAGATCATTATAAATGGGAACTATTAGGCAAAGAGACGCTCAAACGAGCTAAATTGGAATGGGGCAAAAACGTTACAAACCATACCGACACGCCTCTGGATATAAATGTTCGAGTCCTTTTCTATTAAATCATTAATAACCAAGGATATTGCAAAGAGAGTTGTGGACAGTTAGCAGTATCAGTAGGCTTGTGCCAGTCAGGGCACCTGACTTTGGGAGAGCACTAAACATAAACCTTGGATTCTGCTACCGTAAAGCCCATATTTAATTTGAGAGAGATGGATAATGAACGACAGTTGGGCTAACTTCTTTCCGTACTTTGCTGGCGCTTTTAAGCTTATTGTATTAGGTATTGGAGCTTACTTAGCTATTAAATGGCATTTTGATGAAGAGCGAAGAGTAAGGGAGGCCGAAGGCGTGGTATTCGATAAACCAAGCTTCAAGAAAAAGTTCGTAATGATGCTAACCTTCCCATTCCTTCTAGGTCTTCTAGTCCTTCTCGTTATTTATGCAACTAACTGGTTTCTCTACTGACGGACTTTATTAATACGATCAACGTTTAAGCTCTCAACGGGTTTGGAGCAAAAAAGAGTCAGCCTAACAGTCTGGCTCTTTTGAATGAAAATACATGGTATCGTGGAATAACTAGGGAAGCTGTGGCAGGTTAAACTCACTTACTCCTTAGGCATGTGACCAGTTTCCTTCGCAAGCTTTTGCATCGCCTCGGCAAACGTTGTTGTCCCGCCTTTAGCTTTAACCTGTATTACCTTATATCCCAACTTTTCCAACGCTTGGCGCTCTGCCAAAACAGCTTTGTCATCTTGCTGGCTACCTTGGGCTGGCTGATGAATGTAACATCCCTCTAATTTACCATCTTCGACCAATTGGTGGTGTTTCAGTGCATCGATATCAAAATTCATAATAAGTCTTTTCATTAAAAGTGGGAGTTTCTGTGGCTAGTTACATACGCTTCAAAGGCTTCACGACATTATCTAAGCCTTCAATTTTGAGCGCTAAACACAGCTTGAGCAAATCCCCTAGTTCGCCGCTTGGCCAGCCCTTTTTATCGAACCACAGTAAGTATTCTTCAGGTAGGTCGACTAACACTCGCCCTGCATATTTCCCAAATGGCATTTGCATTCTAGCGAGTTTAATGAGGTTTTCTTTTTCTAACATAAGTGACAAAGATTTGAGGTAACTCGTCCAAGAATATCACTGCCGCCCTCTCCTCACCAGCAAATCGCACTCATGTTTATTTTGGCGGCTTTGACTCGCTTTGTGCTAGAGTACGCGGCATAAAAAATGAGAACGAGAAAGCAATGAAGTCACCTTGTCGAGCAGCATGTAAAAATAACGCCGGAATATGCTCTGGTTGTCACCGAACGATGGATGAAATCATCCAATGGAAAGACAAAACCGATCTCCAACGAGATACGATTATCGAACAAATCGCAGGGAAAGATTCAACGCACAATTGTCCTGAGTGCGGGACTCAAGCCCATTGTGATATCGTCGCAGGCAAAGAAACCTGTTGGTGCTTTACTATTGAAACCCGTGATTTACCCAAGCCAAGCGCCAACCAGCTGTGTTTGTGCCGAAAATGTCTAGAAAAAAAGCCAGTCGCATAATACGACTGGCTTACTGTTCTGCGTTTTCTGACTGGTGTTTATTTAGCGGTTAAAGCGGGTGCTTCAAACTTAATGCCTTCCCAACCTGTCACCATAAAATTACGAATATTCTGGTGATCGTTATTCTCTGGATGCTGCAATACATCTTCACGATAAAAGCGACCAAAGCAGGCTAGCGTCGCTTCTTTGTCTAGGTTGTTTAGCAAACCGAAAGCGAAGATCTTACACGAACCGTTGTTCTCGCCTGCATTGTTTTGTGTCTCACCATTAACAAAAGCGGTTGGCTCAAACGTATAGTTATCTTCGATCACCGCCATCGTGACTTCAAATTCGACCTGCTCTGGTGAAGCTGCCAATAAATCTAAAAACGATTTTAATTCCATTATTCCTCTATCCCTACTTCATCATTTTGATGACACATTAGTTTCATAAAAAGCCAATATAAGAGTCATCAATCATACATATATTCAGAGCCTTACCAAATCACACGTCATTCAGCGTTCCATCATTCCAGTGCGGAAATGGACAGCAGCATAAAACCCATGCTGATTGACAACGTATCGGATTGATAAGGAGATATCATGATCACCCCTTTAAAGGCAATCGGTGCACTCGCATTGTCATCACTTGCCATCGCGTGTTCATCACAACCCGAAGATACCGTGGCTTCATTCGCTACACAATGCAAACCTACCACTGCGCCCGTTGCTGGGGAAACTTCAATTCAAGGGTTAACGTTTATCGGGACATCCGTTGCTGATGCCCCATTCGACACATCGGCAGCTGAAATCGTCAGTTATGACGCCTGTACGGATAAGCTCTATGTGGTCAATGCTCAAGCAAAACGTGTCGATGTACTTTCTATGGATGACAACGGCGTACCAACCCAAAGCGCATTCATTGACCTCAACAGCGCTGGCGAAGCAGCGGGCATTGAAATTGGCGCAGCAAACAGTGTCGCTGTATTCAATGGTTTGGTCGCGGTTGCGATTGAAAACAGTAATAAACAAGCGAATGGTATTGTTGGTTTGTACCGCTCCGACGATTTGTCATTAGTCACGACTTTCCCAACAGGCGCATTGCCAGACATGGTAGGCTTCTCGAAAGATGGCCGATATATCGCAACCGCTAATGAGGGCGAACCAAACAGCGATTACAGCGTCGATCCTGAAGGTAGCGTCACTTTGATCGATCTGAACCTTGGCGTTGCTCAAGCAGAAGTGACACAAATTGGCTTTAACGAGTTTGATGGTTCACGAAAAGCAGAGCTTCCAATGAATGTGCGTATTTCGGGGCCAAACGCCACCATTGCACAAGATCTAGAGCCGGAATACCTCACTTTTGCAGATAACGGTAAAATCTATGTCGCGCTACAAGAAAATAACGCCATGGCAATCGTCAATCCAGTGAGCAAATCGGTAGAAAAAATTGTTGGCTTAGGTGAGAAGTCTTGGTCGGACGCTAAACTCGATGCATCTAACAAAGACAAAATTATTGGAAACTTGAAAAGCTACCCACAACTGGTTGGCTTATTTATGCCTGACACCATCGACAGCTACTCAGTGGATGGGAGTACTTACATCGTATCTGCAAATGAAGGAGACGGGCGTGAGTACGGATTCAAAACCACTCAAGAACACTGCGACAAAGCAGGCTTGATGTGGGATGAAGACGATTTCCTTGGTACAGATGAATACACATCTGAGCAAGGGACCTGTCTAAGCCATGTTGATGAAGTGCGCGGTAAGAAGCTGAAAGTAGCAGCAGAGCACCCACTGGCAGAAGCACTAAAAGACAACAAACAACTCGCGCGTTTAAAAGTGATTAAGCCGGAACAAACGCTTTCTGCACAAGAGAATGTTCAAGCATTTGGCGCGCGTTCATTCTCGATTTGGGATGAAAACGGCAAGTTGGTCTTCGATAGTGGTGACGATTTCGCGACCATCGCGCTGCTGAATGAAGGTAAAAACTTCAACAGTACCAACGATAACCATCACAGTGGCGATGACCGAAGTGATGATAAAGGCATTGAGCCAGAGGCGATTGAAGTAGCACAAATTAACGGTCGCCATTACGTGTTCATCGGCTTAGAGCGCCAAGGCGGTATTATGATTTATGACATTACCGATCCGAAACAAGTGCAGTTCCTACATTACGTAAACCGTCGTGATTACAATCAGCCAGTGTGTACACAAGTGGAAGATGGAGAATGCACCAACGACACATACAATCCAAAAGCAGGCGATTTAGGCCCAGAATCCATTAATTACTTTATCCGTAATGGTAGTCATTTTATCGCCGTTGGTAATGAGGTATCTGGCACGACTTCCGTCTTCCGAATCAATCTATAAAGCAATGTAAAAGTCATACAGAAACACAACGCCCGGCATAAAGCCGGGCGTTTTTTGTGTGAGGTAATGTCCTACTCTGCCGATGCTAGTGCGTCACACTTTGATGCGCAGATAAAATCGTTTTTATGCAGACCTTTGATCGAGTGACTCCACCACGTTACGGTGACCTTACCCCACTCCAACAAAATAGAAGGATGGTGGAACTCATCTTCTGCCAGTTCCGCGATTTTGTTACTGAAAGCCCATGCTTGTTTGAAGTTCTTAAATTTATACACCTTTTCTAGTTGAGGTATGTCTTCTCTTTCAATGATCTGCCAATCAGACAATTGCAGCAGCAGAGATTGTTGTTCTTCTTTGCTTAGTGCAATGGCATCGATACTACAAGCTTCGCATTTTTGTTCATTCAACATGAGCAGGTTCCTTTGGTTCAAAAAGTGGAGGAAGCAGTCCAGCTTCAATCGCTAGATCGGCTTGTTTCAATAAATTTAACTGACTGATTTTAAAGAGCTGAGAAAAGTCATCAATCACGTAGTACTTCGGTTGCATGATGTCGATACGATAAGGCGTTCTCAGCACAGTTTGTAATTCAAATGGGTCGCGAATTGCTACATCACTCTCTAATGCGTAGAGGGTTTCGCCAGGAGATGAGAGAATACCACCACCGTAAATTTTGGTTTTGTCCCCTTCTTTCACCAAGCCAAATTCTACGGTAAACCAGTAGAGACGAGCGAGATACGCTCTTTGTTTTGGTGTAGCGGCTTGCCCTAGTTGACCATAATGTTCGGTAAATGCAGCAAAATCTGGGTTGGTTAACATCGCACAATGACCAAATATTTCATGGAAGAAATCCGGCTCTTGCAAGTAATCGAACTCTTCTCTGGTACGCAAGAATGTGGCGACGGGAAAGCGCTTATTACCGAGCAGATTAAAAAAACGGTCGAAGTCAATAAGCGCAGGAACGGGCTCCACTTGCCAACCTGTTGTCTCCATCAGGACACGATTAATTTCTGGCAATTGAGGAACGCGGTCTTGAGGTAAATCAAGCAGCGTTAAACCGTGTAAATAAGCCTTACAAGCTCTGTTTTGGATCACACCCATTTGTCGTGTTACCAAATCTCGCCAAATGGCGTCTTCTTCACGGCTCCATTCAACCCTGCCTTCCTGGTTTACGGGTTTAGAACGATACTGAGTCATGGTACATCTCCATTAACAAATCCTTTACATTAAGCCTATCTTCAGTCTTAAGAGCTTCCAATCCCCACACGATTTTCTCAGTATCAATCCGATGTAACATATTGTTTACAACACGTCGTAACTGCATGATTTTTATGACACGATATAATATCTAGCTTGTTTGACTTTATCGTGTATTCCTCTCAAACTAAAATCTGTTACCACTTTGTTATAGAGGGACCTATGCGCGAGAGCAGCAAAGTATGGCAACCGAGCGAAAGTCGTATCGAAGAAGCCAACATCACACAGTTTATTGAACACATTAATCGACAAGGAAATACCATTGAAAACTTCGCCGATCTGCATCAATGGTCACTCGATCATGTGGAAAAATTTTGGCAAGAAGTCTGGTTATTCTGCGACGTCATTGGTACTCAAGGAGAGACCGTAAAGGAGCAAGCAGAAAGTCGCTGGCAGCAACCCGTCGAAAATAGGGACATGAAATGGTTCCCAAACGCGCAGATTAACTACGCCGAAAACTTGCTAACCTACGCGTGTCACCAACCCGATGATCTCGCGATTTGGTTTGAAAATGAACGTGAAGAAAAGCAAACCTACACATGGAAACAATTGTGTGAAGAAGTTTCGAGTGTCCAGCAATGGTTGAAAGAATGTGGAATCAAGCAAGGTGATGTCGTAGCTGGCTATTTGCCTCACTTACCTCAAACGGTGATAGCCATGTTAGCAACCACCAGTTTAGGGGCAACCTGGACTTCTACCTCACCTGATTTTGGCGTTGAAAGCGTTTTGGAGCGCTTTGGTCAAGTGAAACCTAAAGTCCTGTTTACTTGTGATGGCTATACATTCAATGGCAAAACTTTCGATATGTCTGAGAAAAACCAGCACATTGCGGATCATCTTGATGGTCTTAAACAGGTTTGCCAAATTAGCTACCTGAAACCACACATTTTTGAATGCGACGTCTGCACTCAAGATTGGCAAAACGTCCTTAATCAATACACACCCGAAGCGCTGACTTTTACTCGTGTTAATTTTAACGATCCGCTATTTGTGCTCTATTCTTCAGGCACGACAGGCAAACCGAAATGCATCGTTCATTCCGTCGGCGGAACAGTGCTTAACCATTTGAAAGAGCACCAACTGCATTGCGACATCCAACCTAACGACAGAGTGTTTTATTACACGACCTGCGGCTGGATGATGTGGAACTGGCACGTTTCTTCACTCGCGAGCGGCGCATGTTTAGTAATTTTTGATGGTAGCCCTGTTTATCCCGCTCATAACGTGCTTTGGGACCTCGCTGAACAAGCCGAAGTGACGCTGTTTGGAACTTCGGCGAAATACCTAGAGGCATTGGAAAAAGTTTCTTTTTCTCCGCCGAAAAGTGATGCATTTCCAAGTCTGAAAACCATTTGCTCAACGGGCTCAGTTCTGTATCCAGAACAGTTTGATTATGTCTATCAGCACATTAAAGAAGATGTCCACCTCGCATCGATCTCAGGCGGGACAGACATTTGTGGCTGCTTTGTGTTAGGCAACCCTATTTCTCCCGTTTATCGAGGAGAGTGCCAATCAGCGGGATTAGGGGTCGATGTCAGAGTCTTTAACCCACAAGGTAATAGCGTAATTGGAGAGCGCGGTGAGTTGGTTTGTGCCAATTCATTGCCCAACTTCCCCGCTGGCTTTTGGAACGACACCGGGGAAAGATATCATCGTGCTTATTGGGATAAGTTCGACAATATTTGGCACCACGGCGACGATGTTGAACAAACCAGCGTTGGTGGATACGTGTTTTATGGTCGAAGTGATACCACGTTGAATCCCGGTGGCGTAAGAATCGGCACAGCCGAAATCTATCAGCAAGTGAACAGTATAGACGGTATTCTAGATTCCATCGCAGTAGGAAAAGAAGTCGATCGCAACGAACAAATATGGCTGTTTGTCCAATTAATGAAAGGGATAGAGCTCAACGACGAGATGATCGCCTCCATCAAAGCACAGCTAAAATCTGCATGTTCTCCAAGACATGTACCTAGTGCAATTTACGCAATAAGCGATATACCTAAGACCCGTTCGGGAAAATTGGTTGAGTTAGCCGTTAAGCAAGTCGTTAACAATCGGAGCGTAGAAAATTTAGGCGCAATAGCCAACCCTGAAGTATTGGAGGAGATACGCAGGATAGTCGCCCAAAAATAACCTCAGAACACTTGGTTGTTAGAGAACCACTTTGCTTACACCCGCAGCGACAGGTTGAAGAACAAGTGAGATT
Organism: Vibrio sp. T9; assembly: GCF_003123985.1. Lineage (NCBI taxonomy): Bacteria > Pseudomonadati > Pseudomonadota > Gammaproteobacteria > Vibrionales > Vibrionaceae > Vibrio > Vibrio sp. T9. The sequence continues at coordinate 220,000 of NZ_NIGY01000004.1, forward strand.
AACTTGAGTACATCCCCTCAACCGATAAGAAAAAAGCGAGCTAGGTAGCTCGCTTTTATCATGTGGTGTTCTTTATTCAGTATTAACGGCGACCAAGCCCCATTAATACCGACATCGTTTTACCGTCAGATGTAATGTCAAAAACGTGTTGCGATTCAACCTCAGTAAAACCTGCATCTTTCAAAGCACGTTTAGACTTCGCAAGGGTAAAACCGTCTTGTTCAGATTCTGCAATCCAATCAAAATGAACAAAGTAACCGCCGTGGTTAAGTAAAGAATGCGAGATTTTTAATGACGCGTCTAAGTCTTCCACAAACGCTAAAACTGACGATGCAACTACTAGGTCAAACTGTCCACGAAACGCTGGATGCTGAGCGACCAAGCCGCGAGACAATGCATCTACGACAGGTTCTACATTGGCAAGCTCTTTTTTATCGAGTTCTTCAATCATGGCTTCCGATGCGTCTAATGCTACGATGTCTTTAACCATCGGTGACAATCGTTGACTTAACTGCCCGGTTCCGCATCCAAAATCTAGTACTTTAATGCCATCAAGCTGAGTTAGCTGTTGTAACTGCTCAAACACCGACTGCGCAAATTGCTCTGTTGCTGGATTTGATTCCCAGTTTTTTGCTAAGCCGTCCCAATCTTGTGCCATCGTGGCCTCCATGTTCACTTTTTGTAACCCACATAGATTACCGCAAAACCGTTAAAAGACCATAGACTTATCTGGCGGATTCGCGTTTTTTTCGATAATCTTTCACGGCTTTGGGAGCACATCTGCATAATACCCAAATTATTTGAATTCATTTATTGGTTGTGTCAAATCATGAACTTAACTCAAGTAGAAGCCTTCTGCACCATCGCTGAGTGTGGTTCTGTTTCTGAAGCAGCAAGGCAACTCGATTGTAATCGCACCAAACTCAGTATGTCGATTAAGGCTTTAGAGAAAGATCTCAACGTTGAGTTGTTTACCCGAACTGGCAACCAGCTCACTCTCTCTGAAGCTGGGAAAGCCATTTACAAAGATTGCGAACACCTACTTATCATCGCACAGCGGATAAGAAAAACCTGTGCTCAAATCTCGGAAGGTTTTAACGCGGAAGTTTGGGTAGCACGTGACGACTCCTTACCTGATGATCTCTGGCAAGAGCTTTCTCATACATTGAATAACCGCTTCCCTTCCACAACCTTCAACTTAATCTTGGCATCCAGTGGCGACTTAGCCAACTTAGTCAGTACCCACCAAGTGGATTTTGCCTTTGGTGTTGATTATGAGCGCGTCGACGATCCTCGTATCGTGTATAACCCGCTAGGCAAGATACGTATGATGTCAGTATGCAGTGCAGAACATCGCCTAAGTAAGATGCGCCGAGTCTCAGACGAAGATCTACGCAGCCAGATGCAAGCGTTGATGGTGTACCTAAATGAGAAAGATAACCCTGAACTGCAGCCTTTCTCGACTCGATACATTGGCTTTTCGAGTTTTGACTACATGCTCAACACCATCTTAGAAGAAGACGCTTGGGGTGTACTGCCAGAACCATTAATCCGCCATTACCTTCGCCAGCAAAAGCTCGCCGTTATCAAGCATACATACGGATTGACACAAGAAGACTACTGTATGTTTTCACCTAACGGTCAAACTGAGCACCCAGCAATGACATGGTTAGCGGATAAATTGAGCGAGTATTTATTTGACTTCTAAACATTTTATCAGTGAGCGCCAATTTTATTGGCACCAAGTTCATACAGTAAGTCATTGTTTTATAAGAGTAAAAACAAAAACGCAACTTTTTAGATTAGAACCTGCTCACTTAGTGGTTGCCTAAATTACCTTATGCGAGAAGAATAGTAAGGTATTAAAATTTAAAGGCATCTTTTATGTGTGACAGGACAAGCAAAAACGAAAACCGTATTCTAACCATTTCAGCCCTTTTAGCATCTGGGTTCGCTGCTGGTGGTATGGTACTTGGCTTGCTTGTAGGATCAATTGTCATCGTTTTTGACGGTGTTTACTCTTTGGTCAGCTTACTGTTAACTTTATTGTCACTGGCCGCTTCCTACTATATTAACAAGCCCTCAAAATCTGTATTCCCATTTGGAAAAGCGGTCTTAGAGCCAATCGTTATTGCGATAAAAGCGGCTGTTATTTTAGTGGTTGTAAGCTTTTCTCTTTACTCTGCAATTTCCGCATTGATGTCCGGAGGCCGTGAAGTCGATGCTTCTATTGCCACTCTATTCGGCATCGTAAACGTCATCGGTTGTGGTTACGCTTGGTGGTTTATGGCTAAACGCAGCCGTCGCTTCTCATCAGGCTTGATTGAAGCAGAGAAAAAACAGTGGCAGATGGATACGCTATTAAGTGTAGCGGTGACGGTAGGATTTGTTGCTGCTTGGGTTGTATCACTAACGCCATTCGCTGAATATGCGGTTTATGCCGATCCTATGATGATGGTGCTAATGGGCTTCTACTTTCTGAAAGTTCCTTTTGATATGTTGGTTGGTGCACTACGTGAGCTACTAATGATGACACCAAGCAAAGAGCTATGTCAGGTCGTTGGCAATGATGTACTAGAGATAGAAAAAACATCTGACCACCAGCTAAAGTTAGCGGGTATCACTAAAGTGGGCCAAGAGCTTCGTATTAACATCGATTTGCACGTCGATGACGACACCATTGCATTGGATAAATTGGAACAAACTCGTACTCAGTTAACGAAACGTCTGTCGAAGCACAGATTCAAACTGCAACTCCATTTAAACGTCGCAAACTGTTAGAGCACGAAAGAAAAAGCTCCCGACCGAGGGAGCTTTTTTCTTTCTGTCATTTGAGCATACAGCGCAAAGATAAAACCAGATAATTTTGGTTTAACCTGCTGCTTCACGCTTCTCCTTGGTGACTACCCAACAAAGCAAAGAGCCCACCGTAACCATCACAACCCCCTGCCAAAAGCTCGGGCTCAACGTCACACCAAGAATAATGGAAGAAAATAGCGCAGAGAAAATGGGCGTAAAGTAAGAAAGTGTCGCGAGAAAGACCATATTTCCGCCAACAATCGCGATGTTCCACAAACCATAACCACCAGCCATCAACGCCGCAGAAGCCAAAAGGTAGCCCATTGCTTCCCATGAAAAAGTCATCTCTGGCTCATCAGCAAACGCATATTTCACCCATAACGAAACAGCAGTAGCAATGAAAAACAACGTAATCGCGTTATGTTTGGATTGCTGCCTCTGGGTTAAATTACAATAAAAGGCCCATATAACTGCTCCTGCGAAAGCCATAAAGTACACCAAAGGGTTACTACTGACATTGGACATAATCTGAGTAACGGATAAGCCATTTTCACCACTCACCGTCCACGCGACTCCGATAAACGCCAGCGCAACCGCTGGATAAAGCAGCCAGTTTGTTTTTTTGTTACTGCCTAAGACCGCAAACAAAACGGTGAGAGCTGGCCAAAGATAATTGACAATCGACACCTCAATAGCCTGCGCACGCGAGTTGGAATATCCCAGAGATAAAGCGAGAAATATTTCATAACAAACGAACATTGCGCCACCAAGCACGAGATACTTTGGAGAAAAGTACGATAACTTCGGAATGCCAACTACGATAAGAAGGAAAATAGAACTGAGAGAGTACAACATGGCCGCCCCGCCCACGGGACCTAGGCTCTCGGTAACTAACCTGGCAATGCCAAGTAAGCAACTCCAAGAGAGGATGGCAATACAACCATAAAGTGTGAAACGAAATTGCACTGATTTCATGTGACCTACCACTCACGAATGCCAAAGGAAACATCAGCTTAACTCAAAAATGATCAGGTTCAACGTACTGTTTTATAAAAATCAGTATAAAAATCACTCCATTACGCAGTTGGAGTCGATATGAAACATTTTCTGCCCTCGAGTGTTATGCTTACACCTTTTGTTGTGCGCTACTATGATGAAGAAGACGACGGTAGCGAAATCGCCGAAACTGATTCGAGCACTCAACATCTAAAAGAAACAGAGCAACAAACGGAAACCTCAGACTAAAGGAATTCTCAAATGAAAAAAGTCGCAGTTATCTTCAGTGGTTCAGGTGTTTACGATGGCACAGAACTACATGAAGCCGTATTAGCACTCCATGCCATTGAAAAAGAAGGTGCATCATGGCATTGCTTTGCTCCTAACATCGATCAATTACACGTGATTAATCATCTAACTGGCGAAGAGATGGACGAAACACGAAATGTGTTGGTGGAATCTGCACGCCTTGCACGTGGCAATATTGATGATGTTGCAAGATTGAATCCAGATGAGTTTGATGCCCTACTCTTACCTGGCGGTTTTGGTGCCGCTAAAAATCTCACTGACTTCGCAGTATCAGGGGCTGAGTGCTCGATTAATACACACGTAGCTCAAGCATGTCGCGCATTCGCTCATGCCAAAAAGCCAGCAGGTTATCTGTGTATTTCTCCTGTCATTATTCCGATGATTTATGAGCATGGCGTGAAAGGCACCGTAGGCAACGATGAAGCGATCTCGATAGCATTTAATCAAATGGGCGGTGAACACATCACTTGCTCTGTCGAGGATATCGTTTTTGATGAAACACACCTCGTTCTATCAACCCCAGCTTATATGTTGGCAGAGAATATCTCTCAAGCGGCATCAGGTATCGAAAAGTTAGTATCAAAGCTGATTGATATTGCCTAATTATTGATAGATAACTTATAAACCTACCTCCTATCCCCATTGATAGTTAAGTTATTAATGGGGATTTTTTATACTTTAGTCTAATTTAGAGATATATCCGTATTAGATATCAATTTTTGCCAATCGATTGCGTCACTGGTTTCATATTTGTTCTACTTTATATCTGTGTTGCACCTATACGCTGTGCAACAAGATCACTGTCACAGTTTTTCTCTTGCAAATACCTCTAAATAGGTAAACTTGCTTCAGATCAACTTCAATCTGGAAACGAGTGTGCGACAGTAAATGGCAAATTAAGAAAGATTATTAAAAATAACGACGGAGCTATCCAATATGACAAGTGCATTTTTTATCCCTACGGTAAACCTAATGGGCGCTGGTTGTTTAAAAGACGCAGCAGACAGCATCCAATCTCAAGGCTTTAAAAAAGGTTTGATCGTTACGGATAAGATCCTTAACCAAATCGGTGTAGTCAAACAAGTTCAAGACCTTCTCACTGAACGCGACGTAGCAACCGTTGTGTACGATGGCACTCAACCAAACCCTACTATCACCAACGTTAATGATGGCTTAGCTTTACTAAAAGAAAACGAATGTGACTTCGTTATCTCACTCGGAGGCGGCTCACCGCACGATTGTGCAAAAGGTATCGCTTTAGTGGCGTCAAACGGCGGCGAGATCGGCGATTACGAAGGCGTTGACCAATCCGCAAAACCAATGCTGCCTCTCGTATCAATCAACACAACGGCTGGTACTGCTTCTGAAATGACGCGTTTCTGCATCATCACAGATGAAGAGCGCCACATTAAGATGGCGATTGTGGACAAGCACACAACACCATTGATGTCAGTGAATGATCCTGAGTTGATGCTTGCTAAACCTGCGTCTCTTACTGCCGCAACAGGTATGGATGCGCTAACACATGCGATTGAAGCTTACGTATCTATCGCTGCGACACCAATCACTGACGCGGTAGCAATCAAAGCAATTGAACTGATTCAAGCTCACCTTCGCACAGCAGTGAAAAACGGTGAAAACCTTGAAGCTCGAGAGCAAATGGCATACGCACAGTTCATGGCAGGTATGGCATTCAACAACGCATCTCTTGGTTACGTTCACGCAATGGCGCACCAACTAGGCGGCTTCTACGACCTACCACACGGTGTATGTAACGCAATTCTTCTACCTCACGTACAACGTTACAATGCGCAAGTATGTCCAGAGCGTTTACGTGACGTTGCTAAAGCAATGGGTGTTGATGTTGAAGGTATGTCAGCAGAGCAAGGTGCTGCGGCGGCCATTGATGCTATCGTTGAGCTTGCTAAAGATGTCGGCATCCCATCAGGCATTAAAGAGCTTGGTGCGAAGCTAGAAGATATCCCAACCTTAGCGGACAACGCGCTAAAAGACGCTTGTGGTTTCACCAACCCGAAACAAGCAACGCACGAAGAGATCTCTAAGATCTTCGAAGAAGCGATGTAGGCTCGCTAAGTAAACAATTCTCTAGTCTTAATTCAATCCCCGATCTCGTATTGGGGATTTTTTATGTTCGCATACCCTGCCAAACGTCCTCTTTTAGTGTTAGTTTTTAAGTATCTTGGATTCATATTGGAAGGAACCATGAGAACTATCACTGCAACCCTACTCGCTTGCCTAGCTTTTTCTATCGATGCTGCGGAATATCGTGCTAATGAGGTTGCCAATGGGTTTCAAATCCCATGGGGAATTGAATTTCTCGATAAGCAACAAATGATCGTGAATGAAAAAAACGGCACCGTTTCATTACTTAATATTGCTTCGGGAAAACAGCAAATCCTCTTCAAAGTTCCGAATGTGAGCACCAGTGGGCAAGCTGGTTTATTAGATGTAGCTCTAGTGCCGAATACCGCTCCACAAAATCCACAACTTTTCTTTACTTACAGCAAACGTACCGATAAAGGAAATACTGTGGCCTTAGCGACCGCACAATTGAAAAACAATCAACTTGTGGATTGGAAAGACGTCTTTGTCGCCGACGCAATCACGGACACCAGCCGTCATTACGGCAGCCGTATTGCGTTTGTCGATGACAAGGTTTACTTCTCAATTGGGGACCGTGGCGAACGTAATAATGGGCAAGACACTCAAACCCATGCAGGCACTATTCTTCGCCTCAACCTTGATGGCTCGGTACCACAAGATAATCCATTCAAGACTTCTGAGGCTCGCCCTGAAATATGGAGTTACGGGCACCGTAACCCACAAGGCATGTTTTACGACAAAGCAACAAAACAGCTTTGGTCGATTGAACATGGCCCTCGTGGTGGTGATGAAATCAACCTGATTAGGAAAGGTGCAAACTACGGCTGGGCAAAGGTCTCTCAGGGTAAAGAGTATTGGGGACCGTTAGACGTTGGAGAAGCGAAAAGCTTACCGAATATGGAAGACCCCAAGTTGGTTTATATTCCGTCTATCGCGCCAAGCAATATGGTGGTGTATCGTGGTGATAAGTACCCAGAGTTGGATGGAAAAATCCTCGCCGGTGCCTTGAAGCTGGCGCACATCAACGTGGTTTCTATTGAGAATGGCAAGCTCACCGAATCAAAAAGATTGATGGAGAATCTTGGCGAGCGAGTCAGAGATATCACCATCAGTCCGGATGGCTATGTCTATTTTTCAACAGATACAGGCAAAATTTTCCGTCTTGAAGAGAAGTAATCAAACACCAACATTATTGAGACTATTTAAGTTGTGACGTATCAGTGATTTATTTTCGTACAAGTAACACGTTTGAATCTAAAATTAACAATAACCTTTTGTTTTTAGAAAGATAGCTTGGTTTAAGTCGTACGAGGTCATCATGGTTCCTTTTCCATTAAAACTTGAAAGAGTCAAAGCCGTTATTTTCGACTTAGACAATACGCTCGTCAGCTCCGATATGAACTTCAAAGATCTTCGTCAGCAACTAGGCTGTCCACAAAACGAAGATTTATTGGATTTTGTTGATAAGCTTGACCATCCACATCAGAGAGAGCATGCCCATAATGTCATCTTTGATCATGAAATTTCTGATGCTGAGCAGTCATCTCCGATGTTGGGTTGCCACGAGCTTTTAGCATACTTACATCAGCATAAAGTTAAAACCGCGATAGTAACGCGCAACTGTTTGATCGCTACGCAGCGTAAGTTGGAACATAACCGAATTGATGTTGAACATGTCCTCACTCGTGAATGCTATCCAGCAAAACCTGATCCTTTATCACTCCAAGTCCTAGCTAAAGAGTGGCGATTAATGCCAGATGAAGTACTTTATGTGGGCGATTTCCTTTATGACCTACAAGCCGCATACAACGCCCAAATGCCATCCTGCCTTGTTCACCACAATACGACTGCACAATTGCGCGACTCCGCATCTCTTGCTGTAACAGAACTGACCGATTTACTCGAACATTTTCAGTCTTTTAAGCACATTCACGACTAACTAGGTACTTTCATAAACAAAAGGAGCACTCACGTGCTCCTTTGACTTATTCCCGATTTATTTATGCGTCCCCAAGTGAGTGCTTGGGTGATGCGTTGCTTAGCCTTGTAGGTAGGCGTTAAGCATCCACATAAGTTTTTCTTGCTCACGGATGTAATCACCCATCAATGCCGCTGTACCTTCGTCATCTGCTTCACCCGCGTTTTGTAGAATCTCACGCTGTTTTAGAAGTAGAACGCTAAAGCCTTGAACCAGACCTTGTACACACTCCTCACCAGAAGTCGCGTTTTGATGTTCTTTAATTTCACTTGCTTCCAAGTAGTGGCTGAATGCGTGCGCTGGCGTATGACCCAAAGTTAGAATACGCTCTGCAAGCTCATCGATTTTTGTTTGTAGATCAGTGTAAATCTCTTCAAATTTTACGTGCAGTTCGAAGAATTGCGCACCTTTAATGTTCCAGTGGTAACCGCGAGAGTTCATGTACAACACTTGGTAATGCGCTAGCAGTTGATTTAGCTGTTGAGCTAGTTGTGCTGATTGTTCGCTGTCTAGACCAATTAGGCTTACTTGTTTGTTCATAATCTTGCTCCTAGAAGGATGATACCAATCGTAGTAACGAACGATTCTCTTACCGGGATTGGTATAAAGTTTAAAAATTCTTTTGCAGTATTTGCTGCCGATGGAGTCATATTACGACTCAGGCTCGGCGAAGAAAATTTGGTTTTAGCTATGATTTAAATAGCCAAATCCAATGAGCAAGTAGACGAATATCGGCGTATCATCCAACAAAAAGCCCCAACCCTTTTTGTGTAAAAAGGATTGGGGCTTTTTTACTATTTGGTTAACGAGCAAAAGTCGATGAACAGACGTAAACCTTATCTACGCCGTTTTAAAAGTTGCCATCTGTTGATTCAGCTCGGTAACTTGCTCTTTTACTTGCAATGATGTCTCTGATGCACGTTGGCTGTTATTCGAAACCTCATCCACTGATTGAGTAATATCGGACATTAATCCAGTGATGGAATTGGTCGCATGAGATTGCTGCTCTGCCGCTGCCGCAAGTTCTGCCATTTGTTCATTCAAAGAACCAATTTGTTCAGTAGTGACGAGCAAACGAGTTACCGCTTTTTCAATGTGCTCAGCGCCCTGCTCCGCAAGTGATTGGCTGTGTTCAATCTCCTCAACCACCGAATTGGTCGAGCGTTGAATCGCATTGATGATACCGTTGATTTCTGTCGTCGATTGAGTAGTGCGAGTCGCTAACATACGTACTTCGTCCGCCACGACCGCAAAGCCTCGCCCTTGATCACCCGCACGCGCCGCTTCTATCGCCGCATTCAATGCCAATAAATTGGTTTGCTCTGCCAAGCCTTCAATCACTTCAGTAACTCGACCAATGGCTTCGCTCTCTTTGCTTAACTGCGTCACTTGCGTACTCGCGGTTTCAATGCTGCCATGTAAGCTTTCCATAGTGACTTTGTTTTGCTCTAAAGCATCACGACCTTGTTCAATCTCGCCTTTTGAATCAGAAAGCTTCTGCACCGATTGATTGGCTTGATCTAAGGTGTTACGCGCGGCTAAAGCGATTTCATCCAATTGGCTTCCCATTTCAACAATGCTGGTCTGTTGCTGTTCCACATTCGATGAGGTGACTTGCGCCGATTCCAACAAAGCCCCCATACTGGTATCCACTTGGTGCGCTTTCTCACTCACCCCTGCCACAATGCTCGCTAACGATTGGTTCATGCGGTTAATCGAATCGGTAAGGTCTGCCAATTCATCTTTCCCAACAACAGTGAGCGGAGGTTGAGAAACGTCCCCTGAAGCGATCGTCTTGGCTCGCTCCGATAAGTTTTTCACTCGGCGACCAATGATATTGCCCATGTATTTTGAAATCGCTACCGCGGCAAACAAAACCAACGCTGCCGCAATCAGCATGGTGGTGAGTACGTTTTTGATCGACTGATTAATACCCTGTCCACTTTGATCTGCACGACTTTGTTGAGCCAATACGATCGTTTCTAAACTTTGGTCTAGGGCATCCGCTGCTGGCAACAGTTCGTTCGCCATCAGCAAGTTTGATTCGTTCCACTCTGGCGACTGACGCAATGCAATCACCTGCTCTGCTAAAGGAAAGTACAGTTGCTGCATTTCTTTAAACAGTGACCACAGTGATTGGTCGTTATCAGTAAGTCTGTCGAGTTTGCTGTCGATTTCCGCCACAGACTGATTGTGGTACTTAATCAAGTCGTGGTATTTGTCCAGATGATCTTGCTGCCCGTACAACAGGAAATCACGCAGAGCAGACAGAGCATTGGCGAGCGAGGTATAACTGTCGGCGTAAACTTTAAACAGACGTTTTCTGTCTCCACCAAATGGGTTTCCTGACTCTTCATTGATTAAGCTTTGAAGCTGATCAAGTGCCACTTCTGCAATGGGTGCCGCTTCGTTAATAAAGAGGTTGTGCGCGGGTAAGTTCTCATCACTGTGGCTAAGTTCAATCAGCTTGTTTAGAGAGACTTTTACCACGTCCCACTGGCTTTGAATCGCTTGAAAATCCTGTTCAGAGATCAAAGCCTGCAACGTTGGAAGCGACTCGTCTGTTGACGCCATGATATTGCGTACGTCCTCACTTAGACGTGCGCTCGCCTCTTCATCGCCACCTAGCAACATGTAGGCTCGAATAGAGGACAGCGACGCTTGAACGGACTGTTGGATACCGCGACTGGTGTCTACGGTCGGTAAATCGGATTTAAGTAACGAAGAGGCGTATTGCTCTACGATAGTGACGTTGCGATACGTGAATACCGCTGATGCCATAAAAAGTACGGCTAGCAGCACAAAACTGAGCTGCAACTTCCCTGATATCGTAAGGTTCATCCATAAACTCCTGACAACGATGAGCCTTAAATATAACGATGTTTATAAAAATGTTAAATGCTTGTATCAAAAACAACTTCAGAACAAGGCATTATTTGTGATTGATTGCATTATTTAGGGATAGCAGCTAAATGAAAGGCATCTCTAGTAACTATACCGGATATTAGCAAACACCAAAGTTGCAGGTGTTTCTCCAAATAAGCTGCCGTCCGTACCGTTAAAATGTTGAACTACAGTTAGCAGTTGCCAATTATCACTGAGTGAATAGCTGCTGGATAATCCAGCAAAGTAAGAGCCATCATCATAGTAACTAGCCGATAAGGTGACGCGGTTGAGCGCCGTTAAGTCGAAGCTAGCATCGGCATAAACAGTATGCTCCGTGAAGCTCAAGGTTTTCGCAGAGAGAGGGAGGTTTAGGTAAGTTAATGCGCTGCTCGCTGGCTTTGGTTCAGAAATAAACAACCAAGCCCCTCTCACCATCCAGTTACGCACACCACCAAAACTGTAATCTGACTCCAAACTAGCGACTGTCGTATCCTCAGTAGGCTGACCTTGACGCTCTGTATCAATAGGATCAAACCAGCTTAACTCGCCTCTAAGCCCGGCTTGATAGATATCAGTCGCGAACCCTGCTCCAAGAACATAGTCTTGCCGAGATCGACCCGCAATGATTTGATAGTCCCAACCAGAAACGTTGGAGAAATATCGTAGTGACGTGCTGTTTTCTTTAGACTGCTTTGACGGAGAGAAAACGAGATCTAACCCATCGGCAAACCCAAGTTTTTTACTCGCCATGACAGCGTCGGTGCCCGCCCGCTCTTCGTAATCAAAGTCGTAAATAGAATAGGCGTTGTAGATGTCGTTTGGGTTCCAAATGGTGTTCATTGACCAGTTGACCCGGAACCGCCCTAACCTTGCCCCCCAATCTTGGTCACTCCAAGAGACGTAGAGTCGATCCAGTTGGGTATTGAGGATTACATTATCTTCTCGCCAGTTTTTGCTTAGATCAAAATACCCATTATCAAGCGCCACGAGTTCCGCATATTGAGGAATCTCAAGCGCATCGCCCCACAATGCTCTATTCCTGATACCAAGATTTATTCGCCATTCAGGAGAAAAGCGATATTCAACGTTAATCCGGTTATGGAGTAGATGGTCAAGGGTATTACTCTGCTCGTCAGGCATACTATAGGTCGCCATGTATTTCACATAGCCATTGATATCCCATGCTTTTTCAGGCTCCAAACCCGGTACGCTGGCATTAGTTTTAATGCAAATTACCGCAGGACTTGATGCAAAAATAAGCCGCAATAACTTGGATAGTAAGCTCACGCCTTCTACTCTACCACGCATGGCTCTTCTCTATGGTGTTATCAATGTTGGCAAAATCTCGTGCCAAACGCCCGTCCTCAAATACTATGATTCGATGTGCGCGCTTAATAACTCTAGGATCATGGGTAGAAAAGATAAATGTCGTGCCTTCTTTTTCGCTGAGTTGTTCCATTATATCAAGCAGCTCGGCTGTACTTTTTGCGTCTAAGTTGGCGGTAGGCTCATCTGCCATTACAAACCTTGGTTTTGGTGCCAATGCTCTTGCAACCGCAACTCTCTGTTGTTGGCCTCCAGACATTTTACTCGGACGTTTATGCATCTGCTGTGATAATCCAACCTGTTGCAGTAGCGCGCTGGCGCGTTCACGACATTCCCTTTCTGTTTTCCCTTGCAATTGCATAACAAACTCGACGTTTTCAAGAGCTGTCAGTACGGGGAGCAGGCTATAATCTTGGAAGATAAAGCCAATGTTATCGCGCCGATAAGCGATCAACTCTTTTTCTGACATATCAGAGATTAAGCATCCATCAATTTCCACGCGTCCTGATGTAGGCGAATCGATCCCGCCCAACATGTTTAGTAGCGTCGTTTTCCCTGAACCAGAAGGTCCCATAATAGCGACAAACTCACCTTGCTTGATCTCCAAATCTACGCTCTGAACCGCATGTACCGGGAAGTCACTCTTTGGGTTGTACGTCTTGGATAAGCCTTCCAATTTAATCGTCATTACGTTTTCTCCGCCATGGCATCCGCAGGTCGATGCTTGAGAATTTGCCTTGCTGGATACAAAGCCGCAAATAAGCTCGCGACAAAAATAGCCACAATAATCAATTGATATTCATAAAACGACACTCTTGGATAAAGCAAGGTATCGACGCCATAAGCACCTAACCCATCAGCAAGTGCGCCAAGCGATAAGCCAGTAATACTCAGTATTTTCAACATGACTGCGCTTCCTAATAACCCTAGCGCGCAACCACTCAAACCAAGGAATAGCGTTTCCAAAATAATCAGTGTGCGAATTTTATGCTGCTGCATGCCAACCGCCATTAACACCCCAAACTCTCTCGTTCTTTCAAAAACTGACATCAGCATGATGTTGATGATTCCGAGAGTCATGGCAAGTACGAAAACGACCAACATAATTTGGTTAGAGATATCCATTGAGCTCATCATTGTTGCGAGTAAAGGCTGTATTTCTTGCCATTTTCTCACGACCAATTGTTCACGGTTGGCTTGTGGCAATATTGATAACGTAAATGCCTCTGCACTTTCTAGCTGTTCAGTCTCGTTGGAGTTCAACAAAACGCCAATTTCATGCGCACCCGACAAGCCTGCGATTGTTTCGAGATCGACTTTACGGACGTAGACATTACCGTCATCAAACGTGGTGGATGGCGTTTTAAAAATACCTCGAACGCGAAAAGCTGCGCCAGATACATCACCCTTGATGTCAGATAATGTTAAAACCACTTTCGATCCAACACGCAGCTTCAACCGATTTGCGGTTTTTTGCGAAACAAGAATGGGGTTTCTTCCCACTTCGTTTAACCATTCTCCGTCTATCACATGGCTTTTAAGCGGTGTGATACTTTGCTCTTGTTCAATATTGATGCCATTGATCCGAACGCCTCTCGTACTACGCGCAGAAGCAATCATGCCATCAGCAAGAAATCGCGCCGATACCGCTTTAACATCTTGATGTGCAGCCAAAGCGGCCGTTATCGTTTGATAATTCGTTATTGTGTCACTAAGGTCAGGATTATTAAGGTAGGATTTCTGATGCACTTGTAGATGACTGGTTTGCCACGCAATCGCGTTTTTGATCATGCTGTCGACCAAACCGTTCATGAATCCAATCATGGCAACAACGCCCATTAAGCCGAACACCATCGCTCCCAGCATAATGGAAGTTCTGAGCTTGTTCCGCCATAAATTACGCCACGCCAATTTAATCAACATGCGCGCCTCCTTTTAGCCCACTAGCAATGGGCAAGCGAAGAAGTCTAGCCATCGGATACATCAGACATAACGATAAAATAACGAGAACGACAAGAATTTGATCCATTAACAAATAAGGGTCTAGCGAAACAGGTACGATTGGTTCAAAGCCACTCTCCAGCATCACTTGTGCAGCATCGCCAGTAATCTCAATCGGATTGATATAGAAATACGCAAGCACAGGCGCGCTGATCAAGACACCGAGCACAAGACCAATAACGGAGATAAACATCGATTCAATGGCGACGAGCCCCATAAGCTTGCTGCGCAACATACCCGTCGCGAGCATCACCGCAAATTCACGCTGGCGCTCTAACGTCATCATCAAAATCGTGGCAAACAGGCCAAAACCAACAATGCCGTACAAGATATAGATCAAAAAGATCCCACCCGCTTTGTCCAAGGCTATCTGTTGAGAAAGTTCTGGCGACAGCTCCTGCCAGCTTTTTACTGCGACGCCATTCCCGTAGTGGCGCTTTAGTTGTTTAACAATGTCAGGCAACACGCGTAAACTTTGAGTGTTAAGGACCCATGCGGTGACTTGGTTATCAAGCGAATACAACGCTTGTGCGGTATCAAGAGGCATGTAGACCAACTGAGAATCTAACTGCTGCAAAGGAAAGTGCAAAATACCGGACACCTGATACAGTCCAGCCGCCGTTTGACCACGATAACCCGAACCATACAACACCAGTTCATCACCAACGTTCAAATGAAGGTAGTTTGCCAAGCCCTCACCAACAAGCACCGAGTTTTGTCCAGATGCAATAAAGCGCCCTTGTACGATTTTGTCACTAATGCTGGAGTAGCTATCTTCAGCGTCAGGCTCAACGCCAAGCACCATCACGCCTTTGGATCGTTCGTCTTTGGCGGCAAGCGCAAATGACTCAATTCTCGGCAGAACGATGTCGATATCAGGATTATTTTTGGCAGATGCAATGAACGCAGGCGTTTGAGGAAGGACATCATCAATGCTAGAGGAGTCCCCAAAATCGGGATGTTGTAGCTGAATTAATCCCGTATAGAACTTCGCAGCGTTTTTAATATTTGAGGAGTAACTTCCTTCTTGGAACGCTCGAGTCAGTAAGGAGAGAAACAGAACAAGAGCTAACGCAGAAGCGGTTAACAATGTCCGCCGTTTTTGCCGCCATAGATTTCGCCATGCGAGCTTGATGAGCATCCGATTCTCACCTCTTATCTAAACCAAAATCCACCCTAATCTCGCAGAGCCTTCATTTGCTGCTGGGAGAAAAAGTCATCATCGATATCAAAATCAAATTGCGCTTCGTGCGTAATCAAAACCGTTTTATTTCCTGGTTTATCTATCGGCTGCATCTCCATGCGAGTCGCAACGTCTCGCCCACCCAACGTTTTCACATCGTAAGTCGTCAAAACATTTACCAGTTCATCAAATTCATCGTAAAACTCGACTTTGCGCTGTAACAAGCTCGTTTGAGAAATCCACAGTCTGACTTTGCTCCAAACCACTGGGGCGTCAGGCTTGGCAAGTGCATCAACTACCCAAACTTTGTCGCCATCAAAGGTTTCACTTTGAAGCAGTTGATGTTGATAATCGACAACAATAGAAGATTGGTTAATTAAATCATCATTCGTGAAGTCTGATCCCATCCAAGACTGACTGAGCATGGATGGCGCAATTTTAATCACTCGCTCTATACTCGGCACCCAATTCCACATTTCTCTATGACGTTTTAACGAGGCGCTACCTTTATCTTTCGCCGGAGCAGTCACCAAGACCAAAGATAATTCCGTACCTTTCGTCCAACTCTTCATGGTCATTGAACGTGACCAGTCAGGGCGAACAATTTTCATGGTGGCTTCGCTATAACTGGATTTTCCGCGCATCGCTTGATCAGACTTTTGGACTATATCGAAAGCGCTCTCAGCGTAAGAAAAAGAAGAGAGAAGTACACAAGCGAGAACACAAAACGTTTTATACATACCTTCCCTTTGTACCGACACGACCTAGAATTTGAAGCTAAACGGGTATAATAATTTTAAATTCAATTGAGTATAGCAAGTGAGGATTTAGAAATAGCGATTGGTGACTCAAAAACGCTAAGGGACTTGACGAAGCTCAGGTTGAACCTGGCTGTCTGTTATGACTTGAAACACAGCGCGATTTTTACCTTCAGACTTACCTTGATACATCAGTTGATCAGCGTCTTGTAAATTCACGATGTGAGTAAATTCAGGGTAGTATGCGCAGCCTAAGCTAATGCTCAAATGAATCGCTTGCCCGCCAAGGATAATAGGTTGTTCGTACACGGCTTTGCAGAGCATTTGAGCAAAGTTGCGCGCTTCTCGCTCAGAGAGCGATGCCGTCACGAGTGCGAACTCTTCTCCGCCAATTCTCGCCAATGTCATACGTTCATCAGTCATTGATTTTGCTGTTTCAGCCACGGCCACTATCGCTCTATCTCCGACAAGATGACCGTATTGGTCATTAATTGATTTAAAATCATCAATATCAAATACCATTACCGTCAAGCTTCGCTGCAAGTGATTCAAGAGCGCCAATTGTTCAATCAAGTGTCTACGGTTGTAGAGTTTTGTTAGGGAATCCGTTAACGTCATCTCCAGCAATTGCTGGTTAGCAATCGTCAATTGTCTTGTGCGCAGCGCAACCATGCGTTTGAGTGCGAAGATATGATACAGCGTCGCGACCGCCATAACGAAAATCGCAATAGGTAGGAGATAAAGAGGATAGACCGTTTTCACCACACTCCACCGATTGAGGATCCTTTCTCGATCTGTATCGATAACTTTTTCAAACGCTCGAGAGACATCCAAAATGGAAGCAGAACTATGCAACCCTGCTGCAATCCGAAGGTCTTTACTATATAAATTTATTACAGGAACAAACATGCCTGCTCCCGGCATAGTTGCCATATAAAAGTTAGCAACTTGAAGGTCCGCGACAAAATACAGCACCTTCTTATCGACAGCAGCCTGTATCATCGTGTCGTTATTGATGTATTCCGCGATAGGCGCATTAGGATAATTCGTCTTAATAAACTCAGACTCGTAACTTCCTTTAACGACACCAATTGGCAACGTCATTTCACCAGCTAAAACACTTTTGACATCAATCGAAAGCACGTCTTGATTGACATATAATTTAGTTTGAATGGGCATGATAACTGCGCCAAAATCCAAGTAATCGGCTCTTTCCGATGAGTAAACCAATCCCGCGTGAAAGTCAGCACGCCCCTCTTTTACGGCCTGTAAAGAAGCCTCCCAATCAAGAAGCAGAAACTGAACATCAATTTGGTTGTCCGCCGCATACGCTTTCCAGAAGTCGATCAAAATGCCTTTGGGTTCACCGTCTGGGCTAAGGTAAGAAAATGGCTTCCAAGCTTTGGAGTTAGCAACAATTAAAGAATGAGACTCTGACTTGTGCGCATACGTCATCGGGCAAATAGACAGCCATAGTAGTAACAAAGAAGCACACGCTTTTGTACACTTGCAACCATAAGTACCATAACTCGTCGATGACATACCTACTTCTCACCAGTCTTTTTAAACCATAATCTCGGCTGTTTTGTCTGATCTAAAGATATAGCAGAGCGGTGTCGGACAGGAAGCGGCTCCTATTGATATGAATCTAACTTAGTAGGTTTTAGTACTTATTTGGTACTTTTCAGCGTCTAGTTTTAAGAAGAAAGCTAGCCAGTATAAGGTGAGGTAAGAGTGATTTAACTAACACTAACCCATTGAATTTGAATAGTTTGATAAAAACCAGCTTCAATAAAAAAGCCCTATTCAAAATCCACATCGGGGAGAACTTTGAATAGGGCTCTTTGCCTCTATGCTTCATTTTCCGACTGAAGCTGCCTTTACCTTTTTTCGCTTTTACGACACGTGTTCTGAACAATTGACTGGTGACAACCGCTTTTAACGCATTGTCCTTGATTTCACCTCTGCCGAAATCGGTCTCGTGTTGTAACTCATTCGGCTGAGGACTGGTTTTAGGTTTTGCCATAAATCCTCCTTAATGGTCGAACCAGATTGGACAATAATTATATAAATAAGTCAAATTTATAGATTTAGTTGAATTTTATGCTGAAAAACTTCACATCACCGTCATTTATTTGAAATTTAATCAAAAACATGCTGGTTAAATAGTGACTAAATACAAATATTTGTCCATAAAGCACTAATATATGTTGACTCTTCGTGGAATTAACCTAGACTCAAACACGGCTAGAAAGAAAGTTCTTTGTTTTCACATTTCGTTGGATTACTTGTAACCCGTCGTCCTGTGGTACGCAATAGCAATTTATTTTTCCACGCTATAAGCGCCGTTGAGGCGAAAGATTACATTATTTAGATATTTAGGAAATAGACATGTCTAACACAGCTACTGGCACAGTTAAGTGGTTCAACGAAACTAAAGGCTTCGGTTTCATTCAACAAGAAAACGGTCCTGACGTATTTGCTCACTTCTCTGCAATCACTGGTGACGGCTTCCGTACTCTAGTTGAAGGCCAGAAAGTAGAATTTGTTATCTCTCAAGGTCAAAAAGGCCCTCAAGCAGAGCAAATCAAAGTACTTTAATTCTTAAAGAATTTGATACGATAGCCAGCTTCTAAAGCTGGCTATTTTTTTGTCTATAACTTATTTTTGCCAACAAAAACGATATAAATCCATGGCTCTTAAACCGACTATTTATAAATTTCGTATCGCCATTTCCGATATGAATAACGACTATTACGATTCTAAAAATCTAACTATCGCCCTTCACCCTTCAGAAAAACCTCAACGAATGCTGGCTCGTGTTTTAGCTTACTGCTTAAACGCTCAAAGTAATTTAGAGTTTACGAAAGGGCTTTCTACAATTGAAGAGCCTGATTTATGGCATGTTGGCGATGATCAAAGCATTACTCACTGGATTGAAATTGGCGAACCAGAACCAGAAAGAATCAAGAAAGCCTCTCGCCTAGCAAAGCATGTGAAAGTTTACACTTATAACACTAAAGCGACGGTATGGTGGGATAAAATGTCAGGAAAGTTCTCAATGCTTCCCGTCAATGTAGAAAGCTTTGACTACGACGCTATCGACTTGATTTGTCAGCACCTTGACCGAGGCACTAGCCTTTCTGTTATGATTACCGGCAGCTCTATTTTTGTTGATATCAACGATCAACACGTCGAAGTAACGGTGAAGGAACTAAAAAGCCATGACGTCTCTTAGTGAACTGAGTCAAGAGATGGGATTCAAAGAAATTCCCTTCGTTAAAGAACATAAAGCGGCAAAGCGACGTTGGTTAAAAGAACAGTCACAACTGTTTACAAAAGTTTGTGAGAACAAACCCGCCACGGCGCCTACTCTTCACCTGCTTGGTCTTTTGACTAAGTCGCATATTGAAGCCAGCGCTAACTATGAGCAACACGCGCACTCTGCCCAGCAAATGCAGCAAGTGCTGACTGACTCCTTGGGTGATGAGCACGCGGATAAGTTCACTAACCAGTCCGCAGAAGACCTTATCTTGATAACCCACCTTTGGCTTTATACTCAAGGCTATTTGAATATGGACTTTAGCTTGGCGCACGATCATGCCGAGCAAACTCAGAATACATTGCAACACGAGCTTGTTGTAAAACGCATGGATGTTGATGCATTCAGAACCGAACTGATGCAAAGCTTTTATCTAGGTAGAGAAGCCAGTCCAGCTTCGACTAGCGGCTTTTGGGGCAAGTTAAAACGCTTATTTTCCGCATAAAATACATGGTTTTATCCATTTCAAACAACTGATAGACTTCACGCTCAATGCAACAAGCATCATGATTGCATTTTTAAAGGACAATTACCCAATGAACATCAAGGGATCATTATGAAGTTTATCCGTTGGATTTTAGGCAAGGTTATCTTATTGCTGAACGCCGTGTTCTCACCTCGTGGTGTTAAACGCAGTGCAGAAGAACAACAACGTATTGATGAAAAAGCAAAGCAATACGCACTTTACCAATTTGAAGCTTGCCCTTTTTGCGTAAAAGTCCGCCGTGCAATGAAGCGTCAGTCAGTGAACATTGAGCTACGTGATGCAAAAAATAACCCGACTCATCGAACTGAACTAGAGCAAGGTGGTGGACGAATTAAAGTCCCTTGCCTACGTATCGAAAAAGATGGCGAAACACAGTGGCTATACGAGTCATCTGACATCGTCGCTTACGTTGAAAAAGAATTTGCCTAAGTTCCCCCTATGAACATTGGCGGATGTAAAAGAGGCACCATACAGGTGCCTCTTTTCTATTCAGTCTAGCTGCTCGTTGCTATGCCTAGCCTTTGGGTTCACTCTTCTTGCTCATTCCCAGACGGAAACGCCAGTAAACACATAAGGGCTCAGTGAAAACGACACGACGTAGTTTATCGACCAGCCATCGCCTTACTCATCAACGATCAGCGTTAGCTCTACGCGTCGATTACAAGCTTTGCCACTGGCTGTCGAATTACTGCACTGCGGCACATACTCGCCAAAACCTCTAGAAAATACGCGTTGACGAGGAATACTCGTCGCCAGTAGTTGCTTTTCCACTTCACGAGCTCGCTTTTCTGACAACGTGTCATTAAAGCTGGCAGCTCCTGTGCTATCGGCATGGCCATCGATCACGACATCCACATCCGTTCTTCCTGCTAGATAGTGACCAATGTTTCGAATCCAGTCTTGAGATTGCGCTGATAACTGAGCAGAGCCAGTTTGAAAATGCACTTGCTCTTTCAAACGTATCATTAAGTGACCGCCACTGAGTGTCTCATGAGGAATATTGTGCCTGTTCAGAAACATTTCCAGAGAGGTCACATTTTGCGACTTTTTTACTGATGCCCTCTCAGTCTGATACGTGCGAGGTGAAGAAGCCACACTGGAGGCGCTCGGATAGCCCCACTCAGGATGTCTCAGCTCGGTGTTTGTTTTAGGAGCTGTATCTAAAATATTCCCGCCAGGAACCATGTCTTGATCAAGGCTACTGCACCCAGTCAGAATGCCGCAAACAATTAAAAACCACTGCTTCATACCATTACCAACGTAGAAAAACTCTTGTTCATTGTGTCGACAAAACACGCCAAATCTTTAGCGCTTTTATCCACCGATTGGTTTGTATATGCAGCGTTCATGCCACTGGAATCAATATCAAGTATCTCTCAAATAAAAAGAGATGCCCAAATACCCCCCTGCAGCCTACACATCAGGAAAAGCCTGTTACCAATCGTCTCACTTTATTGTTACTTAATGGTTTTAGTCACTATCGTTAACCGATAAACTAACGCAAATTTCTTACTTAGAGCATTATTATGTTAAAAACCATATCGAAAGGCTTTGCTGTGATTGCCGCTATGATGGCTTTGTCGGCATGCGATAGCGGCAACACTCAGCCTCAGCAAGGCAAACAATACGAAGTTTTGCCTGTATCCCTTGAAGAATATGATTTGGCGCCATTGACAGAAGCTTTTGCCCTAACTTGCGGCCACTGCCGTTCAATGGAAGAGTTTGTCCCTCAAATTGAATCATTGACCGAGCAAAGCGTTGAAAAAATGCATGTAACTTTCAATGAAAGTGCACAAGTAAGCGCCATCATCTTCTACACTGCAGTCATGCAACTAGAGTCGACACCTGACAAAGCATTTATGGCGGATCTTTTTGCTGCCGTACAAATGGGTCCTGATGCGACTGCTGAGGAACGTCAAATCGCCGTAGAGAAAGCCTTTGAATCTCGCAACCTTATCAGCCCTTACCATTTAGATGAAGCACAGCAAAAAACGCTGTTTGAGCACATCACTAAGGCAGAAGCGATCACAACTCGCGGCCAAATTAACTCCGTTCCAGCCTTTATCGTTAATGGAAAATACCAAGTCATTACTGGTGGTCATGACAGCGTCGAAGCCATGGCAGAAACCATTAACTATTTGCTAAAACAACCTAAATAGACAAGGAGCTTACGTGTCTAAATTTTTGTTCCCTCTCATTATTTTCATTCTGGCGGGCTTTTTCATTTACCGTACTTGGACAAACCATAAAGTAGCGGATGAAAACTTTGCGAAAGGCCAAGCATTCTTGCTCGAGAATGCGAAGAAAGAAGGTGTCATTACAACAGAAAGTGGTCTTCAATATATTGTTCTTGAAAAAGGCGAAGGTGAGGTTCACCCAACCGCGACAAGCAAAGTCAAAGTGCACTACCACGGCACGTTGATTGATGGCACTGTGTTTGATAGCTCCGTTAATCGCGGTGAGCCAATTTCGTTTGGTCTTAACCAAGTCATTAAAGGCTGGCAAGAAGGCCTACAATACATGGTCGAAGGTGAAAAAATCCGCCTTTTCGTACCAAGCACGCTCGGTTATGGCAAAAGTGGCTCAGGCCCAATTCCACCAGCAAGTGTTTTGATCTTTGATGTTGAATTGTTAGAGATTCAATAACTCTAGAAACTTTGCATTAAAGCCCAACTATCAAAACCAAAAACGCCGCGAACCACGCGGCGTTTTCTGTTTAAAGAGAGGCTACAAACCAATATAGTGATCCGAAAGCAATGCAATGAACAACGCAAAAAGGTGATAGATAGAAAATTTAAACGCCTCCATCGCGGTATTGGGCTCTGGCGCGTATTTTAGCTTCCATGCATGGTACATAAAGCCAGCGTTAAGTAGTAACGAGGCAAAAAGATAAACTACGCCGACCATTCCAACCAACACCGGCAGCACACAAACCAACGTCAACAATACTGTATACAACAGAATGGAAGTTTTGGTGTACTCGATACCATGTGTCACTGGCAACATTGGAATATCCACCTTACGATAGTCCTCTACGCGATGAATTGCGAGTGCCCAAAAGTGTGGTGGCGTCCAGATAAAAATGATCATCACAAGCAGCCAAGCATTCGCATGCAAATGCCCTGTTACGGCAGTCCAACCGAGAAGAGGCGGCATCGCACCCGCAATACCTGCAATTACGATATTTTGCGGAGTAGCGCGTTTGAGGTACATGGTGTACACCATCGCATAGCCGAGTAAACTCATCAAAGTCAGCCATGCCGTCAGTGGGTTGACCAGAGCATATAAAAGAACAAACCCTATGACGCCTAACGCCGTCGCAAAGGTTATCACTGATAACGGCTTAGCTTCACCCGATGGCAACGGACGTTTGTGTGTCCGAGACATTCTCGCATCAATGCGGCGGTCAATCAGGTGATTAAACGCAGCCGCGGAGCCTGCCATCAAACCAATGCCTGTTAGGCCAACCGCCGCCTGCAACCAAGGAAACTCAGTAACAGGCGCTAAACTCATCCCGACAACGGCCGTCACCAGCATTAATGCGACTACTTTAGGCTTCGTTAACTTCAAATAAACGGAACTTAGTCGCTTTCGCTCATTTAACGACAGTGCGATTTCTTTACTCATAGCGAACTCCTTTCGCGGTGTAACTCCAAGCTTTTTTGCCCTGCCACAAATAAAACTGACTCACACAAACAAGACTCAACATAATGGCGGCACCCAAGTTATGTGCCACGGCGACATAAATCGGAAGTTGGAATACAACGTTGCTCACGCCCAACATAATTTGACACGCTAAAGTGAGTAGTAACCATCCTCCAATGCGCTGTGAATGATGGGAATCTTGCCTCATGAGCATAATGCTATAAGCCAATACGACGGTAGCGGTGACCATCGCACCGAGGCGATGCGTAACATGTATGGTCATTCTTGCGGGATACTCTAATACACCAAACTCGTAATTCTCGAATCCGGTTTGCCAGAAAGAAAACGCCTCTTTCCATGAGAGATGACTCATCCAATCTCCCTCACAAATCGGCAGTGAGGTGCACATGAGCGCGGCATAGTTTGACGAAGTCCACCCTCCTAGCAGCACCTGCATAAAAACAACCAGAAAAACCAATAATGAGAAGCCTCGCAGCGAGCTGGAAGATGGAGAGAAATAGAGATTATTTTGCGCTTTTAACTGACAGTAAAAAATCGCCTGCAGAACCAGTAAAGTAAATCCACCAAGCAGATGAAGCATTACGATGACTGGCATTAATTTGAGCGTCACGGTCCACATCCCCAAAAGTGCTTGCCCGACCACCAGTACACTGAGAAGCATCGGAATAGTAGGATTCACGCGCTCAGATCTCGTTGATATCACTGTCATAGCAAAAATGACCAGACCCAGCGTTCCTGCAAAATAGCGATGAATCATTTCAAGCCATGCTTTCTCATGCTCAACAGCCCGTTCAGGGAAATTAAGATTGGCACGTATTACGTCTTCTTCTTGATGAGGCACAGCAAGATGCCCATAGCAGCCGGGCCAATCAGGGCAACCTAACCCTGCATCAGAAAGGCGAGTATATGCGCCTAACATGATCACCACGAAAGTTAGGAGCAAACTGAATTTAACCAACTGAATTAACTTCATATACGCCCCTTTCTAACCAACTCGTGACAATTTTAAGAGCTTGCGTAAATCCGCCAACATACCTTTGTTGAACGAGACTAAATCTTCATTCGGTTTTGGCGAGTAAGACATCACCAATTGCCCCAGAGGATCAACGATTAACATTTGTCCGGGTTTCACTTTGGCGGTAACCGATTGATTCATTTGCATTGTCGTCATCGATACATCTACGGTACCGGACAACTCTGTCTGCCAAAGCACCGGCACCACACGCTCTTGATATTTTCCTAAAGCGACATGGCTTTGCTGAAGCAGGTAAAGCTGCTGCCTGCATTGTTCTGTGCACTCATTAGGTAAAACATAAGCGAGTTGCCACCTGTGCTCCTTGAGTGGGGACTCTTGACCAAGTAGCTCTAACGTTGTGTATGGTTCAACCAACACACCTCTATTGGTCACACCGCTTTGATACCACCCTTGGGTGAGAATGACCTTAGCGATGACGGCAGGAAGCGCAAACGTACACACCAACGCAATCAACATTAGCCGCCCTTTGGTTACTTTAGATGTCATGCTTCACCTCCATGTGACGCAACTTTCTTTGCCAACGAACAAAAACAATTAAGGTCAATAATAAGAAAACGCCCGCCATCGAAAACCACTGAATCGAATAACCGAAATGCTTGGCGCTGTTGAGCGGCAATGGGTTCCAAGGAAAGTCGTAAGGCCAATTTTTTAGATTGTCTGGCTGCAAGACTGCGGGCATAAGTTCAATATTAAGTAGCTGATTCAGTTGCGCGATATTCAGGTTCTGCACACGAATGGCATCGCCAACTTCTGGCATTAATTCAGAGCTCAGCGGGTTAGCAGATTTTCGGTACAGACGTCCCGTGATAAAGGTCGACACTTCGAGTGTTGTGACGGTTGGTAATACTGAACGATCTGCTATTCCCTCCAAAAAACCAAGCTCTAATAATGCATAGGTTCCTGATTCATCACTCATAGAGACAATCTGAAATGCTAAATAGCCCACATTGCCCTGATGCGTTTGGTTATCCAGTAAAATTACGGGAAACGCCTGAGGAACAACATTAGCTTCCACTTTTTTCCCGAGAATGCTGCCTTCTCTCCAATCGTTTTCTTCAAGAACTTCGCCTAATGCTTGGTACGCACTATCCGCTCGCGCAAGAATGGCTTGCTCCAAAGCCTGTTTCTCTTGCCCTCTTTCAAGCTGCCAAAAACCCAGTTTGACCAAAAGAGAAAACACAACCACAGTTAAACCAACTGCAACCCAAAACCGTTTCGATAGCCATAATTGTCTTGATAACAACAACGATGAAACCGGAGGTGCTATGTCCACCGTATTTCTATTCAAACTGACGCTTGTCCTTTTGCTGCTTTTCATTATCTTCAACCTCGCAAAAGCGCTTATCGAAATGGTTCGTGAAGACCCAGATAATCCCGAAAAAAGAGACAAACCTATGAGTCATTACTTAGGCCGTCGAGTCATGTTCTCCGCTTTAGTAGTTATCCTTCTACTTATTGCGCTCAGTTCAGGCTGGCTGGCTCCGAATCCCCGTCCTTACTAATCGCCCAATGCACCTACAGCACGTACACGAACACAAATAGACATAACCAAACCACATCCACAAAGTGCCAATACCAACTACCTGCTTGGAAGGCAAAATGGTTCTTAGACGAAAAATGATCTTTAGCGATTCGGAGCAATAATACGATTAAGAAAATCGTCCCAAGACAAACGTGCAAACCGTGAAAACCCGTCAGCATAAAGAAGGTGTTTCCGTAGATACCAGATTGCAACGTGAGCCCCATTTCTTGATAAGCATGAGCATACTCAACCGCTTGGTAATATAGGAAAAAGCCCGCAAGCACGATGGTGATTTCCAACCAAACAATCAGTGCCGTTCTTTTGTCTTTTTCAAGGCTTATGTGCGCCATATGCAGTGTAATCGACGACAATAACAGCAAAATAGTATTAGTAAGGGGAATGCCCTGCCACGGCATAGCTTGCGTTGTTTCTCCACCCGGAGTCAGTGTGAGTGGCCACATAGCTTCGAAGGTTGGCCACAAAACCTCGTTGGTCATGAAGTTGTTATCTGCCCCACCTAACCAAGGCACAGAAATCATCCTGGCGTAAAATAGCGCACCAAAAAAGGCACCAAAAAACATCACTTCAGAGAAGATGAACCAGCTCATCCCTTGGCGAAAAGAACGAGTAATTTGTGAGCTGTATTTTCCACTCAGTGACTCAGTAATCACATTACTAAACCAGCCCGCCAACATGTAAAGCAAGAACAGAAAACCTACCGCTAGCACAATGCTACCAATGGTTCCCACAGCCCCTTCACTTTGTGTCCCCTGAACGGTCATTCCTGCACCAACGGCAACTAAAAATAGAGCAAACGCACCGATGATCGGCCAGCTACTTTGAGCGGGAACATAATATGTTCCTGGCTTGTTACTCATAATTTCTCTCCTTACTGACCAGCCTTGGTCTGTATCTCTCTCCTTGAGTGGCTAAGAACCTGTAGGAGGGGGAAGTTTATAGAGTGTGTAAGACAGCGTTAACGTGTGTATCGACTCCGGTAAGTCCGGTTCGATATAAAAAATCAACGGCATTTGAGCTTGTTGTTTGCCATCCAAAGGCTGTTGGTTAAAACAAAAGCACTCAATCTTATTGAAATAAGCGGCACCATTCCCGGGAGAAACAGAGGGAACGGCTTGCCCTACCAACTTCTGCCCGCTTTCATTAAATGCAAGGTATTCGGTTTGCACGACTTCACCGGGATGAACGTCCATCGAAATCACTTTGGGTTTAAACTCCCAAGGCATATCGGGGCTTACATGCGACATAAACTCCACGCGAATGGTTCGGCTCATATCCGGTTGCATACCAGTTGGTTGAATGGCGGCCACTTCACTTGTTTTTCCATTGATACCCAGTGCATCGCACATTACGTCATACAATGGGACAAGTGCGTAGCCAAACCCGAACATCAAAAGGGTCGCTAAAAGCAACTTCACTGTGAGCTTTTTGTTTGATGGATTCGGTTTCATCTCACTCACCCTATTCGTTTCTAATCGACTTTAGGCGGCGTAGTAAACGTATGATGGGGCGCCGGGCTTGGCACCGTCCATTCTAAGCCCTCCGCACGTTCCCACGGTTTTGCAGCGGCCTTTTCACCGCCACGAATACAACTAATCACCACCCATAAAAAGATCAATTGTGACAACCCAAACGCAAATCCACCAATGGAGACGATTTGATTGACATCAGCAAACTGAATAGCGTAATCCGGGATACGTCTTGGCATACCCGCTAAACCTAGAAAGTGCATCGGGAAAAACAAAACATTAACTGAAATAATCGAGCACCAGAAATGCCACAAACTCAGCTTGTGGTCGTACATATTGCCTGTCCACTTAGGTAACCAATAGTACGCTGCCGCCATAATCGAGAATACGGCACCAGATACCAACACATAGTGGAAATGCGCAACCACGAAGTAAGTGTCATGATATTGGAAATCCGCCGGCACAATTGCCAGCATCAATCCCGAGAAACCGCCAATCGTAAAGAGCACAATAAAGGCAATGGCAAACAACATTGGCGTTTCAAATGTCAGAGCCCCACGCCACATGGTGGCGACCCAGTTAAAGACTTTCACCCCTGTTGGTACCGCAATCAGCATGGTGCAATACATAAAGAAAAGCTCTGCAAAAACTGGCATCCCCGTTGTAAACATGTGATGCGCCCACACAAGGAAAGACAACAACGCAATGCTGCACGTCGCGTAAACCATCGAATGATAACCAAACAGCTTCTTGCCACTGAAAGCAGGAAGGATGGCAGAAATGATGCCAAACGACGGTAAAATCATGATGTACACTTCTGGGTGACCAAAGAACCAAAAGATGTGTTGAAACATCACCGGATCGCCGCCACCAGCTGCATCAAAGAAGCTAGTCCCGAAATATTTGTCAGTAAGAACCATCGTCACCGCACCCGCTAATACCGGCATAACCGCGATCAATAAGAAAGCGGTGATTAACCAAGTCCAAACAAACATTGGTAACTTGAACCAAGTCATTCCCGGAGCTCGCATATTTACTATCGTCACGATAACGTTTATCGCGCCCATGATGGAGCTGATACCCATGATGTGAACAGAGAATACAAACAGCGCGGTGCTATCTGGGCCATAAGTCGTGGACAACGGAGCATAGAACGTCCAGCCAAAATCGGGGCCGCCGCCAGGTAAAAACAACGAGCTCAATAAAACAAGAAATGCAAAAGGTAGAATCCAAAAGCTCAAGTTGTTCATGCGAGGTAGCGCCATATCTGGAGCACCGATCATCATTGGAATCATCCAGTTAGCAAGGCCCGTAAATGCTGGCATCACAGCACCAAACACCATCACCAAACCGTGTACCGTAGTCATTTGATTAAAAAACTGTGGATCAACCAGCTGAAGTCCAGGCTGGAATAATTCGGCACGAATGACCATCGCCATCGCACCACCAGTCAGAAACATCGCAAAACTAAACCAAAGGTACAGGGTGCCAATATCTTTATGGTTTGTGGAATACAGCCAACGAGCAATACCTTGGGGAGCATGATGATCATGGTCATCATCAATCGCAATGGTACTGTTTGCACTGGCTTCCGCTGGAGCAGACTTCACTGCCTTTTCTATTGGCTTACTCATATTTCCTCCTTAGCACTGCCTTGTGCCTTAAAGGCATTCACATCGGATGCTTGCACCCTATCACCAGTGTCGTTGCCCCATGCGTTTCGCTGGTATGTGATGACCGCAGCAATTTCTTTGTCACTTAACTGGTTCGAAAAAGACTGCATTGCAGTGCCCGGACGGCCATTCACAATCACATCAATGTGCTCTGAAATTGGGCCTGTTGCGATAGGACTGCCCTTAATCGCGGGAAATGCACCCGGAATCCCCTCACCATTAGCCTGATGGCACACAGCACAACGCGCCGTGTATATCGATTCGCCCTGCGACATCAACTCATCCATGGATAAATCTTGAGAGAGCGCCTCTTGTGCCGCCGCTTTTTGAAGTGCGATTTCTTCCTTCTTACTCGCTAACCATTCATCAAACTTTTCTTCTTCCATCGCATGCACCACCACCGGCATGAACCCGTGTGCACGACCACATAGCTCCGCACATTGACCGCGATATACGCCTGGCTCATCAATTCTTGTCCATGCTTCATTAATAAAACCAGGGATGGTGTCTTTCTTGACAGCAAAATCCGGCACCCACCATGAGTGAATAACATCATCAGAAGTCATCAAAAAACGCACTTTGCGATTCACAGGCAACACCAAAGGGTTGTCTACTTCCAATAGATAATGCGCGCCTTTTGTCTCGATACCATCAATTTGCTTTTGGCTGGTGGCAAGCAAACTGAAGAACTCAACATCTTCACCAAAATAGCTGTAATGCCATTTCCATTGCGAGCCTGTGATCTTGACCGTGATATCTGATTGGCTTGTGTCTTCCATTGCGACTAAAGTTTTCGTTGCGGGAATCGCCATGGCGACAAGAATGATGATAGGTATGACTGTCCAGATAATTTCCACTTTTGTACTTTCGTGGAAATGTGCGGCAACTGCTCCTTTTGACTTGCGATGACGAAAGATGGAATAGAACATGACACCAAATACAATCAAAGCAATTACGCAGCAGATATAGAAAATCAGCATATGTAATTCATACACTTGCCCACTTATCGCTGTGACCCCTTTGGTCATGTTGTAGTCACTTTCCTTTGACCAACTGAAAGAGGATAATGTGATTAAAATCACATTCAGTGATAAGGCTAGAGTAGTCGTTAATCTTTTCAAAAGATCTCTCCTCTGCTCAGCCGCTACGCTTGCGCGAGCTTCCTTGCGTCCCGATGCAAATATCGAACAACTTTACGAAAAATCACAAAAACTACGATTTCGACACGGTTTGTTATATTTATGTTAAAAGGCTAGTTATAGTTCCAAGGTTCTTCAAGAAATTAAATATGATTAAATTTTGTTCGGATAAAAAAATTAATTCGGTTTATCGATTGCCCTCTTTGAAATGTAATTGAGAACCATTTACATTAATTTAAAAGAAAACATTGAGATACTTACAAAACGAAGTGTCCAAGAAAGTAGGCGCCCCCTACTAAGGAATGATTGATATGACAGCACTAATTACTCAATGGCTAGAACGAGACCCTGATCCTAAGACTCGCGAAGAGCTACAACACCTCGTCGATACAAATAATGAACAAGAGCTTACTGATCGCTTTGGATCGCGCCTTGCCTTTGGTACAGCAGGGTTACGCGGCAAAGTGGGTGCAGGTCCAAACCGAATGAACCGTTTGGTGATTCAAGAGACAGCCACTGGCCTAGGAAACTATTTGCTAGAGCAAGTCAAAGATGCCGCAAGTCGTGGTGTCGTTATTGGCTACGACGGTCGTCCTGATTCGAAACAATTCGCGCATGATACCGCGTCCGTACTGACAGCCCTTGGTATCAAGGTTTACCTAACGTACGATGTTGCAGCAACCCCAATTGTTGCGTTTGGTGTCCGAACATTGAATGCTGCGGCCGCTGTTGTTGTTACCGCTAGCCACAATCCACCAGAGTACAATGGCTTTAAAGTATATTGGGAGAATGGCGCACAAATCATTCCTCCACACGACTCTGGAATCGCAGCGAAAATTGATGACGCAACAACGAAGCCATTACCTTTAATGTCTCTCGATGATGCAAAACAGCACGGTTTGTTAGTTTGGTTGGAAGACGACTACTACCAAACTTACCGTAAAACGATGAACGAAAACGCGCTGCTTACTCCTGACAACAACACCGATATTTCTATCGCTTACACTGCGATGCATGGCGTTGGCGCGAATATGGCGGAAACGCTCCTCGCAGACGCTGGCTTCAAAAAAGTGGCAAGTGTTAAGGAACAGCGCGAACCTGATGGTAGCTTCCCAACCGTCAACTTCCCAAACCCTGAAGAAGCGGGAGCAATGGATATGGTGATGGCGTTAGGTAAGTCCGTAGATGCTGATATCGCTTGTGCCAACGATCCAGATGCCGACCGTTTTGCAGTGGCGGTCAAACGCCCAGATGGCGAATACCAAATGTTAACCGGCGACCAAGTGGGTTCACTGTTTGGCGATTACTTGCTAGAACAGCAACCTAACGCTCTGGTTGGCAACACCATCGTATCATCAAGAATGCTGAGTAGCATTGCCAAAGCGCATGGCGCCCAATACTACCAAACGTTAACAGGCTTCAAATGGCTCACTAACGTTGCCATGGAGCAAGAGACAGAAGCCAATCCATTCTTGTTTGCTTATGAAGAAGCGCTCGGTTATACCGTGGGTAACAAAGTGTGGGATAAAGATGGTTTATCTGCAATCGTCGCATTTGCTCAGCTAACAGGTAAACTTAAAGCTCAAGGCAAAACACTATGGGATAAACTGGAAGAACTGTACCGCGAGCACGGTTTCTACTTTAACGCGCAGCGCAGTATCGCTCTCGACCCGAACTCTCCACCAATCGGTGACAAGCTCCGTGCAAACCCACCAACAGAGATTGCTGGTAAAAAAGTAGCAGTAACTGAAGATCTAAAAACATCAGTTCGCATGTTTGATGACGGCTCAGAAGAATCCATTGACTTACCAGCAAGTGACGTATTGATTTATCACCTAGAAGATCAGTCTCGTGTGATTGTTCGCCCTTCGGGTACCGAGCCAAAACTAAAATGTTACTACGAAGTCATCAACCTTTTCCCTGCGGATATGAGCTATGCACAAGCACAGCAAGCGGCAGAGGCGAAGATGAACGAACTTATCGACGCGCATCAGACAAGTTTGTAAGTCAAAGAGAAGCCGAGACATCTGATACGATAAGAGGCGCAAATTCGCGCCTCTTTTTTGATTTTGACTAGAACAAGTCAAGCTAACCCGTGCCTTTTCCTAGCCTACAATTTCCTTTTGTAGAAAGTACTTGTGGATGCCCTCTGCAGGATAGCCTGAGTACTGCCCTACTTTCTCAAAACCTAATTTGAGATAGAACTCAAGAGCTTGAAAGCTGTAGGTATCCAAATAAACATGGGTAACCCCGTGAGGCTTTACTTTGTCTTCTAGCATTGACATTAACTGGCTACCGAGACCAGATGTCCGACTTTCAGCATCTACCCACAAAAACTCAACAAACACCGTGTTTTTAAACATTTCGCCAGTCAGACCACCCATGGTCTTGCCATTCTCATCTTTAGCAAAACAGCCCACAGCATGCACTTCCCCTTCAGGCAAATGCATTCGGTTATAAGATCGAATACCTTCACGAACAGAATCAAGGTCTGTTTGATCTGGATTTAAACAAAATTCAAGCTTCATACATCCTCTCCTTAAGAAACACCAATATCCTAAAACAAAAAGCCAGCAATTGCTGGCTTTCTGATGGAATATGATAACTTTATAAGGCGAAACTGCTCAGCATCCACAACGCGAGAATAACGAACACTAAACCCATTAGTTTATGTTGATACGTGCGGAATTTTTCGTTCTCGAGCAGCCCCTTACCCAATGTGCCTGCCAGCCCAACAAGTAATAAATTGAATGACAAGCCAAGGACGTTTAACAATAACCCTAGTGCTAGCATCTGCTCACCAGAAGACGCTGTAATATTGCTTGAGACAAACTGCGGCAAAAACATCACAAAAAATACCAACGCTTTAGGGTTAAGCAAATTACTCATCAAAGCACGTTGATAATAAGTTGACGCCATTTTGTTTTGACCATCAAGCTCTGGAGCCGAAGATGCCTCAGCTCGTAAGCAGTCCCAGCCCATTTTTAGCAAGTATGCGCCACCTAATAGATGAAGGACTTTAAGGGCGATTGGGCTCATTGCAATCAGGGTAGATACTCCCATTGCAGCAAGCAAAGTAAGAATAACACCAGACGTCGCATTGCCTAAGCTAGCAAACAGACCGACCTTCTTACCGTAACTCATACTAGAGCTCGCGATAAGCAACATATCGGGCCCTGGTAACAGCAACAAAGCCACTACTGCGGTGAGATAAACAGGAAGTACAGATAAATCAATCATGATGGAACCGCTTTTTCTACAACAAAGCGGCGAATGTTATACCAACAAAATAACAACAGCCAGCCCAAAATCACCAAGATAATTCAGAAAATAAAAATCATAGTTTGCTAGGACGAAAAATAACAATCAATTCGCCTATTTATAAAAATCGAATAGCAATTTTGTACAAAAATAAGCACGATGGATCCGTTACACTTCTAAGATGACTTTCTTGAGCAGACCGGATAAAGATGAAAGAAAAGAATAAGGAAATCGCTACCTTCAAGATAGCTCAAGAGCTCGGCGGTTTAGAGCTTCTCGATGCAAAGTACGAGAAGCAGAATTTTTCACGCCATAGCCACGAAGGTTACACTATTGGTGTCATCGAAAAAGGGGCACAACAATTTTTTAGGACGGGCGGGAATCATATCGCGCCACAGGACAGCATCATCCTTGTTAATGCAGATGAAGTACACAACGGGCATTCAGCCTCGGAAGGCGGCTGGGAATACAAAGCAATGTACCCCGTACCTCAGCAGTTTCAAACTTTAGGACAAGAGCTTGGTTCACCAAATGTAGCGCTGCCCTATTTTCCTCAACCTGTGGTTTACGATCCTGAGCTGGCTAGTCAGTTACGATTGGTGTTTGAAACACTAGAAAAATCAGACAACCGTTTATTGAGAGAAACTTTGATTTACGGCACGTTGATCAAACTAGCCAGCAAACACAGCACCCACCGGGCACCGCTCAAAGAATCAACCAGAGCTCAGCGACAAATACAGTTGGTCAAAGAGTTTTTGGAAGACTTCCCGCAAACGGACGTCTCGCTAGAAGAGCTCGCAAAACTGGCTGGGTTAAGCCCTTTTCATTTGCTAAGAGAGTTTCAAAAACAGTTTGGCTTCCCTCCCCATGCTTATCAAATTCAGCAACGTTTACGTATGGCGAAGAAGCTACTAAAAATGGGACAAAAAATTTCAGATGTGGCACAAGAATGTGGCTTCCATGATCAAAGCCATCTGCATCGACACTTTAAAAAAGCCATGGGCGTCACTCCCGGCCAATACGTCCGTCACAGCTAAAGCAGCAATATTGTACAAGGCGTTATGCGACTACCGAGCTATCTTGGTAGCCTGATTTAGGAATAACTAAGAAGAAACTATGGACCACACTTTGCCGTTACAAGAAGAATCAAAAGCCACGCTATTTTGGCAAGGCACACTTGCGATGATGCCACTGAGTATCGCGGTGTTACCTTGGGGTTTGCTCGCAGGCTCATTCGCGATTGATACTGGGCTTCACCCTTTGGAAGGACAAGCACTGTCCGCCATTCTGTTCGCCGGTTCCGCGCAGCTCGTCGCGATGGGGATGATTAAATCGGGGGCAGGTCTAGTAACCATGTTACTAACAACGTTTTTTATCACCTCTCGACACTTCCTCTACAGTGTATCGATGCGCAGTAAAATTGCACCACTTCCTCTTAAATGGCGGTTATCACTCGGATTCTTACTCACTGATGAGCTGTTTGCGATTGTAGGTCATCATTCCGATAAACAATTTAATCGCTGGTATGCGCTTGGGGCTGGTTTGAGTTTTTACCTGTTTTGGAATATCGCGACATTGACGGGCATTATTGCGGGAAGCCTGATCCCTGAACTGAACGAAATGGGATTGGAATTTGCTGTGGCCGCGACTTTTATCGCAATTGTAGTTCCGACTATTAAAAATATGGCGGTGCTAGCGAGTGTTGTCGTGGCATTAGTGAGCTCGGTCGCCCTAACCTATTACCAAGTGGAAGGAAGTTTGATGATTTCGAGCATTTTAGCCATGCTTACAGGCTACTTTGTGGAACAAGTACAGGAGAAACACTAATGATCATGTTGTCTATTTTACTGATGACGGTACTTGTTTTCACCAGCCGCTACTTGTTTTTAGAACCCAAGCTACCACTGCGATTAGGAACACGTACACAAAAAGTGCTCAACTACGCCAGCCCTGCGGTACTCACTGCGATCTGGGCGCCTATCGTTTTCATTCCCGATGGAGCACTCAGCGTGAATGTGCACAACCCATTTTTATTGGCTGCCTTGCTGGCTGCGTTAATCGCGTACTTTACTAAAAATGTTCTTTTAACGACGGTGATCAGCATGGTGGTATTTCTCGTTCTGCGAATTTGGCTTTAATCCGCCACCCACTCAATCTCCAACAAGGTGACATCACCACACTTTAATCGTCCAAGGAAGATGTCACCTTGATGCACCTCACCAACTCCTTTTGGTGTGCCGGTCATTACCACATCGCCATCTTGAAGTGTTGTGTAACTCGTTAATTCATCCAAAATGGTTAGCGGCGGATAGAGCATCTGGTTAACGTGACCTTTTTGTACACGAACGCAGTTAATCAAGAGCTCTAGGTTAAGATCATTAATATCAATGTTATCCAAAGAGACAAATCGACTAAACACTGCGGAGCCATCAAACGCTTTAGCACGCTCCCAAGGCAACCCTTGTTGTTTAAGTGAAGACTGCAAACCGCGCTTGGTCAGATCCAATCCCAAACCGACCGCTGAATAGCGTCCATCTTTGATCAGAAAACAGATTTCAGCCTCGTAATGAAGAGGCTCTTGATGAAATGAACGCAGAGTCGTCGATACGGAAGTCGCGGGTTTATTAAATACCACCATTTGCTCAGGGATCGCATTATCAAGCTCATGAATATGTTCAACGTAATTTCGCCCAACACAAAGCACTTTACCCACTTCTACTTTCTTTTCTTCAACTTGAATAACGCTCATCGCTCTTCCCTGCAAAACAAAAACCTCATCATAATCTAACCTATTGACTTAACGACACTAAATCCCATCCTCTAGTGTGAAAAATAAGACATTCACCCCGTTTTGAGTTTTGTATCATCTAATTGAAACATCACGGTATTTACAAAACAAATAGACAAAAAAGCCAGCACGAGGCTGGCTTTAAATCAATAAGGGTGAATGATTGTTCTCGCTAAATCCTATTATAGGTAGTAACGAGCACCTATCGCCCATTTGTCATCAGTTTCACGACCATGGTCATCATTTAGGTCAAACTGGTAACCCGCGTAACCAACAAATTTAGGCGTGAAGTTGTACTCTGCCTGCAGTGCCATTTCCTCACGAGCGGTTTCTGTTTTAGAATTTTTGAACTCTTTACCTTCAACCATCTCGTAGTTAACGCTCAAGTTTAAGCTGTTCGCTAGAGCGTATGCGATGATCGCTTCGTACGCATCACTTTCCGCCAAACGGTCGCCATTTACACTGAAGTTCATATTTTCATTTGAACCATATACCGCGGCAAGGAACAGACCTTGGCCGTAAGCGCCGTAAGATGCAGACACAACATGTGATTCTGCGGTGTGTTTACCTGTGTAAGCAGGGTGTTGGAAGTCACCACCGTTGTATGAGTAGCCAATTTTCGCGCCCATGATTGCGTAAGAAAGCGCAACTTGCATGCGGTCATCGTATTTAAGACCACCAGTGATAGTACCTGCGTCGTTACGCGTGTATTCATCATTTGCGCCTTGCCATCCAAGACCAACGTTAATCGCACCTGCTTCGCCTAAATCAAAGCCATTTCGATAAGACAGCATTTTATCCGCACGACCTGTGCCTAGGTTTCCGTGATCGTCGTAAATGAAGTCATTCGCAAACGCAATTGGCATATCCGCGATGCCTGCTACATCATAGTAAGGTGACCATTGCGTACCACCTACTGCACGACCGTAAACCTCATGTGTTAAACCTAAGTAACCTAGACGAGTTTTAAACGACTCTTCACCGCCATCTAAGTAGTTTAGAGCCCATTCACCACGTGCGTCTGCGGTAAAGCCATTGCCTAAATCTTGTGTCGCAGAGATATTGATACGAGGAGAGTTAGTACCAACATCCGTGTCACCTTGCTCTGAACCATTTAAGTTAACAGAAACGTGGCCGCCCATCGAAAATGTTGTGCCATCGTTATTATAAAGTTCCACTGCCACTGCTTGAGTGCCGAAAGTTGCTGCTGCGATTGCCGCTGCTAATAATTTTTTATTCATTTCTAAATCCATTACTTATTAGTTGGTTAGTCAGTTTTAGACCCAGCTCTGATTCACTTTCGTAAAACGAAATGATGAACACAGAAAGGAATACAAAGGCCCTCTGGGGCATCTTTTCCGCCAGAATGGATTTACCTTTGTGTAACAACTGCCGACACTTTATTTGATTAGTTCCTGATAACCGAGTGAAAAATTCTCAGCAAAAAACTAAAAAGCAAACGTTTACTTATCCGAAAAAAAATCCAGGTGTAAAAACCTTACAAAAAGAAATGATTTAACGAGATAGTGCTAACAAATACTTGATGAACCCCAACTTTTGAAAATAACTTTCCCGTCAAAATGAAATATTTACTTACATTTTGGAACCAAAATAGGTTCAGGAACTTTTTGAAAAAAGCACGGTCTCCAATAGAAGGCAGAAAAACCTCAAAAAAGATAAAACCTTTCTTTTTATAAGAGATATAAGAAGGGGCACTTATTCTCGCCAGCAATAAAAGTGCAATCAAATCATAACTTAACAGAAATCTATCTTTCATTTTCAGCGTTTACCTTAGCGTCATCAACACATCGGGCAAGAAAGCCCATCGATTACAACTAGGGTAATAAGAAAATGAAAAAGGCAGCACTAACTACTGCAATTCTTACAGCATTGGTATCAGCACCATCATTCGCAGCAACAGTATACAAAAACGACGGTACTGAATTAAAAGTTGGCGGCCGCGTTGAGTTCCGTGGTGACTTCATCGGTTCAGGTGGTGCTGAAGTTGAAGGCTCAATGGAAGATAAAAGCCGCGCTCGTCTTAATCTAAAAGGTAAAACGGACATCGGCAATGGCCTTTCTGCATTCGGTGTTTACGAAGCCGAGCAAAAAACGGGCAAGAGTGAATTCAAAAACCGCTACATGTATGCAGGTGTCGACTCTGATATCGGTGCTTTCTCTGTAGGTCGTCAAGACATGGCTGCAGTCATCATCTCTGACATGACGGATATCACTGAGTTCTCTGGTGTTCAGCAAGTTATCGATTCGTCTTCTGATAAGCAAGACAGCGTTTTCGCATACCGTGGTGCGTTTGATGCGCTACAACTGCAAGCAACCTACCAAGCAAACTCTAGCGATAACGAAGATAAATACGGCATCTCTGGAATGTACTCACTACCAATGGGCCTCGACTTTGGTCTTGCATATTCTGGTGGCGACGTAAATAAAGACAACTCTGAAGATCAAATTCTAGGTGGTATCGCCTACTCGATGGATAACCTATACCTAGCAGGTACTTATTCTCAAGGTTCCCTGACTGACGCTGAAGACTTTACGGCTTACGAGCTAGTCGCAAGCTACAAAGTAGCAAGCAAAGTGACACTTGCAGCTCTATACACAGCTCAAGAGAATGATCCAGACAACAGTTCAAAGTACGACACCGTTGAAGGTATCGAGCTTGTTGGTTACTACAAACTAAACAGTAACTTCCGTACTTACCTGTCTTACTACATCAACCAACTCGATGAAAAGAAGGATGTAGTAGATGGTAAAGTGAAAGTGGTTCAAGGTGAAGACACACTACGTCTAGGCGTACGTTACGATTTCTAATTCACTCTTGTCCTAAGAGCGAGTCCAATTGGCCAGCATGCTTGCTGGCCATTTTTTTGTGTAACCCAAGATAACTCGATAAATTTTCACACTATCCAAGCATCGCTCTGCAATGAAAAACGAGCGTAGTGACTCCTGCCTCTGCCCTCTTTTAATGCGATTTGTCACTAAGTTAGTGCATTTCTCCTAATAGCCAACCGAACTAAAATAAAAAGACAATTAAAATCAAATAGATAAAAATTGGCACGCGTTCTGCAGTATTATTTATGCAAATGCATGGCAGCGTTTGTGCTTCTCGTTCTTTGTACCTGTTATAACAGGCACGTCCTTTGAATTGGTAATGTCGCCTCCCTCTGGGAGGCATTTTTTTATTGGCGCGAAAAACAATAGGACGTATGATCCCGCCACCTCTATCAAACTGGAATTTTTCAATTGAATCATCATCCTGTTCAAGGTGCGTCCTGGATGCTAACAGCTGGCTTGGCATTCGCCATAGTGAACAGCTTCGCCCAAATTGCTAGCATCAACTTTGGTGTCTCTTCCACCACATTCGCATTATTCCAATACGCTATTGCCTTATTTGTCATTCTGCCCTATCTGCGTACACTTGGAATTAGACGCTCACTAAGAACCCAACACTTTGGTTGGCATGCCTTCCGTATTTTTCTCTCTGTTATCGGGATTCAGCTTTGGCTTTGGGCACTCGCTTATCCAGTTCCGATTTGGCAAGGCATTGCGCTGCTGATGACCTCTCCGTTATTTGCAACGGTTGGATCTGGCTTGTTACTCAAAGAGAAAGTAGGTACTGCACGCTGGTTAGCAACATTAACAGGGTTCGTTGGTGCTATGATCATTCTTGAGCCGTGGGCAGATTCATTTACATGGGCGACCCTGCTTCCTGTTGGCGCCGCATTTTTCTGGGCAGCGTATTCTCTGATGGTAAAGAAAATGTCGGTCAACGATCCGCCTTCAACCATGGTTGTCTATTTATTACTGCTGATAACGCCGTTTAATATCTTATTGGCAATACCGACATTTACTATGCCAAATACCTGGACGATATGGGGCGTACTTTTAGCCGCAGGCGCGCTTACAGCACTCGCTCAATGGGCTATCGTTAAAGCATATGCAGTAGCAGACGCCTCGTTTGTGCAACCATTTGATCACGCAAAGCTGCCTTTGAATGTCGTTGCTGGCTGGTTGGTGTTTGGCTGGGTACCACCTGGTCGTTTATGGCTAGGCGCCGCGATTATTATTGCCTCCATTGCGTTTATTACGCACTGGGAAGCGAAAAAGACAAAGCAAGTTGAAAGAAAAGTCTAATTTCGAGGTTCTATATTTTCAGGAAAGGAAATGAGGAACACCATATGAGTCAACCAATCAAAATTACACTGTACCGCTGGGCTGGTAGTTGGGGTCCATTCAAAGTCAATATTCCTTGTGGTGAATGTACGTTAACTAAAGATATTTTGACGGATACTTTTAAAAACGAACTCGCTGATGTCCCCGTTGAACTGGAAGTAAAAGATTGGTTATCACATTGGTGGGAACCATTAAAAGCAGGGGCCTGGCATGCACCGATTCTTCTTGTCGAAGGAAAACTGGTCAGCCAAGGAGAAGCGCTAAACCGGGGCGTGCTTGTGCAATCAGTTATCGCTGAATGGGTCAAACGCGATGAGCTAAAAGGCAACATTGTTTATGGTAAAGCCACCTGCCCTTACTGTGTCAAAGCGAAACAACTACTTGACGATGCTGGTGTTCAATACGAGTATCATGACGTGGTTAAAGACAGCGCTGCTTTGTATCGCATGATCCCCGAAGTAAAGGCCATCATTGGAGAAAAAACGCCGGTAACAGTGCCGCAGATCTGGTTGGATGGAAAGTATGTTGGAGGCGCTGACGATTTAGAAAAGTGGTTAGCAGCAAAGGGGCTAGATAAAGTGCCTAATAATGTCGTGGAGATACCAAGCCAATCCGCTTAGCGTTTGATTCAAATGCCACCCGTCTTTGAGTAGTGGTTTACCAATGTTGTTCAATATGTAGGCTGCCACTAAAAACAAGACAGATAAAAGCAAAAAGCCCTGATTCTTCAATCAGGGCTTTTTAAATTATTTCGCCAGTTTTTTCATAACACGAGCAAAAACAGAAGCTTTTTTCTTCTTCGCTTTACCGTAAAGCGCTTTGTGCATCGCGTCTTTTGCAATCATCTGGCCAATATAAGCACCACCAAGTTCGTTACCCATGACCTTCTCCTGAATGTATTGACTTAACTATGTTGTAATTTTACACCACAATTAGATAAAAACAAGACTGATGTCACATTTATTTTGTAATTAACTTTCAGGTTAATTCTGATTACTTTTTCGAAACGGGCGCCTATCGCTTAGGTTGCTGGTATGTTTTACCCGCTGCGACGTACGTATCTTTCTGTTTGATTTCAAAGAATGTTTCAAAGAACCACGCAGCAAATTTGATCAAGTGATCGCCTTCATTCATGACGTGCTCCACGTATTCTTGCTCTTCTCCGGACTCGTCTTCTTGAGTGGTAATATGGTAAATACGTTTCTCGCCATCAACTTCTGCAAGACCAAACTGACCCGTCAGGGATTGTGCCGCTTGTGCAACTTCTTCTTCCTCACACGCCTTCAAGACTTCGAGTGCCTTTGGCATGCTTTCTTGCTGAGTAATTTCTTTTACCAGTGTTTCAAATTCGTTTTGTTGCATTCTTTCACCTAACGATTAGAGATCGGATAGTCATATGGGCAGAAATGTATCCCCAAGCTTGAGAGGAGCATCAGGCATTGCCCTCTTCCTCTCAAACTGAGTCATTCAATATACACAATGATCCTGACTTAATTTAGCAGCGCATTTTAGAAAGCTGCCTCTTTCGTTGCAAGTATATTCAGGTGGAAGTTTCTGCTTGAATCGTCCCTTTAGGGACTTTACGAAATTGACTCAATGCAAGCACACAGCAAGAAAGTAACGCAATAAACAAATAAAACACCCCAAGCTGGTTTTGATTCGTGACCCAAGAATCTACCAAGTATCCGCCAAACAAACCAGCTAAACACATTTGAATTGATCCAGATAGCGCAGAAACCGCTCCGGCCTGTTGCTTATGTGGCGACAGCAACAAACTAATTGATACCGGAAACGACATGCCTTGGGCAAAACTTAAACACGTAAATGCCACTAGTAATGAAAATACACTGAAGGATGTAACCAACAACATGAAGCCAGCAATAGCAACAATCGCGAAACTCATCAGCAAGATTTGCTGAGCTTTGTAACGAGCGTTGATCAAATTAAGCACCAAGCTACCCGTCAGCAAACCAACTGACGGTATGATCATCAAAGAACCGTAATCTGCCGCCGTTAAGCCTAACTCTTGTTGCATTAAAAATGGATACAAGGAGAGCGTAACCAGAGCCGATAAATAACTAAGCCAGTTGTAGCTCGCACTACCAATCACTTGAGTATTCGTTAACAGGCGCAAATAATTTGCACTCACCTGGCCTACTTTAAATTTTCGCTTCGGGTAAGGCAGCGTTTCTGGCAGCACCAATAAACCAAGCGTAAAAATTGCCATTAAGTAAATCAGCACAAACACAAAGACAGCATGCCAGCTCAGGTGAAAAGCAATCCAACCACCAAACAGCGGAGCAATAATTGGCATCACAGATGCCGTGACTGAAATATAAGATAGCGCTTTGGTTAATTGCATACCGTCATAACTGTCACGCAATACGGAGCGACCAAGCACCGAGGCACTGCCCGCTCCCAAACCTTGAAGTAACCGCCCCGCTTCAAGAGCAATAATGTTGTCCGAAAAGGCGATACACATAACCGTACCAACTAGGTACACACTTTGGCCCAGAATAAATACTGGTCGACGACCAATCGCATCAGACAATGGGCCATAAAACAGCTGAGAGATACCGAAGCCAACGAGAAATAGT
Source organism: Vibrio sp. T9 (assembly GCF_003123985.1). NCBI lineage: Bacteria > Pseudomonadati > Pseudomonadota > Gammaproteobacteria > Vibrionales > Vibrionaceae > Vibrio > Vibrio sp. T9. Next base: position 263,529 of record NZ_NIGY01000004.1, read on the forward strand.
GTGACGAGATTCTGAATCGAATGTTGCGGCAAATTCAAGTCATGACCAATCAATGGCAAAGAAGGAAGATAAATACTAACGCCAACTTGGCCTGTGGCAATGATCATCATCGCTAATAACAATGGTGTTTTACGCAAACGTTCCTCCTACTTTGTGACAGATTGATGGCAAACAGTGTATATTTGATACTCAAAGATGATAATCAGCTAAGTTGGAAAGGAATTAATTCCCAAGGAGACATAATGGACTGGATTCAAAGCGTGAAGAGTTATATTCGTGTGGTCGAAGAAGGTAGCTTTAATGCCGCAGCGCGGAAACTCAATACTACCAGCTCAGCTATCAGTAAACGAGTTCAATGGCTAGAAGATAAAATTGGCGTTCAGCTACTTAAACGCACGACCCGCTCTATTAGCCAAACCGAAGCTGGTGCGCTGTTTTATCAACGAGCAAAAAATCAGTTGGATTCATGGCAATCAGTATTAGATGAAACTCGCTCAGTCAATCAATCACCAGCGGGGTTATTGAAAATTGGCGCGACACTGGCGGTTGGTTCTAAGTTTTTGGTGCATTACCTAGATGATTTTCTTGAGAAATATCCAGACATCACGCTTCAATTAACGACAACGCTACCAGGCCAATTGCCAGAGCTAAGCTTAGACCTGTTTATTAGCCGGGAATTAGAGCAACTGAACTCTCTGAGTTTCAAAGCCACTGCGCTTTTCGAACATAAAGCCCAGTTTTACGCTGCGCCTAGTTACCTAAAAAAATACGGCACCCCACAATGCGTTGAGGATCTGACAGAGCATAATGTCCTGATTTGGGGTGAAAAGCCCTCACGAGAAATCAAAACCAATCGAGGTAAACGTATCAGCTTGTCCGGTAACTTTGCCACGACTAACCCAGAAGCGCTGTTTCATGGTGCCAAAAGAGGCATGGGTATTCTGATGACGAATAACGTCATGATCAAAGATGATCTCAAATCCGGAGCTTTAGTTCCTATCTTGCCCGATATCACAGCGGATAAAGCCACTGTATATGCCTACTATCCAAAGCTGGATTATCAGCATACCCGAACTAAGCTGTTCCTCGATTATCTCAAATCGCGATTAGAAGAGGAGAAGCGCGCCTAGCTTAGCGTTTTTATCGCTATACCTTTAAAAGGTTCAAGCATAAAAACATGAAAATAATGATTTGTTCGTTCACAAAATTTGAAAAATTCGCCTTAGTAACCGATAGTTTATTTGATGCATATCAAATAATAATTCTTCGTGTCTCACACGATATGGTAATCACAACGCTAGGTGAAATGCTCAATGGGTCAGGTACAAATCAGTTTCCACAAAATTGATGAAATATTGAAGCTAAACGGCACGGCTCAGCTAAACCGAGTCACGTTAGATATTCATCAACAATTGCAGAGCCATTGCACTTGCGTTGTAGAAGTTGCGCATCTTCAACATTCGGCTCATACCATCTCCTTCGCTAGCAATGGAAAAATTACAGACAATCTAAGCTACCACCTTTCAGGCACCCCCTGTGAAAAAGTGGCGAAAGACATTGGCGAACATATTTTCTATCAGGACCAAGTTTACAAACGCTTTCCTGAAGATCAGATGTTTCAAGAGGATGGTATTCAAGCTTACATTGGTCTGCCATTAAAGACACAAAATGGCGAGGTTCTGGGAATTTTATTGTCCACCTTTACCCGAAGCATCCACGCTAAGGAAGCGCAAGATATCCTCGACTTCCACCGCTTTTATGCCAATGTCATTATTCACAGCTTACGTGAAAAGTGGGTCAGTGAACGTTCAGATAAGCTTCTTAATCAGCTTAGCTATGAAGTATCGCATGATAACCTAACTGGGCTGCTCAACCGTAGCTGCTTAGCTGATACCTTGGAGACATTGACGCAACAGGCCACTCGTCCATTCAGTTTGGCTTACCTAGACATCGATAACTTCAAATCGATCAATGATATCAACGGAAACTACATCGGCGACCAAATTATTAAGTTTACGGCAAACGCCATTCAACAAAGCTTGTCATCGCCAAACAACGCTTTTCGTGTCGCTGGAGATGAATTCGCCTTCATTACTTACGACGAAGATCCTGTCGCCGTGTGTCAGGAAGTACTCGACAAAATTGAAAGCGGCTACAGCGACAAATCTAACCGAATTTCTTTCACTGTTAGTATTGGTATCGCGCGCGCACCAGTACATATGTTGAACAGCGATGAGCTGATTTTGAATGCCAGTCTCGCTCTCAAAGACTGTAAAAAACATCGCGATACACGAATTCAGCATTACGACACACACCTTAGCGCCCTTTATCACCGTAGAACGCAGCTTATTGAAGCTATGCGCATTCAACTTAGCGCTGACATACATGATAGCGAAGAGTTGTATGTCGTTGTTCAGCCAATCGTAGATATCACAAGCGATCGCTGGAATTACTTTGAAATCCTAGCCCGCTGGAACAGCAATGTTTACGGAAACATCTCCCCTGCGGAATTCATTGAAGCTGCCGAACAATCAGGCCTGATTATCGAGTTGGGTGAACGTATTATTGAACTCGCATGTATCGCAAAACAAGAGCTAGAAGCCAACTTAGGATACAAAGTCAAACTCTCTATCAATTGCTCTGCGTATGAGCTGGTAGACTCTAACCGCTATATTAACCACCTAACTAACATGGTTGAAAAGTATCAGCATGAAGCAAAAGACTTTGTTATAGAGCTCACCGAGACCGTTTTACTCTCGCAAAGTGGCCGTGAACAGATGGTACTTAACTCATTGCGGTACTTAGGTTTTAAGGTCGCGTTGGATGATTTTGGTACGGGCTACTCAAGCTTGAACTATATACACAATTATCCGATTGATAGCATTAAAATCGATGCAACCTTCGTTCAAAACATGCTCTCAAATACAACCTCTGAACAAGTGGTGTTTTTGATAGCGCAATTAGCAGAACTGCTTGATGTGGATTTGATTGCCGAAGGCGTAGAAGACGATAGAGCACTACAAAAGTTAATTGAAATGGGCTGCCACTACATTCAAGGCTATTTCTACTCTCGCCCACACAGTGTTGATGAAATCGTACACCTGATAAATGAACGTGAAGTGCGGAGCGCCTAAGAGCTCTAAACAATCGATGGTCATGGAATGTAAATCTAGTTAATGCACAAAGTAAAAGAGACCAAGCTATTCTTAGTCTCTTTTTATTTTTTGAGCGAAGTACTTTGTTACAGCACTGCTTTCTCTTTATCGCGTAATAGCTTATCCATTTCATCTCTGTTCGCGACAAAGGTTGCCATCTCTTTCTTAGGAACAGAGCTCGCCATTGGGATGTTTGCTCGCATAGCGTTAACTGGACGGCCGTATTCAATCAATTCATAGTGAAGGTGTGGCCCTGTCACTCGACCTGTTTTGCCGGAAAGACCGATACGCTGGCCTCGAGAAACCTTTTGCCCTTTTTTCACCAGAATCTTACTTAGGTGTAAGTAACGGGTTTTGTATTTGCTGCCGTGCTCAACAACCACGTAGTTACCCGCATAAGGGTGTTTACGAGTCATGATCACTGTACCGTCACCAGTAGAAACGACTGGAGTACCGGTTGGTACGGCAAAGTCAGTACCGTTGTGCGGCGCGACACGCCCCGTTACTGGATGTAAACGATTAGGATTGAAGCCAGAACTGATACGCCAACGGCTACTTACAGGATAACGCTGGAATGCGCGCTGCAAGCTCTCGCCTTTAGCATTGTAGAATTGACCATCGGTATGAAGGTAAGCTGTGATTTCACGTCCACGATTGTAGATCTTAATCGCCTCAATTTCGTTCTTGCCCGTTGGTACACCATTGATGCTTTGCGAACGACGAACGACTTCAAATCGATCACCTGCACGAAGATCACGCCCAAAGTTGAGCTGCTCTTTGAGTAAGCTCACAACTTGACTCACTTCTGCCGACGTTAGACCTAGTCGACTTGCAGAAGAAGAGAAACTGCCTTGAATAACACCAACCAATGGTTCTTGGCTCCACACGCCAGGTATCGAGATATCGGTAAAGTCATAGCTACCATCACTATTTAGTTGGTAGACCACTTTATCTGCAATAGAAAATTGCAATTCCATTTTCTCTAACTCGCCTGTCGCATCATCACGCCAAAAGCGGAGCGTGTTGCCCGGCTTTAGTGTATCAAGTGCAAGGTAGTTCAAATCCGTTTCCATTACTTTCATTAACGAGCTGTAACCGAAACCGAGCTGGCTAAAAATAGTGCTTAGGTTGTCACCTGCTTGGATTTGATATTCGAAGTTCGGGGGAGTGACAACTTCGGCAGTTGTCGCATCAAGAATTTTTTCAACGACCTGAGATTCAGGCAGGTTCAATGCGATGGTTTTGGTTAAAGATGACTCTTTGAGAGAGTGAGAAACACCAATCGCAACTAAAACTGGCAAGGAGTATAACAGCAGCGCTCTACGACTTGTCAGATTCGGCAACCGTCTTGTAATTTCATTTGTAGACACGGGAATTACTATCTCCTTTCAAACAAGGCTCATAGCTTATGCATTCCCGTATAAGAAATCACTATGAAATTTCGAGATCTAGCGCAGAAAACACTGAATTTTTACAGAACTCAAAAAAAATTCATCACTGTTGCATATGTAAGTTATTCCCTACACGCTTTAATGTGGATGAATTTAATTGATTTGGCGTATCTGCCATTGCTTGATCGTCACCATGCGCTAAATATGAAAGCGTGATAATGGCATCACTTTCCCATGTGATTTGGGTAAATTTAACGCGATCACCGACAAAAATACTGTCTAAAAGGACAACTCGGCTCGGCACGGGGTCAAACTTGAACAAGCCAACATAGTTAAACGAACCGCTACCTTGTGTCGTTACAATCATCGGTGCAGTAATCCATGAAACACCCTCAATTTCACGCTGACTAATAAACGCAGTTGGAACGAGTACCTGACCTTTTGTCGCACCTGCGTCATAATCACCTATCAAATAGCCGTTTTCTTTATCCCACTCATCAAGAAAAGTGACCGCTCCCTGCTCTGGTACTTGAATCGTCCATGGGTTGCGTGAAGTAATTCCCAGCGTCTCTTGCACAATAACATTGGTTTCTGCTTCCGTTTGAGGGAACTTAGCCATGATCTCTTCATCAGACAAACTAAAGCGATAAACACCCGCGATCACAACCACGACCAATAATACGATCGGAATAAGAAGAATAAGTGGTATCGGCAGGATTCTTTTGTGAGCCATGAAGACTTCCTTGTTTAAAGGTATAAATGAAAAAGCGAGTATAGCATTGTATACCCAAATGATTTCATCCCTTCAGTGTTTCAAAATTAAACTAAACTGACTGTATCCAAATGATTTTCAAGCCCAGAGTTCATAACTGGCCACTGACACTGCTCTCAGTGTTCCAAATTCATTGGTGTATTGGGAAGAATAGGTAATCACGATGACAACAACCATTCATACATGCGAATGCGCTTGCGGTTTAGTTGAGCTCCGTTGTAAGGGAGAACCCATCCGTACATCTGTCTGCCATTGTTTTGAATGCCAAAAGCGGACAGGCAGTGTGTTTGGGGTACAGGCTCGCTTTGATAAAGAGCACGTAACCTTAAACGGTGAAGTCACCTGCTATACCCGAATGGGGGATGATGGCAGCGAGGTTCAGTATGAGTTTTGCCCTTCTTGCGGCACGACAATACGTTTATTGGTCTCTACATTTCCTGAAATCATGATCATTCCCGTCGGTCTTTTTACTGATAAAGAGTTCCACCAACCAACGGTTTCCATCTATGAGCAGAGGAAACATGGATGGGTGAGTTTCGAATGTACAATGGAACACATCAGGTAGGGGAAATCCCCCTCTATGTCGTTATCACGGTCAACGCAAAAGCTCTATAAATGAGATTTTTTTGAGAATGATCAACCGAGTTTTACTGTAAGGGGTTTCGTAACGCGGTGTGAGCGTTATAATCGGCTCCTAACATTTGGTGGGGTTTTATTGTGATTTCCAGACTTCCTCGTTGGGTGGAATATGGCGCGTTTCTACTTGCCCTTCTCGCGGGCTGCGTCAATGCCGTTGGTCTTCTCGGCTTTCAACATCAAGCGATAACACATCTTTCGGGAACCGTAACTCAGCTAGGGAACAGCTTGCTAACAGGTGTGGATAGCTCCATTCACCTGCTCTTCATCGTATTTAGCTTTTTGATCGGTGCTGCCTTTAGCGGCTTTTTTATTGAGAGCAGTGCGTTAAAACTAGGGCGAAGATATGGTGTTGCACTGTGCATAGAAGGGAGCTTGCTCCTACTCAGTTTGGGCTTTTTGGTGCAAGGGGATTTGTACGGCCAATATCTAGCGTCAGCAGCATGTGGATTACAAAACGCAATGATCACTACATTCAGCGGCGCAGTAGTCAGAACCACACATATGACTGGAATCATCACCGATCTGGGGATTATGATTGGAGAAAGCTTAAGAGGTCGTCAATTTGATCGACGTAAAGCAAAGCTATTCCTATTCATTTTCTTCGGATTCTTGCTTGGCGGTGTCGCAGGAGCCGCACTATTCGTGGTATATGGATTATATACGCTCGTCTTCCCTGCAATATTGGCTTTCGCTACGGCTCTGATCTACTGGAGTTACCTTTACGTGCTTAGTCGCCAACAAAAAGCATAAAATCTCGAACCGATTGAGGCCGAATGCTTCAATCGGTTATAGCTCAACTATCTCACCACTGCACATCATAATAAACGTTTTATCGTGTTGTAACGCAGCTAAAAACCTTATAGCAGCTAGGGCTAACAGGGCTTCAGGTAAAAAGTTAGTTAGATCAAAGTCACATTTGTTTACCGTTTTATTATTCCAGTCACAATGCGCCCCATAATTCTCTGCGCTGCTCGCGCTCCGTGCTACAATTTTCTAACACAAGCAACATATTCATATACACTTATACGTTATTTGACCAATTACCCGACAAATCGGCTGAATAACTAGATGTATTTAATGAATAGTATTGCAATGGATGCAGTTTGCGGGTACCCTCCGCAAAACTGTGATTAAATACGGATGTTTAGTGAATATTTATGTCATGGAAATGGCAAGTATTGACTAGTAGTAACACGAGACAACTATGCATAACACCACTAATGCTACTGAAGCTCCTAAGGGCAACTTTTGGATGTTTTTCATCCCTTCCCTAATCGGTCTTCTACTCTTTATGGCTCCGATCTCATACGATGGCGGCCTAACTATCCCTGTTGCGGTTATGGCAAAAGTCATCCCGGCAGTATTAGGCGATACCTTGATCGCTATCGTCACCAGTATCATCGCTTTCATGGCAGTAGCTTCTGTTCTTTGCAAAATTTTCAAGCCTGCAGCGATTTTACGTAATGGATTTTTAAACGGTCTTTTCAATCCATCGCCGCTTTGGCTTATTGTTCGCTTAATCGGCGGTGCAGCCGTATTAATGACATTCTTCCAAGTGGGTCCAAAAGCGATTTGGGAAGAAAACACAGGTGGCCTTGTTCTTACCAGTCTTCTACCAACTTTGTTTGCGGTGTTCATTTTTGCGGGCCTACTCCTTCCGCTTCTTCTGAACTTTGGTCTTCTTGAGCTGTTTGGCGCATTACTGAGTAAAATAATGCGCCCGGTATTCAACCTGCCTGGACGTAGCGCAATTGACTGTATGGCGTCTTGGTTAGGCGACGGCAGTGTTGGTATCTTGCTAACCAGCAAACAGTACGAAAATAAGTTCTATACTCAGCGTGAAGCCGCTGTTGTAGGGACAACGTTCTCAGCAGTATCGATCACGTTTAGCTTAGTGGTTATCGCTCAGGTACAGTTAGAGCATTTGTTCCTACCTTTCTACGGCGCAATCTGTTTAGCAGGTATTGTCGCTGCGGTTATCATTCCTCGCTTACCGCCGCTAAGCCTGAAGAAAGATCGCTACATTGATGGCAGCAACCCAGATAAAGATGCTGACGCCGTACCAGAAGGTCACACCACATTCTCATGGGGTATGGATCTAGCACTTAAGCGCGCGGGTCAGGTAACATCTGTTCAGTCGGTATTTAAAGAAGGCGTACATAACGCAATCGACATGGTGTTTGGTGTACTGCCTGTGGTTATGGGTCTGGGTACCGTGGCATTAGTGATTGCAGAGTACACGCCTGTATTTGAAATTCTAGGTCAGCCATTCATTCCATACCTAGAGCTACTGCAAATTCCAGAAGCTGTCGCCGCATCACAGACTATTGTTGTTGGCTTTGCGGATATGTTTATCCCGGCAATTTTAGCGGCATCAATTGATAATGAAATGACACGTTTTGTTATTGCAGCAATGTCAGTAACTCAGCTTATCTACATGTCAGAAGTTGGCGCCCTACTACTAGGCAGCAAAATTCCAGTAAACATTGTAGAACTGTTCGTTATTTTCATTCTGCGTACGCTAATCACATTACCTGTGATTGCTGGTGTTGCTCATCTGATTTTCTAAAATCAAAGCATCAATCAACAAAGGCTCCGCATTGTCGGGGCCTTTTTTATGTCTAAAACTCTATCTACAGCTCTATTCAGATCACTTAATTAGCAAACGCTCATAACTTACAACGAACAGCTCCAATCACGCCCCTTTTACGACAGTTAAGTCGCTCTCATCTCACCAATAACGCCAACCTTAATCACTATGCTTTACGCAATTCTTTTCATTATGACGCTTTCATTAACAGAGCGCACAAATCTGATCAAACTCACGGTTTTTGTCGTAACTTACCGTTTTGTTTAAATTTGGTTAAAAAAGACAACAAATAGACTCATGTTTTTGACAAAGATGTCGATAAAAAAGATAACCAAACACAATAGGTTTCTCTTGATGCCGAATTCACTCGTTTAAAAAGAGGTGAAAGCATAGTGAAGCCAACCGGGAGAATCAGAGGAAAGCTCATGAAATTTAGACATAAGGTTGTCACAGCCTCGTCATTTTTGCTGCTAATTACCGTGTCACTACTGTCGACGCAACAAGTTATGACGATCCGCTCCCAAACGCAGGAGCACATTGACTCGAGTGTGAACGAGATATTGACCAGTGTTGGAAATACCGTGCAATCAGAAATGAATGCTAAAAAGGATCTCGCTCGTTCTATTACTGAAGTTATCGAACTTAATCCAAGTTCACACAACTACGTTCAGAACATTCTTGAGCGACCAACACCAAAAGCCAGCTTTCTTGCGATTGGCTTTGGTTATGAAAGCAATGGCTTCGTGATTGAAAATGACGACGGCTGGGAAGCAGGACCAGACTACGATCCGCGTCAACGTCCTTGGTTCATCGCAGCTAAAAACAAAGGCGATTTGGTCGTAACAGACCCATACGTCGATGCGTCTTCAAAAAACGTCATCATCTCTGTTGGTACACCAGTAAAAGAAAACGGCCAGTTCTTAGCTGGTATGTTTTATGACCTCGAGCTCACTACCCTTTCAGACCTCGTCAACCAAGTGAATCTGTTTGACGCTGGTTACTTATTTTTGGTCACCGCTGATGGAACAACCATTGCTCACCCTCAAAGCAAATACAACGGTGAAAAAGTTGGTAGCTACCTACCACAGGTCGATCTTACACAATCAACGCAACACATTGAGATCGATGGCGATCGTTATATGATTAACTTGACTCACATCCCGGGCGAGAACTGGTACGTGGGTTCAGTTATTGATGAAGCTATCGCCTACTCTGCCGTAGGAGAGCTTCGCAACAGCGCTATTATTTATTCAATCATTGCCGTGATTGCTTCTGTTATTGCACTGACTCTGCTCATTCGCACACTCATGCGTCCGCTAGACACATTAAACAACGCGATTAAAGGTGTTGCGTCTGGGAAAGGCGATCTTACACAGCGCCTTGAAACTGATACTGACCAAGAATTCTCAGAGCTTGCTACAAACTTCAATACGTTCATGGAAAACTTGCAACAGCAAATTATTGAGTCGAAGAGTATTTCTGATCAAATTTTGAATGGCACTCAAATCACCGCTGAGGGTGCAAAAGATTCGGCTGGTGCTATTCAAACTCAGCTACAAGAGCTAGAACAATTAGCCACCGCGATGCACGAAATGTCTGTTACCGCGACTGAAGTTGCCAATAATGCGCAAGGCGCAGCAAGTGCAGCCAAAGAAGCTGATCAAGCAACGGTTGAGGGCTCTTCTGTGGTCGGTGAATCGACACAAACGATCAACATGCTTTCCGATAGCATTGACCTTGCTGTCGAAGAAGTGCAAGTGCTTGAATCTGCAACCGCCAACATCGAAACGATTCTAAAAGTCATCAACGATATTGCGGACCAAACGAACTTACTCGCGTTGAATGCCGCAATTGAGGCTGCACGTGCGGGAGAATCTGGCCGAGGCTTCGCCGTCGTTGCTGATGAAGTTCGTACACTGGCGCAACGAACTCAAGAATCAACAACAGAAATTCGTACTATGATTGAGCAGCTGCAATCTGGCGCATCATCTGTGGCAAATGCTATGCATCAAAGCAAGGGTAGCGCTGTAGAAGCCGTAGAAAAAGCAGACTTGGCAAACAACGCGCTACAATGTATTCGTGATGCGATTCAGCGTATTTCTGATATGAACTTACAAATCGCCTCAGCGGCGGAAGAACAAAGCTTAGTTGCGGAAGAGATCAACAACAATACGGTGAATATTAAAGACCTATCGACTCAAGTCGCCGAATCTGCAAATCGAACTAACGATGCTATGCAGGCACAGCAAGAAGATGTACATAAACAAGATCAAATATTAAACCGATTTACAGTCTAGTCTTCACCTAAACAAAAACAGCGAGCCAATGCTCGCTGTTTTTGTTTTTAGACCTCTATCGCAGTGGTATCTAGACTTAGAGCGCCTAGTTTTTAGTGTTGTTGCCACTCGGCTCAAAACTGTTATCACGCTTGCTATGCTGCCTTTCCCACTCTAGTTGAATTCAACATGGATATAGCGGTCATTGGAGCGACGATAATAACGATCATCCACTTTTAAATAGGTGAAATCTCCAATCTTTATGTAGGTACTATTACGAGGAATTCGGTCGTGGTAGTAGTAACTGCGTCTTGGTCGTCGAGACTCCACATAAATAACGTCACGATGTTTATACTTATGTTTATGCTTGTGCTTGCGTTTATGATGATGGTGATGCTCATGATGGTGATCATATCGATGACCATGCCTATGTTTCGGGTCAGCCATCACTTCTGTACTGAACACACCTAAAGACAATATAACGCCAACCATGGCAAAAGATAATTGCTTTGACACAACAGAGCCTCTTATTAATATCAATAGCAACATAATAGGTAAGTGAATCACTGCACATGTCAGCCTTTCGCCAAGGAGTTTTACTACAAGGTCAAAGCTTATCGTGATTATCAGAGAAAGGTAAAGTATCACTGATATTGATAACTTTTTAAGTCCTCTGTGTTTGGGTTATAAACACAAAAAAGCCGCCCGTTATACAACGGGCGGCTCAGTTTTTAAATAAGCTAGCGTGATTTTATACTGCTTGGGCAAACAGCAAGAAACAGCCGAATAGGAAGATCATGCTCATTCCCATTACGCCGCCACCAGCTTCATAAATACTGTCATCTTCTACTGGCACTCGACGTACTTTCATTGTCATTGATAATGGGACAAAGACCGCGAGAAACACAAGAATAATCCCCGCGTAGCTAAGAATAGCCAAGAAATGTTCTGGCGCATATACAGCACCTAGTAGTGGTAGCACAAAAGTAGTAACAAAAATCACTGGCTTACTTGCTTTCAGTAGGTCTGCATTTTGATCGTATAGCGCCATTGCCACACCTAAGAACGATGTTAACAGTGCTAACCCAGTGAACATGGATAGGATAAACTCCAAACCCTCGTATTGCTGACCTAATACCGAGATCAACTCCGTTACGTTGGAGTATTGAACAAGCTCATGAGGTGGTAGGTTACCGACAACTGCTAACAACCATAATAAGTAACAAACAAGCGGAATAGTTGAACCCACGATAATCATATTACGCAGTTGAGTTTTGCTCGCTTCTTTGTTGTAAGTTACAAGCGATGGGATCACGACCATAAAACCGAAACTGGTGAAAAGCACCGAGCTTGTCTTAATTAGCGCCATCTTATCGTCACTCACGACTTCATCAAGTCCCTCAAACGAGACGCTTGGTGCAAGCGCAAAAAGTGTCAGAATCAGCGCCACGATCATGCCTAGGAACAAACCGCGATTAAGCTTATCTACAACCCCTGTGCCTGCCGAAACAATGATACCGACTAAAAGAGTAAAACCGACTTGGCTTGCGATCGTAGATGTTGGCAGCCCAATTGAGGCTGTTACTTTTTGTACGAGATCACCCGCACCAATGATATAAGCCATCAATAGACAAACTAACAGGGCGTAAAGCAAGCTGTTGGTTACCAACTGGCCACCTTTACCTAGCGTTTCGCGAGCAATTGCATTCATGCTCGCGCCGCCGCCTACTTTGCAACTGGCCTCAAGAAGGAGCAGCGCAGCGTAAGTCGTCCCAGCCCAGATAAATAACATAAGAAGAGTGCCCCAGAGGAGGCCAAATTGAGCAAGCACCATTGGTATAGCAAGCATACCAGCGCCAAGAGCAGTACCTGCAACGATCAAGGAGCTGCCGACAAGTTTTAGGTTCACGGTTAATACCTCTAAATTCAATCCGTTTATTTCTCGCCAGTTGTGCTACATCCAAAGCACACCCAACAAAACGCTCTACTCAACCAAAATTTGGTTACAAGAGCACTATGTTACAAGAGCCTTGTATGGCTAAGAAAACATGCAGCAAAAGGTGGTTAATTCAATTGCACATGAACACTTGAGAGTCGTTTTGGGCGATGTCATCGTTGATGAAATGCGCACAACTTTGGGTTCGAAGCAAAATTGTTCATCTTAATTCATCAACCCCATTCGTCGTGAATGGATTTGGTTCGAAAAGATTGTAAGGCATAAGCAGGACGATTGAAAAGCAAAAGGTCAATCTTATAGCGATATATTTTAACAACTCTCCTCATTCACCTAAGATGTGTTGTTATTTTCATCACTAATCAGTCTTTTATCGCCTAATGAGAGTAAAAACGTGCTCAACCGCTCAACTTTGGATAGGTGTACAAATTAATTTACAGTTCAAGTAAAGGTGTTAGATTCCAGGGGCGTAGCCTAGATCGGACAATATCGCTATTATTCGCTGCGTACCGACACTGTTCGGTTCACATACCTCTAAACACTGATTTACGGTTCGAAACTATAGGTAAATGAGTGTCCGAATGCTGGGTGTGGTTCCCCAGCATTTGCATCCTTTCTTTTAGGTGTTATCCAAACTGTCTAAATCTAAGCTAGCTTGCCCATTCTATTAATACGCTTTATCTAACGCTCCGATGATATAAGTTAATGCTGAAACGCCCATATCCGCGACCTGCTTCTCAGTCACACTCATATTTTCATACGCAATCTGCAACTCTACCTCACCTATCGATTCTTTATGAAGATAAAGCTCTTTGTAGTTCATCAACCTCTGTTGAGACTGTCGAGTCAGAGCGACAACATTTTCTTTAGTGACACGATGCTGCTCATTAAGCTCGCTAAATAATTGATCTAAAATGCGTTGCATTTTGCGAATTGAGGATTTTGTCTCTATTGATTTGTATGATTGATACTTTTCCATTGAGTTTATAACTGACTAAAATATGTACATTTTTATTAGATAGCTATTCTTATACTGATTGCAAAACAGGTAAATATGAGATGGTTAAACTGGTCCACTTCTTGCTTTATTTAGGTCAAAACTGTCCTTTCAGGAGAGCACATGCAGGTCGACCCTATTATTGAAGCACTGATTGCGAGAAGAAAAGCGAGTGGCCTCTCCCGTGAACAAATGGCAAACATCGCAGGGATGAGTGTGAAAACGTATCAACGGATAGAGCGTGGAGAATCCGACCTGAAACTTTCCCAATATCGCTCCATACTGCGCTCTCTGCATTTGACCGATCTCGACATCGCATTGGATATAAGAGGCGTTCAACACGTAACAGCGGATGACCTAATGGCCGTTGCACGCTTGCTGTCTCCTGAAGCTCAGTCCCTACTTGTTCGCCTGTTATCGCTCGTTATTGAACAGCGGAACACAAAAAGCGGCTCATAACCTTATGACTGATTAAGAGCAATAAAATTCCCGCTCGGCCTATAATATTCTCGAATTATGGCCTTCGTTCCCTTTTTCATTGATTCCTCTTTTCACGCTTTATATGACAGTCGCGTTGTCTGTTCTACGCCTCCCCAAAACGAATAAAACCCGCTGCTTGGCGGGTTTTAGGGCTGTATAAGAAAATACTTCGTTTAATGTGTTTGGGATTTTACTTAGTAAAAATCCTTAAACTCTGGAATCCTCGCCTTACCTCTCAGCAATAAGAAGTTCAAGAATCGGCTCGTCGACGTAGTGAGTATCTTCTCTTCTTCCACACCGTGTTTTTCCAGCAAAGCAATCGCCAAATCTAACTTAGAGATCTCTTCACAGAAGTGCGCATCAGATCCGGTACTGAAGTAAACGCCAATCTCTTTGCCCAGCTCGACAATGCGATCACAACGAGAATCACTGCCCTTACGGCTTTTGCCTGTCAAAGATGTATTGTTAACTTCAACCGCAACATTGTTCTCTTTAGCACAGCGCAGCACCTGTTCCATATCGAATGGGTAATTTGGGTTACCTAAGTGACCGAGAACATCCACCCTGCCGCTTTTAATAGCACTTATCAGAGCGGCAGTATGCTCAGCTTCGGTCGCGGGCTTGAATACGGGTTCATGGAAACTCGCAATCACCCAGTCAAGATGTTGGTCAGAGGAAGGTGGTAAGTCTATCTCCCCTTTCACATTCAGCGTGTTGGCTTCGACACCACGGAGAATACCTACATCGTGTAAAAAGCGGGGCAAAATTCTTTGATTATTGAAATGCCAGTAGTGAGGGGCTCCTGGCATTTCGGGAGCATGATCGGTGGTACAAAGAAGTTTTAGCCCCTTATTCTTCGCTGCCAATGCGTTCTCTAAAATGGTGCTGTAAGCATGTCCACTGGCAATAGTATGGGTGTGGCTATCAACGACGATATCCATGGTGACCTCCTAAGTTGTGGACGAATTATCGAATTTCGAACGAACCGTTTTGATTCAGAAACAGCGTGAGATCCGCTGGAATCGAGTGATTTAAAACCTTATCTACATTTACGGCATCTGAGTTCAAATAAAACTCCAATGCAGCTTCTGGCTCTGTACCACCACGAATCTTACGATTGACTAAACGCTCTTGTAGAAACTCAGGCTGTGTATCTACGAAGACGGTGAAATCGGCCAAACGATGCAGTTCATTCCACACCGGTTCATTAAGCAGTAACCAATTCCCCTCAACGACAACCACATTCCGATTTACCAAAATGGCGTCGTCGACTGGATCATGCAAATTGCGGTCGTAGTATGGCCATTTTGTATCTTTCATTTTGAGCTGTTTGAGCTTGTCGATAAGCTCCGTCAGATTAAATGTTTGATAGGACCCCTTAATACTGCGCAGAGGCACGAGCTCGCCATCTCGTTCAATCGTATTGTTGTCGAGGATCTCATTTGGATAGTGGAAACCATCAAACGGCAGCACTTGTAAAGGCTCTTGGCTTTCATCATGTTCAGAAAGATATTCCCAGAACGCAGCAAGGGTTGACTTACCGCTGCCCGGAGGGGCACACAAGAACACCACAATGCGTTCCTGCTTCTCATGATAAAGACGGGTAAATTTTTCGATAAGAGGTTGATGGATTCGCTTTACGTCGGCATCAGGAAAGGTAGCTTCGGTTTCAAAACCACTGACGTTTAAATTCACTTTCATGGTGAATCCTTATTGATTGATCTCCCCTTCGATTCTTTCTATCAACATTTCACACGACAGCTTCAACACTGTTTTGATGAGAGATTCGTATCTCATTTGCGAAAAGGACTCAAACGAAGAGAACTTAAGCTGATTGATCGACTCAAGATAAAAGCTGTCTT
The DNA here is from genome assembly GCF_003123985.1 of Vibrio sp. T9. Taxonomy (NCBI): domain Bacteria; kingdom Pseudomonadati; phylum Pseudomonadota; class Gammaproteobacteria; order Vibrionales; family Vibrionaceae; genus Vibrio; species Vibrio sp. T9. The sequence continues at coordinate 279,645 of NZ_NIGY01000004.1, forward strand.
GCTGAGAAGAGAGTACCGCTTGGTTTTTGATGAAATCGTAAATCACGTCATCCGCGAATTCGACTTTCTCAGGTTGGCTAACCACGTACTCCAAGACCTGATCGTACAATCCGATATCGGCGTAAGTTTCCAAAGAGATTTTGCCCATCGCAAACATCAGCTTCGATACCACATCGGTTGTTGCTAACGGACCATCTTCTTTCAATAAAGGATCCACAGCATACTCCTTCACAAGGTCGTCTTGAACGAACACTTTCGGAAGCAGTGCTTTTAACTTGAGGTTAATTATTTTGTTAGAAACCTGAAGAAACGCAGTGGCATTTTCGCACTCGTCCAGTTTCTCCAGTAATTCATCTTCACGTGACAACGTATTATGACCTCTCCATTGTGTGGCAGCGCAAAGGCTACCACACAAATTCGTTGCAACTAAACCGTTAAGCTCACGTCATAAAACTCAAGTAACGCTTTTTCTGCATGCGCGTTCCACACATAGTTATTAGCGTTCAAAATTGCGTCTAATTCGGCGAAGAACGGGTCTTGGTCTGCCAGCGATAAAAAGTCATCAATCGCGGTCAATGGCAGGTCAATATGCGGGTAAATCAACTTCTTACCGCCCGGAATATCCAACTGATTCAAAATCGTATGGGGTGCAGCTTGTAAGCCACCAACATGCGTGATCATGAACGATGGATTGATCTTACCTTGTGAGGAAAGCTCTATAGATTCCACCATGTCACCCTTTGAACCACCGGACGTCCCTACAATATGGGTTGATTCGTAATGCACGTTGTAAAAGTTAAACGGCACTTTGAAGTTCTTATCCGTTGGGCCAGCAAAGAAATTCAAGCAACCATCATTGCCAAGTAGCTCATCCGCTTGCTCAAGCACTTGAGCAACCGCCGCGTAGACCATTACATCGTCATAACCATTGCCACCGTTGAGTGCTTTGAGATACGTGACCGGGTCGTCGATTTGAGCCGTGTTCACGTAGTGCAGTTCTACGCCCTGCTCTTTGGCTTTTGCAACGGGAATGAGGCTTTCAGCTCGGTCTAAACGCGCGGCGTCGATGTCCGTCACCACGATCAGTTTTGGCTTTACAGGGCCGTTGATCGCATAGTCAATCGCACCAATGCCCATTGGGCCAGCACACGCAAGTAGCGCTAATGCTCCGCCCTCTTTGATGCCCATATCGTGCTCGTACACGTATTGCGTGGTGTGGTAGCTCGCATGGTACGCACCGATAATGCAAGACATTGGCTCAGCCAGCGACGCATCAGCAAAGTAATCGCCGTGGTAAGGCAGCACGCAGCCTAGGTCGATAGCGATTTTAGGAATAATGGAATACGTCGCGTTGCCGCCAAATGTCTCATAGCTGTAGCCCGCCGAGTAGCCTGTTGGCAAGCCCATGGCAGGTTGCAGAACAAAGTAATCGCCAGCTTTGAATCGGTCTTTTAGATTCTCACCGACTTCAACAATCACACCTGCGTATTCATGACCTGTCATCACTGGCACTTCGTCAATGTTTTCAGGAACGCGTTTGTGTTTGCTACCTAACAATGCTGCTTTGTAAGTGGATAGACAAATGCTGTTTGAAATGTTTTTAACCAGAAGTTCATCGGCTGAAATGCTTGGCAAATCAAAAGTTCTTAGTTGAACGTTTTTCTCACCACAGATAACCGCTGCCGTTGTTTGTACCATGATTTCTCTCCTAATTGGGGCGATACCTGCCGCCCCAAACTGCATTGTTAGGCTGGTTGCTCAGTCGCGACCGCTTGTTGCTTAATCTTGTCCATCAGCTCGTCAAGCGCTGGGTCGTTGAGGAAGTTCTTGATCGTTACGACTGGTAAACCTGTCGCGTTGACTGCGCGGCTTTCTAAGCTCTCGTGCGTCACGACGATGTCGGCTTCACTCGGGACTTTCTCGATGGCAAAGTTCTTCACTTCAATCTCTATCCCAGCTTGTACTAGCTTGCGTTTGAAGGTCGAAGCGCCCATTGCACTAGAGCCCATACCTGCATCACAAGCGAATGCGACGAATGAAATTGGTTTGCTTAGTTCTTGCGTCGTAGCAGCTGCAACTGGCTTAACTGCGCCTTCCGCTTTCATCTCTTTCATGTCAGAAACTGACTTCTCAAACTCGCTTTCTTTTTCTTCTGATTTGCTCACCTTCAGAATCGCACTTGCTACCAAGAAAGAGACAATCGTTGCACTTGTCACACCTGCGATGGTCGCAATGAAGCTACCTTTCGGAGTAAGAGCAAGGTAAGAGAAGATAGAGCCTGGACTTGGACCCGCGACCAAACCGGCATCAAATAGGTTGAAGGTTGCGATGCCTGTCGCCGCACCAGCAATCATTGCCACAATCATGATTGGTTTCATGAGTACATATGGGAAGTACAGCTCATGAATGCCACCAAAGAAGTGAATGATGATGGCACTTGGCGCAGAGCGTTTAGATAAACCCTGACCAAACTTTGCGTAAGCCAGCAGCATACCAAGACCTGGGCCTGGGTTAGACGCCACCATAAAGAAAATGGACTTGCCCGTTTCTGCGGCCGCTTGCAGGCCTAGTGGGTAATAAATACCTTGGTCAATGGCGTTGTTCAGGAACAACACTTTTGCTGGTTCGTTAATGATCGCTAACAGAGGCAGGAAACCCGTCGCAACCAACGCTTCGATGCCTGATTTCACAAACAAGTTTGCTGCGGTGACTGAAGGGCCAACAATCTCGTAGGCGAACAAACACAACAACATACCGACGATACCCAACGAGAAGTTGTTGACCACCATCTCAAAACCAGAAGGGATGCGGTGTTGAATACGTTTATCCACTTGCACCACAACCCAAGCACTCAGTGGGCCCATGATCATTGCGCCAACAAACATCGGTATGTCAGCCCCGACAATCACGCCCATCGTACCGATAGCCCCCGCTACCGCGCCGCGTTTTTCACCAACAATCTGACCACCAGTGTAACCAATTAAAAGTGGCAGCAAGTAAGTGATCATTGGCCCCACGAGTTCGCCAAAGGCTTCGTTTGGCATCCACCCCGTAGGAATAAAGAGTGCAGTAATAAAGCCCCAAGCGATAAAGGCTCCGATATTTGGCAGCACCATGGCGGTCAAATGACCTCCGAAGGCTTGCACATTGGCTCGCATGTTTGCTTTCACGTTATGTTCCTTTTAGTATGCTTTTATTATGTCTAGCACTTGTTCTTTGGAAGAGGCTTGTGCCAGTTTTGCAATGTTCTCTTCATCCACAAACATCTCGCTCAACGCTTGAATCACCTCAATGTGGGTATCAGAGTCTTTCGCAGCTAAGGTAATAAGAATATTGGCCGGACCGAGATCCGATCCAAAATCAACAGGTGATGGGAAAATATGGATGCCTAAGCCTGTTTTTAAAACGCCAGTTTCAGGTCGGGCATGAGGCATAGCCAATCCAGGGCATAACACATAGTAAGGACCGTTTTCTTCCGTTGAACGGATGATCGCATCAGCATAGTGCTGGGAGACGTAACCTTTATTTTCTAGGTATTGAGTGGTCTTTTTAACCGCATCTTGCCATTGGTAAGCGCGATCATTAATTACATCTACTAGTTCGTGGTCGATTAACTCGTACAGCATATTTAACCCTATCAACAGTTCGTCATCTGATGGGTTAATTATCAATAACAGAGTCCCAACCGCGCAACCGAGCTACTTTTGCGCTTCGAATCACACTTTAAAGCCTGTCAATTTGTTTAAATGGATAGAGCTCAAAAATCTCACACGTAAAAAATCTACAAATTTTATTTGAGCAACAAATCAATAGACGAATTTTGAATAAAATCACTTTCTCGAAAATATTCTTAAAGTTACATTATTTAAATCAGATCACATTAGACCTATTGACTCAATATAATTCGTGATTAATTTCAAAGTTCATTTCGGGCCATTTATTGATAGCTCACACTAAAACGTAGATAAACATCACATTTGTTGGCTAGAAGAAATAAAAACGTCACTGGCTTTCACCAAATTGCAGACACAAAAAAACCGCCATTCAGGCGGTTTTGATCAGTCCGCAGACCAAACGGATCGTATGTCTGGCCATCCCCAGTTTGTGAGTGCGACATCTTCCAAGACCCCTTGAAAACGTAGCGTCTGAGTATGGTGGAACATCGGTGCAATCCAATATTCGCTGATCAAAGTGGACGCAATCGGCTCTAACGCGCTCAGGTAATCTTCAAGCAGTGAGAATGCACGGACATTTTCCATTTGAGCATCCAACCACGCCGCATTTTGCGCCCCTAAGGTGTGGTAAAGCACTGCATTGCTAAAGAAGTTGCTAAACGCAGACGCATGACGGTTATCGTCCAAGTTAATATTGGTGACAACCAGAGTCTCATCAAGCGTGCCGTTTTTAGCTTTCTCGCTCAGTTCACGGTAGGAGTACATAACGATCTCCACTCGGCTGCCCGCACGCTCTAAACGCGAAGAAATCGCTCGTGCGCACCGGCGTAGCGCCGTGTAATTGTACCCTGCGATGGTGATCAGCTTTGGCAACTTGACCGCATCTCCAAAGGGGCGCAACACTGGCTTCCAGTTAGGCAATAAGTTATAAGCAGGTATGCTCCCAAATATAATGTTTTCATTACGCATCACGTCAGCTAGCAGTTCAGGTTGAATCAATTCACTGATGTATCGGCGCTGGGCCTGAGACAAAGCGTGCTTTGCATGATGGTTAAACAGTGCGAACAAACAACCGTCTTCCGTTCGACTGCGTTTACTCGCTGGTGATACTTCACTGTTTGGCGTCGACATATAGTGGCTGCACATGTCATCAGCAGAATCAGGTTCTGGTTGCAATGTGTTTGCGGCAAGCGATGGATTTTCCATCTGTTCATCGTTGACGATCCATATCGTCACAAAATCCGTTAATACTCGACACGCGTAATAGCCATCAAACGCTTGCAGTTTCAAACGGTTTTCACTGTGCTCAACGACGGAAAATGGGCCACTCCCCACCACCAACTTGTTGTTAGCAACGTTCACCTGACTCACGGGCTGAATGCCATATTTCACGCCAGAAATAAGTCCAGCAAAACCCAAGTCAGGTCGATTAAGCTTAAAAACAACCTTCAACGGATTAAGTGCCGTAATGTTGGCAACATGCTCCAGCTCTTTTTCGTAGTATTCCAAAGAGCTTAATTTGGCGAACAAACTGACAACCGTTTCAGCATCAATTGGGTTGCCATTATGAAAAGTCAGACCCGGACGAAGATAAAATGTCCATTCGTACAAGCTGTCATCATAACGCCAATGATGAGCCAGCTCTGGCTGCACCTGTCCGTTGTAATCGCTCGAAACCAAACAACAATAAATTTGGCGAAGCAAAAAACGTTCACTACTTCGCTGCAGTTGATGCGGAACCACACGCTCGAACATGCGTTTGTAGGTCAGCTGAATATTGAGCCGCCCCTCTTTTACCGATGCGCCCGACGTTGTTTTGAGGAGTCGCCCAAATGCAGCTTCATCTTCATCCAGAATCGACAGCGCTTTCTCGTACTTACCAAGCTTGATTCGCTCTAGTGCAAGGCTTTCTTTTAGCGCGCTGAGTTCAACATTTAACAACAATGTTGAACGTTGGTTCCGTCCCGGTTTTGGTCGCCAACTTAACCACGCTATCTCTTGCATCTGCGCTAGCAAACTGCGCGCATGACGAGGCGAAGTAAACAACAAATCGGCGATTTCTTGCAGCGTAGTTTTTGCTTCATTACCAACACCAAAAGAGAGCAAGCGTTGGTAATAACGAAATAAGTTGAGATCAGACACCGCACGTACCTTAACTCTAGGAGGTCATTGAATAGGCGTATTTTACTGAACTTAGCGGCAATAAAATAAGAAAACTTCCAAACACTTTGTTCCCCTTTTACTAGCATTTCGTCCCTATATTGTAGGAAAAACCCACCTATTTGGTCTTATCAGGAATAAAGCGAAGAAATCTAATCTCTTTTTTACCTCCCCTTTTTTCACCATACTGATTTGGCTCGCAGGAAATATAGAAAATTGCTCACAACCTAACCCCCAAGCAGAACTTAGCTCCTGATACCACACCCCCAATTCGTCGTATCTTTAAGTTCTGCTTTTTTACTTGCTGCCATTTGACCGAATTCTTTGTTAGTCCGCCAAATATTTTTCGAGACATCATCCCTTCCCATTTTTGACGTCGCTTATCTTCAATTTTCCTTTCAACAGTTGCGCCTTAGAAAAAGCACACGTACACTTAATCGCAATTCGACGATTAACTATAAAGGTCTGCTCATGAGCAACAAATGCAGCGAAACATGCGAAATTGCTTTTGAAGCCACACAAAAACAACTGGATAAAGAGCAAGCACTCGCCGCTCAAGCAAAAGCGCTGTCTCATCCTGCTCGCTTACGCATTCTGCATATTCTTCACACTTTAGACACTATGGGCGGCTGCTTAAATAGCGATTTAGTCTCTGAGTTAGGTTTAGCGCAATCGACCGTATCAGAACACTTACGTATTCTAAAACAGGCAGGGTTTATCAGTGCAGAACCTAACCCGCCAAAGGTTTGTTACCGCATTCAACGTGAAAAACTGAACGCGTTTAACGCTCAATTTTCCGGTTTATTTAGCTAAGACACGTTGCGCGCTTTCCATGCGCGCAAAGATAAACTATAACCTTATATATCGCCTTTCGACGATAAACGAATAGAGACCACTATGACGACTGAAGTTTTAAATAGTGCCAGCGAAAAAATGAGCTTTCTTGACCGCTACTTAACGGTTTGGATCTTTGTCGCAATGGCCATCGGCGTGGGGATAGGCGCAGCCTACCCGCAAGTAGCAGAATGGAACGAAGCAATGTCCGTTGGTAGTACGAACGTACCACTCGCCATTGGTTTGATTTTGATGATGTACCCACCACTCGCCAAGGTGAACTACGGTCTATTGGGAACGGTAACGAGAGATAAAAAGGCCATCACGCTGTCTCTGGTTATGAACTGGATCGTCGGTCCAATCCTGATGTTCGTTCTTGCTTTAACCTTTCTTGGTGATCATCCGGGTTACATGGTCGGTATTATTTTGATTGGCCTTGCACGCTGCATCGCTATGGTTTTAGTGTGGAATGATATTGGCGGCGGCAACAAAGAATATGGCGCGGCCTTGGTGGCATTAAATAGCGCATTTCAAATTCTGACTTACAGCGTTATGGCTTGGCTATTTATCACCGTACTTCCACCGTTCTTTGGCTATGAAGGTTTTGTGGTTGATATTTCCATGGGAGACATTGCGGAAAGCGTATTGATTTACTTAGGTATTCCGTTCCTCGCTGGTTTTCTCAGTCGTAAATGGTTAGTCGCTGCAAAGGGTGATAAGTGGTACAACGATGCGTTTATTCCTCGAATTTCACCCATTACTTTGATCGCTTTGCTCGCCACCATCGTGCTGATGTTCAGCCTCAAAGGAGAGATGATTTTACAACTGCCAATGGATGTGTTCCGCGTAGCAGTCCCACTAGCGATCTACTTCGTATTGATGTTTTTTACCAGCTTCTTTATCGGGAAGAGAATGGGCATCCCCTACGACAAAAATGCCTCCATCGCTTTTACGGCGACGGGCAACAACTTCGAGCTGGCGATCGCGGTTTCCATTGCTGTATTTGGCCTGAACTCCGATCAAGCATTCGCTGGCGTGATTGGTCCGCTAATCGAGGTTCCTGTTCTGATTGCTTTGGTTAACGTCGCACTGAGGATGAAAACCAAATACCAGAGCTAAAATTGGAAACATAAAAGATCGAGCCAAACAGCAATATTAAGTACTAACTGACGACAGTTTTTATGTACTCACTGGGCGTTAAACCAAACTTCCCTTTAAATCGTTGGCTAAAACGGCCTTCCGATTGATAGCCACACAACTGCGCGAGTAACGCAACGTTGTATGAACCATTTTGCATCAGGTAGAGTGCGTGATTTAAGCGCACTTCTGCCAGCACTTCGCGATACTGAGTGCCCTCTTGCTTGAGTTTGCGTATCAACGTTGCTCGGCTCATAGCAAAGCGCTCAGCAACAAATTCCAAAGGGTGGTCATCGCCCGGAGAGCGTGACAGATAGCGGCTGAGTTTCTGACTGAACGAGGTATTGGAACTCGAGAAAAGCCGATGCAATAGTCCTCGCTCTGCTAACTGCTGATACAACCCCATCATCCAATAACGTTGCGTCGCTTCACTTAAACTTTCCCGTTCAAAAGAAAACAAGGCATTTAATGTCGCTTGCAGTGCTTTATCTGTCTCCACCGCTGGGACGTAATTTCCCAATGCATTACTCATACTCAGCTCTAACATTTCATCGCTAGGTACACAGTGAAAACTGAACATTCGTGAGAGAAAACGCCCTTGTTGAGGAAGGTTTTCAAAATTCAGCGAAGCGTTTGCTTCACAAAGCATGATGTTAGGATGAAGAATATCAAACGCTTCGTCTTTCCAAAACAGACGCTTACTCCCTTTAATGATCTGGATAATACTCGGGGAGTGAATCCTGACGTTACGCAGCTTTTGCTGCTGCTCCGCACGAAACAGCGTCACTTGATATTGATGCCCCATCTTCTCCCCTTAAGCATTTAATTATCGCGTGTAAGTCGCGGTTAACTTCGCTTTGTCCAATGCGACACTATTCAACGTGAATCCCACAACCGCCGCTGGCGTGTTCTCATCCAAGTTCAACTTGTCACTTGGCAAGGCCCAAACGGTAAACTGGTAGCGGTGCATACCATCTTTTTCTGGAGGACATGCGCCGCCAAAACCAGTAGTACCGTAATCGATACGAGACTCCTTACCGCCGAGCTTGCTAATATCAACGCCACGAGGCAATTCGTTAACTGAGGCTGGAATATCAAACGCTATCCAATGCCAAAAACCACTGCCTGTTGGTGCATCAGGATCGTACGCGGTAATCGCAAAACTTTTTGTACCCTTTGGAACGTCTTTCCACATCAGTTGTGGAGACTGGTTCGCACCATCACATCCCCAACCTGAATATTCAAATGTCTTCGCCATTGGATGACCTTCTTGAATATCTTTGCTCGTTAGTTCAAAAGCGTGGGCAGAGCCGATAACCAAAACGCTAAGGGCCAAAACAGACTTGTGAATCGCTTTCATGTGTTTATTCCTTTCAATGAGTTCAATTCAAGTCTATTCATCAACCCAAGCCAAGATACATCAATAAGTATCACAAAATATAAAACCATCGTCTATTTTGATACTTTAAGATTCAAATATAAATTTCTTATTCTCTGAGTTGCATCTGGTTTATGCTAACTAACCACTCATAGAACAAGGAAGACAAAATGGAACTGGATATCTACGTCGTTGACGCATTTACAGACACGCAATTTAAAGGCAACTCAGCCGCAGTTGTACCCTTGCAAGAGTGGTTAGAACCAGATCTAATGCAAAACATTGCAGCGGAAAACAACCTCTCTGAAACCGCGTTTGTTAAAACGATTGGTACGAATCAATATGAAGTACGCTGGTTTTCTCCACTCACAGAAATCGACTTTTGTGGACACGCAACGCTCGCTGCTTCCATGGTGTTGTTCGACCAACTCGGCGTTACAGGAAGTATTGAGTTTCACACATTAAAAGTGGGCACCTTAACCGTAATTAAGAACGCACTTGGCAAGATTGAAATGACATTTCCGACAAGAGTGCCACAGCCCGTCAACGCCATTCCTACGCAATTAATTGAGGGATTAAACTGCGAAGTCACACACGTACTGCTTAGCCCACAAGCTTACTTCGTCATCGTGGAAGATGAGCAAACCGTTTTCGATGTTCAATATCGATCCGACCAACTGAAACAACTCGCCCCTTACGATGTCGTCGTCACATCAAAAAGCAGTCAATACGACTTTGTATCTCGCTACTTTTGGCCAGCAAACGGCGGAGATGAAGACCCTGTCACAGGATCAATCCACGCAGGCTTAGCACCATATTGGGCGCAAGAGCTCGGCAAAGCATCTTTAGTGGCGTATCAAGCATCAGCGCGTGGTGGCGTTCTGTACTGCGAAGTCAAAGAGGATTGCGTCAATGTATCTGGTGATGGTGTGTTGTATATGAAAGGCAAAATTTACGTCTAAGTGTGCCTCGAAGATTGGCGTTAACTGTTTTTATCCTTGAGAGCCTAGCCGCCCGCTAGGCTTTTCTATTTCCTGCTGCTTCTGCGTTAATCGTTACAAAGGTGTTCGACAATACACACTGGAGAGCCTATCTCACAGTCATAACCCGTTGCAGTAATTTCCCCTGTTTGAGGATTGCGACGAAAGCTCACCACATTGTTGGAATGTTGATTGGCAACCAGCAACCACTTTTGATCATGAGACAACACAAAATCTCGTGGAAAAGCCCCTTCACAGTGAATGGCTGCTCGCCTTTTGGGCGTATCACCAGACACATCAAACACACTGATTTTGTTCTGAGCTCGGCAAGAGACATACAAAAACGTTTCATCTAACGAAAGACGAATCGCCGCCGCCGCTTGCTGATTCTCTTCCCCTCCTAATAATTCTGTTTGATTCAAGATAAGCCATTTATCTTGATGCTTAACTAGAACAATCAAGGTTTCTGACAGTTCGCAAACCACATACGCTGTCGACTCTTGTTGGTTAAACACCACATGGCGCGGTCCCGAACCTGCGGGTAAATGAATCACTTGCGACAGTGAAAAATCCGGCTGCTGGGCATCGTAATCATAAATAAGGACGCTATCGCTGCCTAAGTCTACGACAACCAATTGATCACTGTGCTTTAAAAACGTGACTTGATGAGCATGAGGAGAAGTTTGGCGTTCTAAATTTGGCCCGCACCCATCAACGTATAAATCCGTCAACAAACTAAGCGGTTTACCATCGCGATCCAATTGAAATACGTTAACATTTCCAGAGCCATAATTAGCAACCGCCAACAACGGTTTTTTGATATCCAAATGACACGGATAATCGCCATTAATCGGCAAAGAGACGGATTCACTACCGCGAAAAAACGCGAGCTCTGCACCTTCATTTCTATCCATTTCGCTAAACGTATACAGCCCGTGTTCGGTGGTCGTGAGATAGGACGGATTACGTTGAACTACAGCATCGTCAAGCCGAGTTAGTTCACCCGTTTCAGTGTTCAGCGCTACACGCGCGATGCCCGTGCTCGTACTCGGTGGGTTGGTGTAAGTGCCAATATAAAAATGCACGTGACCAGTTGTTGTCATGGATGGCCTTATATGAGTGATTCGTATTATTCAACACCTTGCCTATTGTCATGGCCGACCGCAATCCATTTTACGAATCAACCACTTAAAATGTGAAGTGATTTCTAATTCAGAATCAATTGACAACTTGCAGCCTCAACTAGCCTAGTGTTTATCGCTGGGCATTTAATTTTACTTATCAGGAAAAACCTGACCTCGTTCAAGGTTTTTTCATTCCACCTCGCGACAAGCTTGTTCCAACGCTAAGCCTCTCTATTTAAAAAGAATCGCTTGTAGATAAAATGCTAAGCTCTAAAAAGAAATCGTTATGGATGGCGGTTAGCGACGGGTTGGCGGGCTCAATTAACACGCTCCCGTTCGCAAGTTATCTATTCATGCATTACTTCTTCAAAGGAAGCACCGCACTATGAAGCGAATCATTTTTGGCACATTGATTATTGCCCTTTTAAGCGCCTGTTCAAAAGATAACATGCACCAAGCGCTTGGCACTCTAGAGCGTGACCGCGTAACGTTTACCGCCACATCTAATGAGATAATTAGAGCCCTTCCTGTCAAAGAAGGCAGCTTGGTCAGTGAAGGGGAAGTGTTGGTTCAGCTCGATACTAAGAATCAACAAGCCGTTCTTGCACACGCCGTTGCCGAGCAAGCCAAAGCGGGAGCGTATTTGCTTAAATTGACCAATGGTGAACGCCCAGAAGACATTGCTGCCGCATCAGCACGCGTAGCCCGAGCGGAAGCGCAGCTCACCGAAGCGCAGAAAAACTATCAACGCAAAGCAGAACTGGTGCGTAAAAAGCTCATCAGCCAATCCGAAAAAGATTCCGCTCTTGCGGCAAGGGACTCTGCGAGAGCGGAATTAGACTCAGCAAAAGAAGAGTTCAGTAAGCTCACCGCAGGTTCTCGCCTAGAAGACATCGAACAAGCTAAAGCCGCTTTAATGGCGGCAAAAGCCGAAGTGGCGTTGCAAGAGCAAAAACTGGCAGAACTCACCATCACGGCCACGCGTGACGGTACGCTCGATAATTTGCCTTACAACCTTGGCGAACGCGTACCAGTGAACGGTGTGGTTGCCGTGATTCAAGCCAACCGCGTGCCGTATGCGCGAGTGTATGTTCCTGCCGATTATCGAATCGGGTTTATTCCTGGGAAAACCGTGACGGTAAATGTCGATGGCCTGGAGAGTCCATTACAAGGCACCGTTCGTTGGGTGGCTAGTGAGCCGTCATTCACGCCCTACTTCGCACTAACCGAAGAAGAACGTTCACGATTGATGTATCTAGCAGAAGTTGATTTACCTGAGACTGCCAAAACGTTGCCGTCCGGTGTGCCTGCCCAAGTAGATTTGATGGAGTAAGCCAATGACCGAGTATGCAATTCAAGCTCAAAATGTGGTCAAAAAGTTCGGCGACTTTACTGCTATCAATAACATCACACTCAACGTGCCCAAAGGCAGCATTTACGGATTTTTGGGGCCAAATGGTTGTGGTAAGTCGACCACCATTCGTGTGCTCACCGGCCTTCTTAGCCCAAGCGAAGGCAGTGTGAATGTGCTTGGATTAGAAATCCCAAAGCAATCCGAACAACTGCGGCTCAAAATTGGCTACATGACACAAAAGTTCTCGTTGTACGACGACCTATCCGTTCAAGAAAACCTCGAATTTATTGGGCAAATTTTTGGTTTAAGCAGCAAGTCGCTGAAAGAGCGGATCGAAGAGCAGCTCACCACTTACGGGTTGGATCAATTGCGCAAACAGCGCGTAAGCGGCATGAGTGGCGGTCAAAAGCAGCGCCTTTCACTCGCCGCGGCAACCATGCACAAACCCGAACTGCTGTTTTTGGATGAGCCAACATCCGCCGTTGATCCCGAAAATCGACGCGATTTTTGGGAGCAGTTGTTCGACTTGTGCGATCAAGGTACGACGATTTTGGTCACCACGCATTACATGGACGAAGCGGAACGCTGCCACCGTCTGGCGATCATGGAATCAGGCGAAATTCGTGCCGATGGCGAACCCGAACAGTTAATGGAACAGATGGGCGTTAATATCATTGAGGTGAAAGCCGACAAACTTCGTGAACTCAAAGAAAAGCTAATTCAACGTGACGAAGTTCGCTCTGCGGCGCAGTTGGGGATTCGTTTACGCATCCTTATCCACCAGCATGTCGAGCAGCCGATTGAATGGTTAAAGCAGACGTTTCCCGAACTTCAAAACACTGAAATGAACCACGCTCGCCCAAGCTTAGAAGATGTTTTTGTCAGCGTGACAGGGAAAGGCCGCCAATGATGAAACCTATCGCTCGCATGAAAGCCGTCATGATCAAAGAGATTCGCCAACTTTCCCGTGACCGAATCACATTTGGCATGGTGGTGATGATCCCGCTTATCCAGCTTTTGCTGTTCGGCTTCGCAATCAATACGGACATTCGCAACATTCCGGTAGGGGTTGTCGACCAAAGTGGCAGCACTGCCGGGCGGATCATTACCCAGTCCGTCAAAGTCACTCAAGTGGTGGATATCAAAGAAACCTATGCCACCGCGCAAGAGGCTGAACAAGCGATTCAAGATGGTATTGTGCGCGCCGTGCTGATTTTGCCAAGCGATCTCACACAACGCATGATGCAAGGTCGAGAGCTTGGGCAATGGATTGTGGATGGGTCAGATACCATGATCAGCTCGGCAATATTGTCGTTGCAAACCATGCCATTGACCGATTTTGATTTCGAGATTCGCCCAGCGCCCAGCAAAACATTCGAAGTCGCACTCTACTACAACCCAAGTCGGCGTTCTGCGGTCAACATCGTACCCGGCTTACTCGGTGTGATTCTCACCATGACGATGATTTTGTTCACCAGTGCCGCGATTGTACGAGAACGTGAACGGGGAAATTTGGAGCTATTGATCACCACGCCCATCCACTCGATAGAGCTAATGGTGGCGAAAATCGTGCCGTATATCTTTGTCGGCTTAATTCAGGTTTTCATCATTCTAGGGTTGGGACATTGGATTTTCGGCGTGCCGATTAACGGTGCAATCAGCCAAATTCTGTTTGGAACCTTGTTGTTTATCGCCGCCAGCTTAACTTTAGGATTGGTCATATCCACCATCGCCACAACTCAGCTTCAAGCCATGCAAATGACGGTGTTCATTCTTCTGCCTTCAATTCTGCTGTCTGGATTTATGTTCCCTTACGAGGGCATGCCAGTCGCAGCACAGTGGATTTCAGAAGCCCTGCCCGCCACTCACTTTATGCGCATGATTCGAGGCATAGTGTTGCGAGGAGCGGATCTGATCGACTTATGGCGAGATACCCTTTGGTTGCTCGGGTTTACCGTATTTGGATTGGTCGTTGCGTCACTGAGGTTTAAGAAATCGCTCGATTAAACTTGCCAATTTTTCTCTTTCGCAGAAACAAAAATAGCCTCGACAATGAGGCTATTTTTGTTTGGATATTCAAATTTAGTTTTACCGGACTTAACTAAGCAACTCACCTTAATAATATTCGCCGTACGAGCAGTCTCGTAAGTCTGAAATACTGTAGTTTTTCAAAGAGTTGATTTTAAAGTTAAACACCACCTGTTTACAGACGACACCTTCACGATCGGTATAGGTAATAAAGCCTTCACTGTAAGCACGTTTGCCATCAGAAGACGTAACATCGGCCACGAGTTCTAAATGCCCTTTGTGCGCCTCTACGCGATTCATCATCTCAAACACATCCATCCACTCTTCGCGATTTGCCATTTGTATCAACATGGATTTGGCCTGTGTTTCCAACTGCTGCGGATACACGTAATAACGGTTGTAACCAAAGTATGCGCACATCAGTAATAGAACGAGTGCAAATGAGGTTGTTCTTGTCATGCAAGCTGCCTCTTGTTGTTATAAAAATCCTGCTTCGTTAGTTCAGTATAGGAAGCAAGCAAAGTTTAGGTCATGGAACTTGCTCAAATAACAGAGAACAGTCAGAGACAGTCAATTCTATGAAAAGCTCAGTACCGGTTTTACTTATGAAACATGACAAACTCTAAGGGCTTGAACTATGGGATATGCACACCGATCTGGGTTGTCACCATGCGGTGATCTGAGCCTTGAGGAAAAGCAGAGGATTCACGAGAGCAGATGATTCGCTGTCCTTGCTCAGATTTTAGCCACAAATGATCAATACCTATCATCATCGGCTCTGGCACGTTGATGCCTTTGATGTTAGTTGGCCAGCTCGTCACTGGCGCGGTTTGAAAACTCGGGAACAGCGTAGCAAAACGAGGGCTAACCGAGGAGAGATTGAAATCCCCCACAACCAACACTTCTGGCTCGGGATAAAGCGCGGTCAGCATTTCTATAGTTCGCACCAGCGCATTTCTTTGATGCCAAAGCTCGCTGGTTCTTGGTGACGGTGGATGAGCCGCAAACAAAGAGATCGGTGCTTGACCTTTAGGCAGCCAAACCGCTCTGATGACTTCTTGTCCATTTGGCGCACGATAAACCGAAACCTCCGTGATGGGGTGTCGGCTAAGAATCATCAAATTTGAAGGGTACCCCACGTCACGTTGGCCACCATAATAATGCGGATCGATATCATCCAACATGTGCAAAAGGCTGCCAACTCGCGGCGTCAGCTCTTGCATCACCACCAAATCAGCAGGATGCCTCAACAGATAGTTGATGAACTGATTGATGTCTGAGTTTTCGTAAAAAAGATTGAATTGAATGACGCTCAAAGACTGCGAGCAAGACGCCACATGGCTGCGCTGCGGCGGAACAAGTAACGAGACAAACAAAATAGCGACAAAGGCAGAAAATGCACTTTGCAACCATCGGCGAGCAATAAAAAACGCCGAGGCTAAAACAACGTAAGTGAACACAATGAGGGCGGGAATCGAGGTAAGATTCTCCGCCCACCAAATATGTTCAATTTGCCTGACCGCCAGCCAAATAAGAGCGGGTAGAAGCAATATGATCCACTTAAAAACGCTCGACACACGCACTGCTCGTTTCGCTATTACATATCATAAGCTTAAATGCAATTTCTCAACTCGCCAGTGCGTGAAGCGTTGATGTTAGACGTGGTGTACCGCCTCCTCGACAGGCTCTGGTTGACCGGCCGTTTCACTGATTTCAACCTTAACCGCTGCTACTTTGAATTCAGGAATTTTCGCATGCGGGTCCGTTGCCGTAGTCGTCAAGCGGTTGACTGGCGACTCAACGAAATGGAACGGGATAAACACGACGCCTTTTTGCATTCGCTTGGTCACAAACGCATCAATTTCGATACTGCCACGACGAGTCGACACTTTTAGGCGCTGACCATTATGGATACCAATTACTTCGGCATCTTCAACACTGATCATCGCTCTTGGCCCAGCAAGGTTATCCAACCCTTTCGTTTTGCGTGTCATCGTACCGGTGTGGAACTGTTCTAGCACACGCCCTGTTGTAAGCACCAAAGGATACTCTTCATCAGGCAACTCGGCTGCATAACGGAACGGCACGCCCACCATTTGCCCTTTCCCTCGGGTAAATTGGGTTTGGTGCATGATACGAGTACCGTTTGGATTGTTCTTGTTACTTGGCCATTGAACACCGTTCGGCGTGATCGCGTCCCAACGCAACCCTGCATATTGCGGCGTTACACGCGCGATTTCGCTAGTGATTTCAGAAACGCACTGGTAATGCCAATCGCTGCCCATCGCATTTGCGATCGACTGAATGATCCACCAATCTTCTTTCGCCTCACCCGGCGCTTTCACTGCCGCATTAACGCGCTGCACGCGTCGCTCAGTATTGGTGAAGTGACCGGATTTTTCCGCAAATGAACAAGAAGGCAATACCACATCGGCATACTGCGCCGTCTCGGTGAGGAAGATGTCTTGCACGACCAAGAAGTCGAGAGCTTCCAACCCTTCAATCACGTGAGCTTGGTTTGGATCACTCAGTACTGGGTTTTCGCCCATGATGTACATCCCACGAACTTCTCGTTTGCACGCCGCATCGATGATTTCCGTTAGGGTAAGCCCTTGCTCAGAAGGTAAATTCGGCGCATCCCACTCAATCGCGAATTTCTGACGAACAATCGGGTTATACACTTTTTGATATCCCGGATAACAGTTCGGCAAAGCGCCCATATCACACGCACCTTGTACGTTTGATTGACCGCGCAGTGGGTTAATACCACCACCCTCAATACCGATGTTGCCACACAACAATTGCAGGTTTGCAATCGAACGAACGTTGTCGTGCCCTGTTGTATGCTGGGTAATACCCATTGAGTAATACACCGCCGTGCGTTTTGCCGTACCAATCATTCGCGCCATCGCGAAAATATCGTCCGCTTTTACGCCCGTCACTAACTCAACTTTGTCGAGGTTGTACGCTGGCGACATCACCTCTTGAAGCAAGGTATCAAAGCCGTCGACGCGCTCTTCGATGTATTCTTGATCGTACCAACCATTTTTGATGATTTGCTGCATCACGCCGTTGAGCAACATAACATCCGTGCCCGGACGATGCGCTAAGTACAGCTCTGCATGTTCGGCCATGTCTACTCGTTTCGGGTCTGCCACAATCAAGCGTGCCCCGTGATGACGAATCGCCTGCTTGATGTGCGAAGCGATGATCGGGTGCGCAGATGTGGTGTCAGAACCGATAATAAAGATCACATCGGAATGCTTAATGCTTGGAATGTCGTTGGTCATCGCACCACTCCCCAACGATGCTTCAAGCCCTGTCACACTTGATGCGTGACACAAACGTGCGCAGTGATCAACGTTGTTCGTACCAAGTTCACGACGGATGAATTTTTGAAATGCGTAGTTATCTTCGTTAGTGGTTTTCGCTGAAGAGAATCCGGCCAGTGCGTTGCTACCAAAATCTTGCTTGATCGTCGAAAGCTTCGAAGCCACGAGCTGAATCGCTTCGTCCCAACTTGCTGGCTGCAACCAACCATCTTTACGAATCAGTGGTGTCGTTAAACGCTCTTCGCTGCTAATGAAATCAAAACCGAAACGGCCTTTCACGCACAGCATACCTTGGTTAACTGGCGAATCCGCACCTTTTACATAGCGGATTTTGTTTTGTTGCTCATCGACAAACATGGTCAACTTACAACCCACACCACAATAGGTACAAATGGTGTCGACGGCTTTTAGGTGTTCGGTTCTGCCTTGAGAGCGGTCACGGCTGTCCACCATCGCGCCCGTTGGACATGCCTGAACACACGCCCCACATTGCACGCATTTTGAATCGCCCATGAGCGTCAAACCGCTGCAACTTGCGCCTTTTTCATCGGAGCGGAATCGTGGACGATCATCTGGTCGTAAAGCTGGTCGGCCATTTTTATCCGACACAAAACTCAACACACCATGTACCGCTTGCTCACGGCATGCTTGAATACACTGACCACAACTGATGCAGCGGTTAGCATCAAATTCAATGAACTCAGAGCTGCGGTCTACTTCGTATTTATGACGAAGATCTTTCGCTCGCAAATCGAGCCAATCTTGATGACCAATCACGCTAGCAGAGGAAACGTCCACGGAAACATCGAAATGTTGCTCGGCATGATATTCCGTTGAGTAATCTCGCAAGGCACAGTCGGTATTCGCTTGGCAACCACACTCTAAGCAGCGCGCCGCTTCTTTCATGGCCTCTTCGTTATCAAAGCCCAGTTCCACTTCAGCAAAACTCTGCTCACGCTGCGCTGGAGTCAACTCCGGCATGATTGAACGAGCAACTTTTTGGATATTTTCGAAATGAAGTGGGTCAACCTGCGCCAGTTTTTTCTCTTTACGAGAGTTGAACGCAGGTTTCGGCATGTCCGCCATATCGCCATTGAGGAACAGATCAATCGCTTTTGCCGCAACTCGCCCATCGCCCACCGCTTCAACCGCTGTTGCAGGACCACGACGAAAATCACCGATACTGAAGATATTGCCCGTACCCGTGTGCATGGTTTGAGCATCGGATTCAGATGTGTTCCAACGTGTTAGTGGAATAGACAAATCATCGTTTTCTAAGAAGCTGAGCTCCGGCTTTTGCGATACCGCTGCAATCACTGTATCAAATGCTTCAGTAAAGAACTCACCTGTTGGTTTCGGACTACGACGACCAGACGCATCTGGCTCACCTAACGCCATTCGTTCTAATCGAATTGCCTTCACGCGGCCGTTTTCATCCGCGATGTTTTCCGCCGGATTCGTTAAGAAATGGAACTTCACACCCTCATGTTCAGCTTCGACGATTTCGTAGTCTTCGGCTGGCATTTCGTCGCGAGTTCGACGATAGATCAAAGTGGTATCGGCACCCGCACGACGCGCCGTACGCGCACAGTCGATCGCAGTGTTACCACCACCAATCACGGCAACTTTTTTGCCCGTAACGTAGTTTTGTCCTGTAACGTAATCTTTCAGGTAATCAACACCGAGATAACAGCCGTCCAAGTCGCTACCAGGATAATTCATTTCTACCGCTTGAGACGCCCCCACAGCCAAACAGACGGCATCGTAGTCTTCACTCAATTGCGACAGCGTGAAATCAACACCAAGCTTTTTGTTGGTTTCAACTTGCATACCGTTGCGGCACATCAGTTCGATTTCTTTGTCTAGAATGTCTTTGGGTAGGCGATATTCAGGAATGCCGTAGCGTAGCCAACCGCCTGCTTTGGGCATGGACTCAAATACGGTGACGTCATAACCTTCATTCGACAAGTAATAACCTGCCGTTAAGCCACCGGGGCCACTACCAACAACGGCGATCTTGCGATGCTTCGCTGGTTTTTTCTCTGGGACATACGCTTCATGCGCCACTAGATCTGCGTCTGCGGCATGGCGTTTGAGTTGGCGAATGGCAATCGGCTCATCCACCAAATAACGGCGACACTCACTTTCGCAGAATGCCGGACACACACGCCCAATCGATAACGGCATTGGCAGTGTGCGTTTAATAACTTCAATCGCTTTTTGATGATCGTTTTGCGAGATATGGTAGAGATAAGATTGGATGTCTACCCCAGCAGGACACGCCGTTTTGCATGGAGCTTCACAGTCTGCGTAGTGGTCCGTCATGATTCGGTTGAGCGCTTTTCTGCGGTGCTCACTCAGTTGTTCTGATTGTGTGACGACATTGAGACCTCGGTACACTTTGAGATCACAGGCGCGCTTAGTTCCGCCTCTTTCCACTTCGACAACGCACAAATCACACGGAATTTTCTCGTTACTTTTGTTCATTCCGCACAGTGAAGGGATTTCGACCCCACACACTTTGGCTGCTTCCAGAAGGGTTAGCCCCTCTTCTACAATTCTATATTTTCCATCGATGACAATTTCTATCATACAACCCCCGAAGCAGGCACACTAAACCTTACATTCTATAAGGATAAACCCTACCATGGAAAGTTCGTGTGACAAAAAACTCACTAGCGAGATATTTCTTAGCGATTAATATGTCCAATTGACTTTAAGATGTAGAACTCATTATCTCGAAGTGGGGTCGGTATAATCCTTGACTTTACCCCTAGGGTAACCTTTATTATTTAGGGGTTACTCGATATATAAGCTCATTTTGACTGGAAACCGTATGCGTCTGAAATCATTGCATACAATTTGGCTAACGTTATGTACAACGCTGATACTACTGGTATCTAGCGTGGTTAACAGCGCGCCTTTAATGAGTATCAAAATGATGTCGAGTGATGTCATGATGTCAGCTCACATGACGGAAATGGCAAGCGAGAACGATCACTGCGGCTCACCGAGTATGAGCATGGAGATGGCCTCATCGTTGAGTTCCAACTCTGTAGAGATGACCATGAGCTGTATTGATGGCTCCGGGATGATCCACAATTGCTGTACAGCATCTTGCTCATTCGTTTTTGTCCCATTACCAGTCACTGACAGCCAGCTCTCCCCATTGGCTTGTCGCGCATCCATTGCCTCAGAAATTACCGCACCAGTGGTACAAGTCACCCATGATTTGTATCGGCCTCCGATAGTTTAATCCATACAAAGCATTCGACCCTGCATCGCTTTGCAGGCAGTTTCTTTGCGCCCAACTGATAGCGTGCTCACCTCAGCTATTCGCTCGTAATTTCATTTGTTACCTGCTATTTAGCGATAAAAAAGTACGTCATCCGTTTGGCAAATACCAACGCTCTCATGCTCGGTTCAATCGATCCGAAACGCAAAAGAGCTTGGTATCAATTTGGATGTAAATTATGGAATTCAACCCAAATCGCTTAGTGGCACCAGTATGCTCACTGGCTCTGGTTGCCCTACCTGCTTTCAATGTGGTGGCGCAATCGCCAACCAATACGAAAGCACAACAAGAAGCGCAAGCTCAATCAATCCAAGCCCAATCAACCAATGAGCTAGCAAACCTCATTAGCATCGCGTTGAGCAACGATGGCAACCGCAAGCAATTCTATGCTCAATCGGAAGCGATGCGTGAAACAGGCGTAGCCAGCGCAACCTTGATGGACCCGAAACTGAAAGTCGGTTTTGGTGGTTTGCCTGTCGATAGCTTCAAATTTGACGAGGATCCGATGACCAATATCTCCGTCGGTTTGATGCAACAATTCGAACGTGGCTCGACGCTCAACCTTCAACAAAAGAAAGCCAATCAACAAGCCGATGGTTTGTCTCTGCAAGTTCACGCACGGGAGCTTGAAGTGGCAAACAGCATGACTCAGCTTTGGTTGGAGTTGGGCTATCAGCAGAAAGCAGAGCAAATTTTGTTAGAAAACCGTCGGCTCATGACGGAAATGGAAAACTTCATTCAAACCAATTACTCAATCGGCAAAAGCGAAGCGCAAGATTTACTGAATGCACAGCTTCAAGTGAGTAAGTTGGATGAAAAGCTGCAAGCCAACGCACAAATGCAGCGCCGTTTGGTCTCGCAACTCTCAGAATGGTTGGGCTCGGACTGGCTCAATACCTATACCCAAAACGGACGCTCAACACTTCAAGCCAGCAACACACTGACTTGGGCGTCATTAAACCAAAAGTTGTCTGCAAATAACGAAACGACCAAGCACTACCAACAGTTGAGTGAGCACCCGATGGTGAAAATGGCAGACGTAAGTATCTCTGCCAATGAAACTCAAGTGGACATTGCAGAGCAAGCTTACACGCCTCAATTCGGTGTGGAAGTGATGTACGCCTATCGTCAAGCCAACAATATGAAAGGCGAACCTGCATCGGATTTGGTGAGCGCGTATCTAACAATGGACATTCCCCTGTTCACTGGCAATCGCCAAGACCGCAACTTAGCCGCCGCTCAGTATCAAGTGGGTGCTGCTCGCTCACAAAAAGATACGTTACTGACTCAGATGAACGCGAAGGTCAACACATTGCTGGTTGATCGCGCCAACTTGAGTCAGCGTTTAGAGCGTTATCAATCCACCTTACTTCCCCAAGTTCAAGCTCGTATTCACGCGGTAGAAAGGGGTTATCAAAACAACACCGCACAGTTTAACGACGTGATCATGGCAAGCACAGACGAGCTGGCGCTAAAGATCGAACAGCAACGTCTTATTACCGATTTAAACATCGTAAACAGCAACTTAGCGGCTTTATTGGGTGGTTTCGAATATCAAGTATCCACACCCAACATCACGCCTGAAGCAAGCGCGAACTAAAACAAAAACATGAGAGAACCCAAGTTTGGGGACGATGGCGAATGCACACCAATAAACAATCAACATCGCTGTCATGCCTCATGGGGAAAATAAGGAATTAGGAATGAGTTCAAATTCAATAAAGATAGCAACCATCGCTCTGCTTGTTGGCGGGGCACTAGGGTTTGGCGTTAATCAGTACCTATCTGGTGCAAACCACGACATGAGCGGCACAGGCGGTAGCGCTTCGAGCAACCCAAACGAGCCACTCTATTGGGTTGCGCCGATGGATCCAAATTATAAGCGCGACAAACCGGGTAAGTCGCCAATGGGCATGGACTTGATCCCAGTGTACGCTGAAGATCTCGCAGGTGAACAAGACAAACCCGGCACGGTAAAAATTGACCCATCAGTTGAAAACAACTTAGGTGTAAAAACTGCTCAAGTCTCTTTAGAGCAACTTTCACCTCGGATTGAAACTGTCGGCTATATCGCGTTTGACGAAAGTCATTTGTGGCAAACCAACGTTCGCGTGGCCGGCTGGGTTGAAAAGCTTTACATCAATGCCGTAGGTGAAAAGGTCAACAAAGGCGATGTGCTGTTCACGCTGTATTCGCCTGAGCTAGTCAAAGCACAAGAAGAGCTGCTGAACGCCTACCGAACTGGGCGTAATGGCCTGGTGAAAGGCGCGACAGAACGTTTAGTGACACTGGGTGTTGATCGCTCTCAAATCAGAGCCATCACTCAACGCGGGAAAGCATCGCAAACTATTGAAATTAAAGCTCCGGAAGATGGCGTCATCGCGAGTTTGAACGTTCGTGAAGGTGGTTACCTATCCCCTGCTCAAGCGGTGATCAGCGCGGGCCCACTTGAAAATGTATGGGTGGATGCCGAAGTATTTGAGCGCCAAGCGCACTGGATGAAAGCAGGAAGTAGCGCCACTATGACGCTTGATGCTATTCCAGGCAATGAATGGAAAGGGGTTGTCGACTACGTATACCCTATTCTGGATCCTAAAACTCGTACCTTGCGTGTACGCCTCAAGTTCCCTAACCCGAATGGCGATCTTAAACCTAATATGTTTGCCAACATTGCCCTTCAACCAGTCACTGATAACGCAGTTATGACGATTCCTAAGTCTTCCGTTATTCGATCCGGCGGTATGACCCGAGTCGTGTTGTCTGAAGGCGATGGTAAATACCGCTCAACGCGCATCAAAGTTGGGCGTGAAGCCGACGACAAAATCGAGGTGCTGCAAGGTCTGTCTCAAGATGATCGCATCGTAACCTCTGCACACTTTATGTTGGATTCGGAATCGAGCCAAACGGCTGATCTATCCCGTATTTCATCACCTACTGAAGCCAAAGTAGAAACAGTTTGGGCTAAGGGTGAAATCACCGATGTGATGAAAGATCACCGTATGTTGACCATTAATCATCAGCCCGTAGCAGAGTGGGATTGGCCGGGTATGGTCATGAACTTTACCCTCGCAGATGACGTTGATGTGGGCACTCTGCAAAAAGGCCAAGCTATCGAGTTTGAAATTCAGAAAACAGAGTCCGGTCAATATGAAGTCGTTGACTACAAAACCGATGACAGCGTTGTCGTGACTGACGTATGGATTACCGGAGATATCAGCATGTTGATGGCGGATTTTGGGATGATAACTCTCAACCACCTCCCAGTTACAGAATGGAACTGGGAGGCAGGAGAGATGAACTTCTCTGTGGGTGATGAAGTGGATCTATCCGGATTCAAAGAAGGTCAGAAAGTACGGTTTTTAGTTGAAAAACAAGGAGCTGACTACGTCTTGAAGCAACTTGAAGCGGTTGAGGGCTAACTATGATTGGAGCAATAATCCGCTGGTCGATCAAAAACCGTTTCATGGTTTTGATCGCTACCTTAGCGCTTGTTTTAACCGGACTTTACAGTGTAAAGAATACACCTGTAGACGCCATTCCGGATCTTTCTGATGTTCAAGTGATCATCAAAACAAGCTACCCAGGCCAAGCACCTCAAGTGGTGGAAGATCAAGTTACTTATCCGCTAACCACCGCGATGCTCGCCGTACCGGGTGCAGAAACCGTTCGTGGTTATTCATTCTTTGGTGACTCATATGTTTATATCATTTTTAACGATGATACCGACATGTATTGGGCACGTTCGCGCGTTTTAGAGTACCTAAGCCAAGTAGCACCTAAATTACCACCGAGTGCAAAACCGACATTAGGACCAGATGCAACGGGTGTGGGCTGGGTCTACAGCTATGTACTGCAAGATAAAACTGGCAACCATGATCTTGCTGATCTACGCAGTATGCAAGACTGGTTCTTGAAATATGAGCTGCAAACCGTCGATGGCGTCTCTGAAGTCGCAACCGTTGGCGGTATGGTGAAGCAATATCAAGTTCAGATTGACCCAGCTAAGCTACGTGCTTACAACCTGACACTGCAACAAGTGAACATGGCGATCCAAAACGGCAATCAGGAAACGGGCGCCTCTGTTGTTGAAGTAGCAGAAGCGGAACATATGGTTCGCACTACAGGTTACCTAACGAGTATTGAGGATATTGAATCACTCCCGCTCAAAGTGACAGAGAAAGGTACACCGCTCTTATTGGGCGACATTGCTGACATCAACTTAGGTCCGCAAATGCGTCGCGGCATCTCTGAGCTTAACGGCGAAGGTGAAGCGGTTGGTGGCGTTATTGTCATGCGATTCGGCGAAAACGCGAGTGAAGTCATCAGCAAAGTAAAAGACAAACTTGAAGATTTACAGCGTAGCTTACCGGATGGTGTAGAAATCGTTCCTACTTACGATCGCTCCACGCTGATTAACGCTGCCGTAGAAAACTTGTGGAAGAAATTGGCGGAAGAATTCATCGTCGTGGCGGTTGTTTGTGCCCTTTTCCTATTTCACATCCGTTCATCTTTGGTTATCGCACTGAGCTTGCCCGTCGGTATTTTATCCGCGTTTATCGTCATGCATTCTCAAGGCATTAATGCCAACATCATGTCGCTCGGGGGGATTGCCATCGCCATCGGTGCTATGGTGGATGGTGCCATCGTAATGATAGAAAACGTCCACAAGCATATTGAACGAACGCCTCTCACGGATAAGAACCGCTGGCAAGTGATTGGCAAAGCCGCTGAAGAAGTGGGCGCGCCCCTGTTCTTCTCACTGCTTATCATCACGTTAAGCTTTGTGCCAGTATTTGCACTGGAAGGTCAAGAGGGCAAGATGTTCTCCCCTCTCGCCTTTACTAAAACTTATGCAATGGCCGCAGCGGCAGGTTTGGCAATTACCCTCGTACCTGTGCTCATGGGTTATTTCATCCGTGGCAACGTATTACCAGAGCATAAGAATCCAGTAAATAGAGGCTTAATTGCGCTGTATCGCCCGTTACTGAATACCAGCCTCAAGTATCCTAAGAGTATGATCGTTATCGCTTTAGGTCTAATGGCGTCAGCTTACTATCCAACCAGTCAACTGGGTAGCGAGTTCATCCCACCATTGGATGAAGGCGACTTGATGTACATGCCGACTACGTATCCGGGAATCTCGATTGGTAAAGCACGTGAACTAGTTCAGCAAACTAACAAACTGATCAAAACCGTACCGGAAGTCAAAACGGTTTGGGGCAAGATTGGCCGTGCAGAAACGGCTACCGACCCTGCGCCACTCACTATGATTGAAACTGTTATTCAGCTAAAACCTCACGATCAATGGCGTGAAGGCGTGACGACAGAGTCGTTACGCAAAGAGTTCGATGAACTGATTCAGTTTCCAGGACTCACCAACGCTTGGGTAATGCCGATCAAAACGCGTATCGACATGCTTGCGACGGGCATTAAAACGCCAATTGGGATCAAAATCGCAGGCCCAGACCTGAAAGAGATCGAAAAAATTGGTGCTCAGCTGGAACCTATTCTTAATAGCGTTCATGGCACCTCATCTGTATATGCGGAACGTGTCGCGGGTGGCCGTTACGTAACGATTGATATCAAACGCCGCGCAGCTGCGAGATATGGATTGAGCATCAAAGACGTTCAGCAAGTCATCTCAACCGCTGTCGGTGGTATGAATGTTGGAGAAACCATTGAAGGCTTGGAACGCTACCCGATTAACGTCCGCTATCCGCAAGACTACCGTGACTCGGTTGTTAAACTGCAAAACCTACCACTGGTAACTCCCAACGGCGCACGCATCGCACTCGCAGATGTGGCAGATATTCGTTATGAAGATGGTCCACCGATGATCAAAACCGAAAACGCGCGTCCAAACGGTTGGGTTTTCGTGGATATCGAAGGTCGTGACCTAGGCTCATACGTCGTGGAAGCACAACAAGTAGTAGCAGATCAACTTGAATTACCTGCGGGTTATTCGCTGTCTTGGTCAGGTCAGTACGAATACATGGAACGCGCCAAAGACCGCTTAAGTGTCGTAGTACCAATCACTATTGCGATCATCATGATGCTACTTTACTTCAGCTTTCGCCGTGTAGGTGAGGTGCTGATCATCATGCTGACGCTGCCTTTAGCAATGGTTGGTGGCTTATGGCTGATGCATTATCTGAACTACAACTTCTCTATTGCCGTGGGGGTTGGGTTTATCGCCCTCGCCGGCGTTGCGGTGGAGATAGGCGTCATCATGCTGGTGTATCTCAACCAAGCGTGGCACCACCGAAAACTGGATGCAGAAGAGAAACAACGACCGCTTCAAGCACGGGATCTTACAGACGCAATTCGCGAAGGCGCTGGCTTGCGTGTGCGGCCTGTCATGATGACCGTATTAACGGTAATCATTGGTCTTATTCCAATCATGTACGGCGAGGGGACAGGCTCTGAAGTGATGCAACGCATCGCTGCACCGATGATTGGTGGCATGGCCTCTGCCCTGCTGTTAACGCTGCTTGTGTTACCTGCCATCTTCAAGCTGTGGAAACAGCGTGAAGTGAAATCAACTCAACACCAAGATAAATAACAACGAGCGCCATTATTCAGAAGAATAATGGCGCGATATCTAATTGATAGTAAAGGAAATCAACATGAAAAAGACTCTTATCACTCTTGCTCTAACCATGGTATCGAGTGGCGTATTTGCTCAAATGGATAACTCAAACATGAACCACGAAAATATGGAGCATGGTCAAATGGATCACGGTTCCATGAACATGGATAAAATGCCGATGGATCATGGAAAAATGGACCACGGTAAAATGGATCATTCTGGTATGAGCGGCATGCCGGGCATGTCAGCGGTTGGTATGCCTGCAAATGGCGCAAAACCAGACAAAGTCGTTCATGTACTCTTAACGGATGATATGAAAATTACATTCAAAAAAGATGTGACAATAGAACCGGATGATGTGGTTCAATTTGTGGTAATGAATACAGGCAAAATCAATCACGAATTTACCATTGGCTCAGCAGAAGAACAGCTTAAACATCGTGAAATGATGAAAACCATGTCTGGCGATCACATGCATGACTCCGGCAATGCTGTCACTGTTGAACCAGGCAAAGCGAAACAACTCTTGTGGCACTTCCATGGCGATAAAAATGTAGAGTTCGCGTGTAATATCCCCGGACATGCAGAAGCCGGCATGGTCAAAAAAGTGGAACTGTAGTGAGACCGGATTAACGTATTAACACGGTTCATAGACGTTAAATGTAAATACAAAAGGAGCTAATATCAGCTCCTTTTTATTTCGCCCCAAATGCTAGATTATCGCATCACAAACAGCTCTTCATGATAGTGATGTTCTGTATCAAAACGATATGCCTCTAACTCTTTTTTCAGGGTTCGAGAGAATACCTCCGGTCCACAGAAATAAAACTCATAACGCGATAAATCGCCGCATTCCTTCGCAATTTGTTCAACATTAAGTCGAGGTGAAATCGCAGTATCTATCACGTTCAGTTTCACTTGTGCCTGACGCGCAGCATTCCACAGTTCATCCACTAAATGACTATCTAAGCCACGTGTACAATAAAACAAATGCACTGGCGGATGTCTTTTTAACGCTTTCAATGAAGATAAGATAGCAAAGAACGACGCTATCCCGACACCACCAGCAACCCAAACTTGCGGCTTGTTGACATCAAACTCTAAACGCCCATACGGTCCTTCAACAACAACCTCATCGCTCGCTTTCACGCGCTGGTACAAATTGGTCGTGAAATCGCCTAGCTCTTTGATCAAAAAGCGAATCTCTGGATCGTGCTCACCTGAAACAATCGTAAACGGATGCGGATCTTCATTACCAAAACGAACATAAGCAAACTGCCCGGCTTTGTGTCCTTGCCAAGGTTTTCCTTGACCGTTATTGCTTGGCGCCAAAACCAGCTCCATCACGCGCGCTTGAGGGAAGTAGCGAGTCGACACCACTTTGGCGGGATAGCGATTCGCTCGTCCGACAAAGCCAAACAAGCTATAAACGGCAGCCGCAGAGCCCATCAATGCAAAACCAAAAGCGATAAAATGAATGGGATCGCCCCAGTACGCGTGCTTGATCAGCAAAACGGAGTGAACAGCAACCATCAAATACACCACAGCCATTAAACGATGGGATAACTTAAACGGTTTGTATTTAACAACAGTCCAGAGTGACACTGCCAGCAATACCAATAGCAAATAAAAGCCCCACTCACCTAAATCCAAGCCTACATCACGCAGTTCTTTAACCCATAACTCAAAACCAACGAAGTTATTGCCTGATGGCCCCTCTCCAGTGTGTTTTACTGGTTTTTCCAACCAACCAGCAGCAACGAGCCACTTCGGCACTTTATACATAAGCCAATGGATCACACCCAAACTGACGCCTGCTATACCTAACCACTTGTGTACTCGATATGCCTTGTCCATGCCATGAACCCATTGCTCTATCACAGGTAAGCGCAGCGCCAGCACCATCGCAATAGACATCAAAGCTAACGACAAAACACCAGAATATTGAATAAGCGCGGAGCGCCATTGGAAGAATTGGGTCGAGGAAAGCAGTTGCGGTTCACTCATCCACCACAACACAGACACGGCGGTAATTATCATCCATACAAAATTTCGTACAGTTTTCATGAACATCACTCTTAAATTGACGACAACTCTAGTTTAGTTTTTCTAGCGTAATGCAACGTCAATATTCGTAAAGTTGAGTAAACCCACAATATACCTAAGGTCAACAACAAACTTGGAGGTATTGCGCAGAATCCTACAAAAAATCGACATGGATTTAACAGTGGTTAGAGTATTCGCTCGTTATAGTTTGCGTAACATCGCCACAGTGCGAACCAAAACCAAAATGAAGAACACGACGCATGAAAAAGTTATTTTTGTTGGCTGGGCTAATGGTTTGCTCAACCCTAAGTTACGCTTCCCAATTGAATGAAGACATTTCTCTCATCGAACAACAAACCTCAAGCAGAATTGGAGTCTCGGTTTGGGATACGCAAACCGATGAGCGCTGGGATTACCGTGGCGATGAACGCTTCCCACTCATGAGCACATTCAAAACCTTGGCTTGCGCCACAATGCTAAGTGATATGGACAGCGGTAAGCTAAGTAAAAATGCGACCGCGAAAGTCGATGAGCGCAGCATCGTTGTGTGGTCTCCAGTGATGGACAAACTCGCAGGCCAAAACACACGCGTAGAACACGCTTGTGAAGCCGCGATGTTGATGAGTGATAATACTGCTGCCAACTTAGTATTGAATGAAATCGGCGGTCCTAAGGCCGTGACAATGTTTCTGCGATCAATTGGTGATAAAGCGACGCGCCTAGATAGATTAGAACCACGTTTGAACGAAGCGACACCGGGAGACAACCGCGACACAACCACACCTAACGCCATGGTAAACACTCTGCGAACCTTGATTGAAGGAGAAACGTTGTCTTACGAGTCTCGCGTGCAATTAAAAATCTGGATGCAGGACAACAAGGTTTCAGACTCGTTAATGCGTTCAGTATTACCAACAGGTTGGTCTATCGCCGACCGCTCTGGTGCGGGTGGTCACGGTTCGCGTGGTATTAACGCAATCATATGGAAGGAAAACCATCGTCCTGTTTACATTAGTATCTATGTCACAGAAACCGAGCTATCACTGCAAGCCAGAGACCAGCTCATCGCGCAAATCAGTCAGTTGATTTTACAGAAATACAAAGATAATTAATTCACTGCTTACATATTTACTTTCCTAAGTTCACCCTCTTTGCCCTTCTCTTCCCTGAAGGGCTTTCTTACTTCTTTGGTTCTACCTCAAAAACACCCCTTATTGAGTAATGACCTACTTATAAATAGGTATAACATTTATTCATTTAGGCGTGAGTTAACGCCCACATTAAGCAATTGAACACACATAGATGGCGATAAATAAACCATAATCTTACGTAGAAACGTATTTTTCTTGAAAATAGCTTCGTGTAACTTATTGTTGGTATTTGCAACATCGCAAGGAGATGTCTATTGAGACTTGAAAGAACTTTTAACCCTGATGACTTATCGATGCAGAACATGGAAAGTCCGATCTGTATGCCGATAGGGTTTGTTCACTTTTTAGCTCAATCGGAAACATTGCAGCAGGTGCTCGATACGGTCGCAGAATGGATAAATCGTATATTCAATTCCGACCGCGCGAGTATCACGCTTTATGAAAATGATGATCATCTAAAGGTCTACTCTTTCTCTGGTAATAAAGCGATTCCGGCTGAATTCTTGGTACCTATTCACCGAGCTTTTGTTGGCCGAGTGTTCAAAAAACAACAACTGATGATCTGTGACGATGTCACTCAATCTGATGAGGTCGATTGTGTGATGCTGGCATCCAATGGCATGGGGACGTGTATGGATGCGCCTTTAATGCACGGTAAAGTCTGTTTGGGCACGCTTAATGTTGCACATCATCAAACGCACACTTATACAAACGAACAAGCGGCACAGCTTCAGTGCATCGCTAACTGGATTGCTTTAAACATTGCTCTTCATATACAAATTATGAAAATGGAGCATCTCGCCACAACGGATGATCTGACTGGCATTCCAAACCGCAGAGAATTCATGCGACAAATCGAAAGCCGCTTGACTGAATACCGTACCCAAGGCATTGACTTCCATGTTGCTATTCTAGATTTAGACAACTTTAAGAGCCTTAATGATCGGTTTGGTCATGATGCTGGCGATAAATCGCTGATCCATGCAGTCAACACCATTCAAAGTCATCTACTTGACTGTGACTTACTTGCCAGAGTTGGCGGTGAAGAGTTTGCCATCGTACTAAGAAGCCGCTCATCGCAAGAAGCCCTAAACACATTAGAAACGATTCGCAATGCGCTAGAAACTACGACGATTCAACACTCAGGTCGTGATATGAGCTTTACCGCTAGTATTGGTGTAACTCAAGTCTGTAGCTTGGATGACTCGTTTGAACCACTCGTAAAACGCGCCGACTTAGCCCTTTACAAAGCCAAAGAAACCGGTAGAAACCGTGTTGAGGTTCATAAAACAGAAGAAAACTAGAAAAGAGAGTGATAAAAAAGGTAGCGACTTGTTGCGCTACCTTTTATAAATTCTAACCCGCCTAAAATAAGTAATACGAACTTTAAGCCAGTTTAGAAATAAGAGTGAGCAAATTTAATTATGCTTTCTTAAGATCTTTAGCTGGGTAAGTTAGCGTTTTCTCGCCTGCTTTTACGTGTGTGTAAAAACCGCCACTGCTTAAACCTGTAACAACCATTTCGCCAAGATCGATACCTTTAGTCGCTACTACTACGTCACCGATTGAAAACATATTGAATACCTTGTTTATTTAGATTAAGACACTAAGTCGTTGCGCGGTATTTAATATGATATTAGGCAAACCACCTAATCGAATTTTTTATCGTAAAGATTAATTTTTATTTGGCGTGAACTCTAAGTTTCCATATTGAAAAAACCACAATATTTCCCAAAAACAGATGCGCTATTCTTGTTAAATACGTTAAGATTTTCTAGCATCAATTGCGGAGGTTTACTCCGCCTCATTGGAGATAAATGATGAAGAAAGGCCTAAAAATGCGTGCACTAGAACGCTCTGATTTGCGCTTTATTCACGAACTAAATAACAACCGAAATATCATGGCCTACTGGTTCGAAGAGCCTTATGAATCTTATGATGAGCTCGAAGAACTTTACCGAAAACATATACATGATGACGCAGAAAGACGCTTTGTGGTTGAAGATGAAGACGGCATAGTGATTGGATTGGTCGAACTTATTGAGATCAACTACATTCACCGAAGCGCTGAGTTTCAGATAATCATCGCCCCAGAGCATCAAGGACGAGGTTATGCGACAGAGATGATTAATCGAGCATTGGATTACTCCTTCTCGATTCTTAATCTACGTAAAATATACTTATTGGTCGCAGTGGATAATGAAGTCGCTATTCATTTATATAAGAAATGTGGTTTTATTGAAGAAGGCCATTTAGTAGAAGAATACTTTATTAACGGAGCCTATAGCGATGTTAAGCGCATGTATATATTAAAACACCAATATCAGAAAAAGATCGAAGAAAAGAACGCGATTCACTAATTTATTCCATCAAAGTAAAAACGCAGCCATCGTTGCTGCGTTTTCAATTTACTCAAATTGATATTGGTAAGATAATGCGACGCGCCTATCTGCCTCATCTAAATAGGTGTTGTTGTCCATGACAAACGTCATTACGTTAAACGAGTGACGTTTATTCACGAGATAACCAAGGCCGATACCACCAAAGAAGCCTTTGTAGTTCTCTCCTTCACTGTTTTCTGAGCCGTAAGTGCCTGCTGCGAAGCTGATTAACGTCAGCTCTTTGGTAAACGATTTCAGCGCAAATGCACCAACGTAACCGCTGCTGCCTGAAGAGCTCATCATATTGAAGCCATTCTCTGCACTTGGAGTGCCCGTAAAGTTAGGCTCGCTACAGTTGCTGCCTGCTGCACCGTCACAAACAGGAACATCACCAGTGTTGTACGTATAGCCTGCCATTGGGAAAATTTGGAAGCCTGCTGGCTCAATCCCGAAATAACTTAGCGGCATAAAGGTACCAACGCTGTAGTTGGTTTGATCCGCGCCGTTTACGTATTCATTTTTACCGAAGTTGAAGTTCACGATACCGACCGGAAACAACCACGAGCCACCAATACGCCACTCGCTCGCATCATCATTGATACGCAGGTTAATTTTGCGCGCTTGGTCAAGCGCAAGTGAGCCCGAGAATGAGATGTTTTGATCATCAAAATCGTAGTTGTTTGCGTACGACGCGCCAAATTTCGTAATGACTTTTGTTGGGTCATCCGCCAACTTGTTTTTATTGTCTTTTACTCGGTGCTCGGCACCATGAGCCAGCGTACTGACCAACAAAGTCGTACACACTAACGCTAGTTTATTTTTCATTTTTAGTCCTTTGAGATGTTGAATACCCGCACTTAGCCGCGCAGATACTTTTTAAATCATCACTCACTGGGTGTGACAGAAGCGCCCTAACTACCTTAGATAGCGTGACAGCATCCAGTGCAGGTAGTTAGGGTAGAATGGCCTGTAAGGAAGGCGTTTTAGCGATTAGGAATGATTAGTTTTTCCAGTTGTAGCTCATGCTCATGAAGTACAGAGCAGGCTCATCAAAGCCAGCTTGTAAGCTTGGCGTTTCTGACGATTCCATCAAGATCGCTTCAAACGCGAAACCAATTGAGTTTTCTGAATCCAATGTGTAATCAATGCCTGTACCAATGCGGTACGCCTTGCCAGTAGGAACGGTAATATCACCGTTTGATTGGCTCTCATACATGCTGGTATCGAATGCAAAACCTGCATTCCACATCATTTTGTCATTCAGTTTGTACTGAGTACCCAATGCGATTTGGTAACTGTCTTGTGTCTCTACGTTCAGCGTGGTTGTGTATTCGCTCCAGTCTTGCCAGTTCACGTTCCACATCACCGCTAGGTCATCATTCAATTCGTGGTAAGCACTGAAGATAAGTTGTTGTGGAGCAATGGAGTTGCTGTTGTCGAATTCAAATTCGGTTTCAGAAGAGTAAGACAGACCAAGACGCGTGCCTGGTGTTGCCTCATAAAGCACACCTACTCGGCCATTAACCTGAGTATTTTGGTCTTCGTCTAAGTATTTTTTATGCACGCCAGAGCTAGCCAACGTCCCTTCTACTTCATACATACCGTACTGAATACCAAGCCCCGCACCCACAGACCAGTGATCATTGATGCGGTAAGAAGCGGAAGGTTGAATGGTCAAGGCTTGCGTCGTTGCTGTAGGAATATCTAAATGATTATCCAAAAGACCTTCGTACTCGAGGCCAAGACCGTAGTTGCCATATAAACCAATACCCAGCGTCCATTTGTCGTTCACTTGTTGGCTGTAAAATGCCGACGCCATAGGAACAAAACCAATCACGTTGCCAGCATCGCCAGTCATCGTGTCTAGTTGCGCGTCACCGTAAAGGCCAATCAGGTTACCAGAGAAAGATTTACCAGAAACATTCGCCAGACCAGCCGGGTTTGCAGCCATTACTGAGGCATCTTGCGCACGAGCCGCCATACCAGCGGATGCCAAACCAATATCCGATGCTGTTGTTTCGTAAAGGTATAACCCACCCGCTTGCGCAGCAGCACACGTCAGTAGAGAGCTCGCTACGACGATTTTTGAAAGATTTTTCATGCTAAAACCTATTATTGTTTGGGGAACCCACGCTGCGACGGTGGTTGTATATCAATGAAAGGCATTGGCCAATCGCACACAACGTGGGGGTGTTGTGGAGTCAGTCAGTTGAAATCAGCGTTATTGCTCGCTCACCTCAAGTTCAGTGGGTTTCTTTCGCTTAAACTTCTCGCGCAGAGATTGCATCATCACGAAGAACACCGGCGTCAGTAACGTGCCTACAAACGTAGAGAGAATCATGCCGCCGAATACCGCAAAGCCCAGTGAGTGACGAGATGCCGCACCAGCACCCGATGCAATCACCAACGGGAATACCCCCCAGATGAAGGCGAATGCGGTCATCTGTACTGCACGGAAACGGATTCGAGCAGCTTCTTTGGCAGCATCAATGATGGATAAGCCCTTTTCTTCTCGCAGAACTTTGGCAAATTCCACGATAAGAATCGCCACTTTGGCGGACATACCGATCAAGATGACCACACCAATCTGCACATACAAATCGAACGGTTGTCCCACCAGCAGTAGCGTGCCCATTGCGCCGAGAATCGCGACTGGAACCGCCATCATTACCGCAGCAGGAATGGTCCAACTTTCGTACTGAGCCACCAAGAACAAGTAGGTGAACAGCAAAGACAATGCGAACGCGATTGGCGCCATGTTGCCTGCTTTCATCTCTTGGTAAGTCATGCCTGACCACTCGTACGAGTAACCACTTGGCAAAGATTCCGCAGCCAGTTTTTCAATGGCTTTTACAACATCACCCGAGCTGTAACCTGGCGCTGGCGCACCGTTCACGGTTGCGGAACTGAACATGTTGTAGTTCGACAAGGTATCAGGGCCGAAGATCGGCGTCACTTTCACTAGTGTTGCCAGTGACACCATTTTTCCAGAGTTTGAACGAACAAACAGATGGTCGATGTCGTCGATGTTGTCACGGTATTGCTCTTCTGCTTGCACTTTCACTTGGTACGAACGACCAAACAAGTTGAAGTCAGAAATGTAGGCGCCGCCCAACTGTGCTTGTAGTGTGCTGAAGATTTCATTCAACGGTACGCCCATCGAAATCGCTTTATCGCGGTCAATATCGATGTAACGTTGCGGAATGTTCGCACGGAAAATCGAGAACGCACGCGCCACTTCTGGCAGTTGATTGATTTGGGCAACAAAATCAGCGGTTGTTTTTGCCAACTCTTGTGGAGAACGGCCCAAGTTGTCTTGCAGCACAAGGTTGAAACCATCCACCGCACCCATGCCTTTGATTGCCGGCGTCGCGAAAACGAACGAAGCGGCATCTGGCGTTGAGTTCAGCATTTGGTTAACTTTATTCATCAATGCGCGTTGGTGTAGCTCAGGGTCTTTACGTTTGCTCCAGTTATCCAGTTTGATGATCAACATGCCCGAGTTTGGAATCGACGCCATGTTAATTACCGAGAAGCCCGCAACAGAAACCACGTTCTCCACACCTTCCATCTGTTTTAGCTCATCAACGTACTTCTTCATTAATGGCGCAGTACGCTGCAATGCTGCTGCATCTGGCAAACGCATTTCGACCATGAACACGCCTTTATCTTCGTTCGGTACGAAAGAAGAAGGTACGGTAATGAACGCAAACGCCAGTACTGCAATAAGCGCGCCATACACACCGATACTCAGCACAATACGACGGCTCAAGAAGCCAACTAAACCTTGGTATTTGCGCGTTATTGCTTCAAAACCTCGGTTAAACGCACGCAAAGGCGCAATAGGTTGCGAGTGAGTTGATTTCAACATCAACGCACAAAGCGCTGGCGTTAACGTTAATGCGTTGATCGCAGAGATCAGCACCGACACACAGATGGTGACCGCGAACTGGTTGAACATTCGACCAGAAATACCCGGCAATAGCGCAACCGGTACGAATACCGCCAACAAAATAAGCGTTGTTGCCAATACTGGACCCGTCACTTCTTTCATGGCTTGGATCGTGGCCGGAATCGGGTCTAAATGCTCTTCATAGATAACCCGCTCCACGTTCTCCACCACGATGATCGCATCGTCCACCACGATACCGATGGCGAGGATCAAGCCAAACAACGAGATCGTGTTAATGGTCATGCCCATCACGCCCATGATTGCGAACGTCGCAATGATGGAAACCGGAATCGCTAAGGTTGGAATGATGGTCGCTCGCCAGTTCTGCAAGAAAACGTACACAACGAAGGTTACAAGAAGTACCGCAATCACCAGCGTCTCATACACTTCATCAATCGACGTCTCTACGTATTCGGTAGAGTCATACGCGATGTCGTAGACCAAATCATCTGGGAACGATTTCTCGTACTCTTTCATGGCCTCTTTCACGCGTTCCATCACGTCTAGCGCGTTCGCTGTCGGCAACTGGTACAAGGCCAGAACGGCGGCTGGTTCGTTATTCATACGACCATCAGCTTCGTAGCCTTGTGCGCCAACTTCGACACGAGCCACATCTTTCAAGCGAATCAAAGAACCTTTCTTGCTCGCACGGATGATGATGTTCTCGAACTCTTCCGCAGAAGTAAGGCGGCCTTTGGTTTGCAAAACATATTGATATTGCTGGTCACCCGGAGCTGGCATACCACCGATCTTACCCGCCGCCACTTGGATGTTTTGCGTTTTAATTGCGCCGATAACATCGCTAGCAGAAAGCTTCAAGGTGGCCAATTTATTTGGGTTCAACCAAATACGCATTGAGTAGTCTTTCTTACCCAGCAGCGTAATGTCACTCATACCTTCGATACGTTTTAGACGCTCAACAATATTGAGATCCGCGTAGTTAGAAAGGTAGATACTATCGTGAGACTGTTTCGGAGAACGCAGTGTAATAACGCCCAACATGTCGGAAGATTTCTTCTTAACCGTCACACCGATTTGGTTTACTTCTTGTGGAAGAGAAGACGTCGCTTGCGCCACCAAGTTGTTCACACGAACTTGCGCCATATCGCCATCTGCGCCCACTCGAAAATAGATACGTAGTGTGTATGAACCATCGTTACCAATCACAGAAGACATGTAAATCATGTCTTCAACGCCGTTGACTTTGGCTTCTATCGGCTGTGCAACCGTCTTTTTAACCACGTTCGCGTTTGCACCCGGATACATGGTGCTCACCGTAATTACCGTCGGAGAGATTTGAGGATACTCAGAAATTGGCAAGACTTTCAGGGCGATCATACCCATCAATGTCATCGCCAGTGAGATCACCAAAGCAAACTTCGGCCGGTGAATGAAAAATTTACTTAACATCAGTACTCACTCAGCCTTGTTCACTCTGTAGTTCAACGTCTTTCACCGTTGCACCCGGACGCACTTTTTGTAGACCATTGACGATGACTTTTTCGTTAGCCGCCAAGCCAGTCAGCACAGCACGTTTCACACCGTAGGTCTGACCAAGTTCAACGTTACGACGTGACACCACGTGATCATCACCAACCACCATGACGTAGTCACCCGCTTGATCTTGCTGAACAGCCGCCGATGGGATAAGCAAACCATCAATGGTTTTGTTGCGCAGCTTGATGGTCAAGTTGCCATATTCACCCGGCATAAGCGCGTAAGTTGGGTTATCAAATTGTGCTTCTGCTCGAATTGAGCCTGTTTCCAAATCGATCTTGTTGCCAACGGCGTAGATCTTGCCATCAAGTGGATACAATGAACCGTCTGAAAGCGTCAGTGTTAAATCAACATCCAGTTTGTCATCGTTACGATGAGCCACATCAATCGCGCTTCTTACGCGGCGGTAGAGCTTCTC
Organism: Vibrio sp. T9; assembly: GCF_003123985.1. Lineage (NCBI taxonomy): Bacteria > Pseudomonadati > Pseudomonadota > Gammaproteobacteria > Vibrionales > Vibrionaceae > Vibrio > Vibrio sp. T9. The sequence goes on from NZ_NIGY01000004.1 coordinate 318,975, forward strand.
ATCCACATCAAAGCCAAAGCGAATTGGGTCGATTTGAGTGATCGAAACAAGAGGAACGAGTTGAATTTTCGAAATACGGTCACCCACTCGGAAGTTGCTGAAACCCACGCGGCCAGAGAAAGGAGCACGCACAGAGCTAAACTCAAGATCGAGCCTTGCTGAAACCAGCGTCGCTTTCGCCTCTTCTACCGAAGCAATCGCTGCGGCGTGCGCGGCAATGGCGTCATCGTATTGCTGCTCACTGATGCTTTTATCTTTGATGAGTTTCTTCACACGTTCTGCATCACGCGTAGTTTGAACGAGTTGTGCTTTTGCTTTTTGCAACGACGCTTTTGCATACGCCAGTGCCGCTTTGTAAGGACGGTCGTCGATTTCAAACAGCAATTGGCCTTTTTCGACCATATCGCCATCTTTAAAATGAATCGCGGTTAATTCGCCACCGACTCGAGGCATAATATCAACGTCATTTACTGCTTCAGTTCGACCGATAAAAGTATGATAAGGAGTGATTTTTGTTTCGGTTAGGGTAACGGTTTCAACAGAGGGTGCTTGGGCAGTTTTCGTTGCGATATCGCCAGTTTTGCATCCTGATAGTAATGCAGAAGATATAGCAATAGATACCAACGCATATTTATATTTGGCTTTCATGATAAACCTACTTTATGTAGAAAGTGTCCTAGCCTAAATATTAAAAAATATGGATAAACACACTTTCTATTCTGGAAATAAACGAGGGAGTTAGAATTGGTAGTTAAATTCGATACGGTGATCACCATCACCGAAATTAACGTGCTCATTCCAGTTTGCAAAGTAACGAATATTAGCGCGAGGATTAATTTGATAAGACAACGCAAACTCATGAGTTAAGATATTATCTTCACCCGCGTAATAAGTATCTTTATATTGACTAGACCCTGATAATGTATGCATATACATTGGGTTGTAGTTAATCCAGATTTTATCGGTTAATTCAATTTTTGAGTACATACCGACAACGGTGAAAGTACCTGGAATTTCATAACCTTTGTCATCACCACTAAAACCATTAGCAATAGTGACACCCGCACCAGCTAAAGGAAATAACTGCAACATACCAAACTTAGGTAGGCCTTGAATAAAGCTATAAGATGCATCTAATTTATCGTTATCAACATCGTAGTTTACATCCAATTGACGGCCTAGACCTTTTGCGACTTCTACTTGGAAATTACGTAGCCGGAAAGAGTCAATGCTGTCATCAACATTGGCATACATTGGATCGTCATTGTCGCGAATGCCAAATAGCTCACCACCAATGCCTTTCATTTCGATGATGTTCATCGCCATGGTGCCAGGCTGGCTAGATTGGTAAGTTTGACCGATTTTGATGTTCGCGCCTTTGTCAGTAATACCAAAGCCCGCTTGGGTGTAAACCGCAAGTGGGTCAGACATATCTTGTAGTTCTTCGTCATTATTTGTCTGAGCATAAGCAGAAGACGCGAGTTGAAGGGCTGCTGCCATGATAACAACAGACGGTTTCACTAAATTCATAAAACTGTATCCATTTTAATGATTATAAAATTATTCACGTCATGAGGTCATCATAAATAGCAAGCAACACAACTCGCTTTGGATAATATAAATTATCAAAGCAAATTTAATAATGACGAAACATTAGACGTTTTAATTAAAATAAAATAAAGCGTCGTAAAAGTTCAATCACTGCTACTTATATCTTATATAACTTGAAATTTGGTAAGCTTTACGAAGAAGGGAATATTAAAACTTATGAAAATTCAATTATCATTAGAACAAATGATTAATTAAATTTACCATATAAATAAGGAGTGCAATGGTGTTAGGTGATCGCGATCAAGTTTTATTTTTATCGTATATTACTCTTCAGGTAAAGAAGATAGTTGTAATAAATTGCAAATACCTTAATTTAATTAGCCTTGCGGTCAATTTAGAATAGTTACTCCACAATAAATTGAAAGGAAATCACACTCTGTGATTCCCTTTTATTTTCGAGTGCAAAAGCACCAATGCATTTCGTTAACTAAAAACGCAAACGATTCGCACTATTGCAGTTTCTCTATCCCCATATTGAACAGTGCAAAGCTATAAATATCTGCATTTGTCTCAATTATTTTACGCGTTGGTGTGCCAGCACCATGTCCTGCATTGGTTTCGATGCGAATCAAGGTCGGATTTGAACCCGCCTGTTTTGACTGCAACTCAGCAGCAAATTTGTAAGAGTGAGCAGGAACAACACGATCATCATGATCACCCGTTGTAATCAATGTCGCTGGGTATTCCACCCCCGCTTTTACATTGTGCACTGGCGAATAACCTTTCAGATATTGGAACATCTCTTTACTTTGCTCTGCCGTACCGTAGTCATACGCCCAACCAGCACCTGCGGTAAAAGTATGATAACGCAGCATGTCCAGTACGCCGACTGCTGGCAGCGCCACTTTAAACAACTCTGGACGTTGCGTCATAACAGCCCCCACTAACAAGCCACCATTCGATCCACCGTTAATGGCTAACTTGTTTGATGACGTTACCTTTTCATCAATTAGAAATTCAGCCGCCGCAATAAAGTCATCAAACACATTTTGCTTTTGCATTTGAATGCCAGCGTTGTGCCACTCTTTACCATACTCCCCACCGCCACGAATGTTCGCTACCGCGTAAACACCACCAAGCTCAAGCCAAGCTGCACGTGTCGGGCTAAAAGATGGTGTGAGGCTAATGTTGAAACCACCATAACCATATAGGATGGTTGGTGCACTGCCGTCCATCGGTGTCCCTTTTTTATAGGTGATGATCATCGGCACTTTTGTTCCGTCTTTTGAGGAGTAAAACACCTGGCGAGATTCATACAAAGCAGGGTCAAATGGCGCTTTAGATTTGTAGTACACCTCGCTATCACCATCTTTGATGTTCAGACGATACGTAGTGCTTGGCATCTTGTAGTTGGTGAAAGAATAGTAGACTTCGGTTTCTTCTTTTTTACCTGAAAAACCGTACGCACTACCAATATCAGGCAATTTGATTTCTCGGATGAGTTTGCCGTTCATGTCGTATTGCTTCACCATCGAGATCGCATCAACAATATAGCTCGCAAACAAATTGCCACCCGCGGTAGAAACACGTAACACGTTCTTTGTTTCAGGGATCAAATCTTTCCAGTTTTTGGGCTGCGGCTGACTCGCATCCACCGTCACGACGCATTTGTTCGGCGCATTAAGGTTCGTAACCAAGTACAGTTTCGTGCCTTGGTTGTCTATTACCCAAGTATCAGAACTGGTGTTATCTAAAATGGTTTTAAGCGGGCTGTTTGGCTTACTCAGATCTTTAAAGAACAGTTTGTTACCCGATGTCGATATGCTGGCTGAGATAAACAAGTAGCGTTCATCTTCCGACGTATAGCCGCCAACATAACGGTATTTCTCTTCCTCAAAGCCGCCGAAAATCAGCTGGTCTTCACTTTGTTTCGTCCCAAGCTTATGAAAGTAGAGCTTGTGTTGATCCGTCTTCGCGGAAAGTACACTCCCCTTTGGCTTGTCATAACTTGAGTAATAGAAGCCTTGATTGCCGAGCCAACTGATGCCGCTGAACTTAATATCCATCAGCGTTTCGCCGACGGGCTTTTTGGTTTCTGTCTCTAGAACTATGACTTTTCGCCAATCGCTACCGCCTTCCGAAATGCTGTATGCAACTAAAGATCCATCTCGTGAAAAGCTCACTCCCGCTAACGATGTGGTGCCATCTTCACTAAAAGTATTTGGATCGAGGAAAATTTCTGCTTCACCATCACCTAGCTGCCGATAAAGCACATCTTGGTTTTGTAAACCGTCATTTTTGTAGAAATAAGTGAACTTACCCTCTTTGAACGGTTGGCTTTGCTTTTCGTAGTCCATGAGCTTAGTGATGCGCTCTTCAATCTGCTCGCGGTAAGGGATTTTCGACAGATAATCAAACGTCACTGTATTTTGTGCCTTCACCCATTCTGCGGTTTCTGGGCTGAGATCGTCTTCCAACCAACGATAAGGATCACTCACTTTTGTACCAAAGTAGTCATCGACAACATCCACTTTTTGTGTGGTTGGGTACGTGATGGCTTTCGGGGTTACCTGTTCAACCGACGATTGCGCCGCTTCATTTGCATGCGCCACAGACAACACACTTCCGAGTGCGAGAGCCGTTGCGAACGCTAGGGTGTTCTTTTTCATGAAATTCCTTTTTATTTTTCTGTTGTCTTTTTGTGCAATACATCAGAACTCTACTATATATCGACAAAATGAATCTAATTTCATTAAACGAGTTGTGAAAGCCATCCTAACTCCCTTATTTCCTGCCAATTCTACATATCGGTAAGTGGCGGTGTAGAGCTTAGGAACAACGCTGAAGAGCTACGATGGCGTTTACTCTCTTTCGTCTAAGTCAGCTCGATTTGGCGCAAAACCCCAGACTCAGAAGCGAAATCTTGGTCGTGACTAATCAGAACAAATCCACCTTTGTATGCATTTAACGCCTGACTAAGCATTATTTTTGAATCGAGATCGAGATGATTATCTGGTTCATCAAGCAGCAGCAAAGGCTGAGAGTGTTGGTGGCTGACGATCAGCATTGCGAGCTTCATCTTCTCGCCACCGCTTAGTACGCATCCCAACCGAAACACAGTGTCTCGACGAAAACCGATCCCCGCCAATAAGGTTCTCGCTTCACTTTCCGTCATCTCTTGGCAAGTCTCCATTACGTTCTCAAGTAACGAAAGATTTGGATTCACTGCGCCAAAGTGTTGGTCGAGATAATACAAGGGAGTATTCACTTGCAGCTCACCACTCAGCAACGACAACTCGCCAAGCAACGTCTTTAACAAGGTTGATTTTCCGCAGCCATTTTTCCCTTTGAGATGGACTTTGTCGTTCGCAAAAATCTGCAAAGTGATAGGAGTAGAATCCCCAAAAGGCAATATACCTTCTTGTATCGACAACACTTTTCGCGAACGGTTCGGATTATCTGCAAGATAAAGCTTTTGCGCTTTGAGCTGCTCATGTCGCGATTGCAACGCCCGCTCTTTGGCTTGTAAATGCACTTGTCTGAGTTGCTCATTCTTATTGCGATTTGAGGCGCTGGCGGTCGCGCTATCCTTTTTGCCATCAAGCAAAATTTTGGGCTGACTGTCGTCTTTGCGCAGTTTGTTCCCTTGCGCGGCGCGTTGGTCTGCTTTTTCGCGATTTTTCTGGGCTTGCTCAGCTAACCGTTTTTTCTGTTTATCGACCTGCGCTAACTGCCTTTCGATCGCTTGTAGCTCAGTGCGTTTTTGCTCGGCATACACATCGTAATTTCCACCAAAAACCTGTAAACCTAGGCCCGATAGTTCCCAAATTTCCTCCATTGATCGCAGCAGCTCACGATCGTGACTGATGAGTAAAATCGCGCCGCCGAAATGCGTCATAGACTCTATCAGCCATTGTTTCGCCTCGGTATCGAGGTGATTGGATGGCTCATCGAGAATCAAAAGCTCCGCTTCGTTTTCAAACAATTGCCATAACTGCAAACGCGCCAACTGACCACCACTGAGCCGAGCACATGAGAAATCAGGGTCTTGCGGCAAGCCCATCGCAGCAAGCTGCTGTTTGAGTTTCGGTTCAATATCCCACTGTTCGCCAACCAGTTCGAACCAATGCTCAGAAACATCACCTTGTTCAATCTGCTTCAAAGCATGCAAGACCGAGTCTGTTCCCAGAAACTGGGCGATCGATTGCTGACCTGAAAGCAGATCAGACGGCTGCTGGCGATACATCATGAAAGAAGAGGGAGAAGTCACAACACCGCTGGCTGGCTGAGTTTCGCCTGCCAAAATGGAAGCCAAAAGCGACTTACCGATGCCATTGCGCCCAATCAAACCAACACGTCGTTTAGTCATGGAACAAGAAATAGACTGAAATAGCGTCTCGCCATTATCAAACTGATGGCTAACATTAAAAGCTTGTAAAACTGGCATAATTTGCCTCCTGTATGACAGGGACAACAGCCGTAGCTATGATTTGAGATTGCAACAAAACGCGTGCACAAACGCATTAAGCTCTATGTAAAGCTCGACGATAAACGTCAAATCAAAAAGTCGTCTTGTTGCAAAGAAATATCGGAAAGTGAGCTACGCCTACTAACCCTGCAGATCCAAAAAATAAGTAAAAATATGGATAACAGGTTTAGTTCTTCATGTTGGCGTAATCTCCTAGAGAAATGATTTGCGAAGTTTAGCGGGTTTTCTGACTAAAAAGCAAGCAACATTATTTATCAAAACTTTGAACGATTTCGAGATCTTATCTACACAAATTTTGCCCAAGCCATACTATGCTTACAGTAAAGCTAATCCACATAAGGGCGTGGTAATGAAATACAAACATATCCTTGTTGCACTCGAACTGTCCGATGAGAGCACTGTTCTGATCGACAGAGCCGTAGCGATGGCTAACTATCTCGACTCCGATATTTCATTCATCCATATTGATGGAACTCACGGGGAAATTTATCGTGAGCTCGTAGACATTAAAGAGAACCCAGACCAAAGGCCGCTGAATGAGCACTCTATGGAATGTTTGAGAACATTCAGTGAGTACATGGATTATCCACTCAAACACTTCTTCGTGGGTACTGGTGATTTAGCCGATAAGCTCGAAATTACCATCAAAGAGCAAGAAGTGGACTTGCTGATTTGTGGCCATCACCAAGATTTCTGGAGCAAAATCATTTCCTACTCAAGACATCTTATCAACAAGTCACCAGTCGATATTTTAGTCGTTCCTATTCATGATTAATTAAAATTTGACGCTTGCCAAAACCACCAACTTATTTGGTGGTTTTTTATTGATATTGAAACAGCTTAAGCACTTTTCCAAGCTAGCTTGACGGCCATTTATGAGTTACATTTTCTAACCAACCTGCGCTCCTACTGGGCATGGTTATTTAGATAGCAAGGATCCTTATGGCGAATAAAAAAGTATTAATTCTCTTTGCTCATCCTTCCCAGCATCGTTCAGAAGTGAATACTCCACTTTTCAAAGAAGCTCAAAAAATTGAAGGCGTGACATGTGTTGATCTCTATGGTGAATACCCTCGTTTCGATATCAATATCGACCGTGAACAACAACGCTTGCGTGAGCATGATGTAGTGGTTTTTCAATTCCCACTATATTGGTATTCAACCCCAGCAATTTTAAAAGAGTGGCAAGATCTGGTTTTGGAGTATGGCTTTGCTTACGGCACTGAAGGAACCGAACTACAAGGTAAAACCATGCTGTGCGTACTTTCGGCCGGCGGCAAGGAAGAAGCCTATAAAGCCGAAGGCTACAACCATTTTACGATTCGGGAACTGCTCGCTCCTATTGAGCAAATGTCAGCGCTCACGGGTATGCACTACATTGCGCCTCTTGCTTTGTTCGGCGCACGTACTGCCGAAGAAGAAGGACGAATTCCCCGTCATGTCGAACGGTACAAAAGCCTGCTAACAGCATTAGTCGAAGATAGACTGGATGTTGAAGCAGCTGCGTCATTAATCAAACTCAACAGCGCACTTCCGAAGCTCATCAAGGAGGCTTCATGACAGGGATATTCTTACAAGCCTTCGTGTATTTGATTGCCGCTGTAATTGCGGTACCACTTGCCAAGCGTTTAGGGCTCGGTTCCGTTTTAGGTTACCTCATCGCTGGTGTGGTAATTGGTCCAATTATCGGTTTAGTTGGTGAAGAAACAACGACAATTCAGCATTTTGCCGAATTTGGCGTGGTTATGATGCTATTCCTAGTGGGGTTAGAGCTAGAGCCTAAAATGCTTTGGTCAATGCGAAATCGTTTAATGGGCTTAGGCGGTCTTCAAGTTGGCGGTACCATCGCGGCGATTATGGGTATTGCCCTGTACTTTGAGCAGCCTTGGACCATTGCCTTAGCCATCGGCTTGATTTTCGCCCTTTCTTCTACTGCGATTGTTTTGCAAACTTTTAGCGAAAAAGGGTTAACGAAGACAGAAGGCGGACAAAACGCGTTCTCTGTTTTGCTTTTCCAAGATATCGCTGTTATCCCGATGTTGGCCTTTATTCCATTGCTGGCCCTGCCGGAGTTAGTCGAACAAGCACAAAATGCTGTTCAAACGGCTGCTCAGCATCATGACGATTTAAACCTCGTGGCCGATTTACCGGGCTGGGCGTACGGAATAGTCATCACAGCATCGATTGCGATTGTTGTCGTTGGTGGTCACTTTTTAAGTCGACCTCTGCTGAGCTATGTTGCTAGCTCTGGGCTGCGTGAGATTTTTACCGCCACCGCATTGATGCTGGTGATCGGCATCGCAGCACTGATGAGTTTAGTGGGCTTATCTCCTGCCTTAGGAACCTTCTTGGCTGGCGTTGTATTGGCGAACAGCGAATTCCGTCACGAGCTAGAGTCCAATATCGAACCATTTAAAGGGTTGCTGCTGGGTCTGTTCTTCATCACAGTCGGAGCTGGGATCAATTTCTCAGTTCTATTTGGTGACTTCTGGTTGATCATGGCACTGACCATTGGCGTGATGGTATTGAAAGCCTTGGTGCTATTTATTCTCGCGCTGATATTTAGAGTGAAAGGCAGCAACCGCTGGCTGTTTACCTTAAGCTTGGCTCAAGCGGGTGAATTTGGTTTTGTGTTGCTAAGCTTCTCTGTGCAAAACCACGTCATTCCGTTTGAACTCTCGCAAACGCTTGCGCTGGTTGTTGCTATCTCAATGTTCTTAACGCCAGGTTTGTTCATTCTATTTGACAAATTAATACTGCCGCGTTTTGAAACTCAATCAAACGAAAGGGAAAGCGATACGATTGAAGAAAAAGGCACAGTAATCATCGCTGGTATCGGCCGTTTTGGTCAGATTGTTAACCGCTTGCTTGTTTCTAATGGTGTAACAACAGTGGTGCTCGATCACCAAGCCAACCAAGTTGATAACATGCGCCAGATTGGCACTCGTGCTTATTTTGGCGATGCGACTCGACCAGATATGCTGCACACTGCAGGCATCGAGCATGCGGCTGCGTTGGTCGTCGCAATTGATAACCAAGAATCGAGTGTGGAATTGGTGAAGTACGTCAAACACACGTATCCCAAAGTAACGGTGATCGCACGCGCCTTTGACCGTGGTCACGGCTATCTTTTGCGTCAAGCTGGGGCTGATATTATTGAATCGGAAACCTACCATTCCGCATTGGAGATGGGCGGTCACACGATGAAAGCACTTGGTATTCATCCCTTCTTTGTTGAGCAGCAAAAAGCGACATACAAGCGTGTTGAAGCGCGCAAGTCCGAGATACTCTACAAAGCTTGGGAAGATGATTCTGAAGGCGAACGTTATGACAACAATTTCCGACAACTGTTTATTCAGTTAGAGGAAAAAATGGCGGAAGAGATGCAAAAAGATCGCCATGACAAACTCTCGCGCTCAGAACGTGGTTGGACGCCACCGCCGAAAGGTTACGCCGATGACTTCAATGAAGATAACGTTCAAGAACTAACACCGCCGAGAGAAGAGCCGCTCTGACGGTAACTTGCTCAATATTAAAAACCTCCCGTTTGGGAGGTTTTTCTTTTTCAGTACCGAGTCACATGCCGTGCAGGATAAAATGATCTTCTCACGAGATTACATAAGATCATTCATTAAAATCTCATACTCTTCGTTTGCTTCTTCCACTAAGTGAGAAAGCTCTAACGCATCAGTAACTGCAAGATTGAACTGCCACTGAGTTGTGTCTTCTTTACCACAGATTCGAGTTTCACACCCACGGCTCTCAAAAGACAAATCATCAAACTCTGTGGTATGGCGCTCTTGAAGTTCTACAATCTCAACTTCTAATTTACCGACAGGGTTAACTTTAACGTGAGCATGTAAATCTGAACTGTTAGACAAACAATAATCTCTATGAACCGCAATCATGGCCGCCTCCTTGGTCTGCCAACTGACAACTCACCCATGAGTGTAGACGAGGGAGTTTGAACGTGGGGTGAAATAATAATGAAGATTGATCTGTCTCATTGGAGTAGACAATTATTGTTGTGCTGGTATGAGCCGGTATGAATCTCATCTGATTTAAATCGTTCCTAGATCACAAGAGTTGGCATTTACCGAGACTTTCCCTATTATCGAAACAAATTTACTGTAGTCATTCTTTAGAGGTCAGTATGGAGCTTGAAGCCGTCGCTAAAGCACTAAAAGAGTTAGGGCATCCTACTCGTTTAAGTATTTACAAAGAAGTTGTCAAAGCGGGATACAAAGGTATCGCGGTAGGCGGCGTACAAGAAAAGCTTGGCATTCCTGCATCCACTCTCTCTCATCATATTTCTAGTCTAGCCTCAGCCGGGCTTCTCACCCAACGTCGTGAGGGGCGAACCCTTTTTTGCGTTGCAGAGTACCAATGTTTAGATGATGTGATCGGTTTTTTAAAGGCTGAATGTTGCGTTAATGAGTGCTCATAACCTCATAGCAGACGCGAAAGACTTCGGTTTTACATTAGACTTTACCCGTTCTTGAATGACCGCCGATAAACATAAACACCGAGCTCGCTAAGCTCGGTGTTTTATTTTTTAGTTTTCGACGAGCAACATTGAGGCTTTAGGTGGCACAATTAACTTACCGTCAGATGGAACGTCCTGATCCGTCATCAAATCCACCCAGTCGCCATCCATTTTCAATGCCAAAGACTGCTGACGCTGCGATTTATTAAGCACGACAATGCCTTTGCTCCCTCGCTTAAGTACCAGCATATCATCGTTACCTTCAAGAACACTCATCGACTCGCCATGCGTCATATTGTGGAACTGGATCATTTTCGCCATTCGCGGATCGTTCCATGCGCCTTGCCATCTTGGTTTGCCATTTTTATCTGTAATACCGCTAGTGTTTAAGTCGGTATAAACCAATGGCACACCACCATCGCGGCCTAGAATGTAGGCATAAGCTAACCATTCGTTTTCCTCATCCATGATCAGATCAAGGAAAACGTCATTGTTAGGAATGTCATGCGTGACAACAAATGTAATGGCGCGACCAGGCGAAAGGGCCTGACCGAAACAGTATGGGTCAATCAACGACTTGAAACTGCCTTTTTTAGCAAACGCCTTAAAAATGGTCGAGAACAACGGGAAATCGTAAGCGCCTAAGCGAGTTTCCTGTAAATACGGCTCAAGAAACAACTGATACTCTTCTTCTGTCGCACCGCCATCGGTAATAATTTCGCCAAATATATGCACATCGCGCGTGATGTCATCTGTCCAAACACGTTTAAGATGCTCTAACGTCATGTGTTTCGCGGCATCAATACGAAAACCTTTCACACCAATGGCTTTCAGTGCTTTTAGGTAAGCGCGTTGCTGCTCAACGACATGGTCACAAACACGGAGGGTTGGCAAGCCAGGATCAGTTGGTCCACCAGTGATGCGTCCATTTTGTACCTGCCATTTATCTTTCCAGTCTTTAATACCGAACGCTTCAACAAAGTCCTCTTCATCAAAAAGCGGTTGAGATAAGTCGCCAAATAACGTTAGCGACTGATATTTCTGTTTGTTTTGTTGGTATTCCTCCAGGACCTCTTGCCTTGGGTATTGGAGGTCTCGGCGAAGGTGGGCCTCATTTGCCATATGGTTAAACACCACGTCAGCGTAAACCCACACGCCAACTTGCTCCAGTTCACGAACCATACGGATAAAGTCTTTGGTATCACCCAACGCATTGTCGATGACACGGTAATCTTGAGGTTGATAGCGCTGCCACCAGCGATCATCGTGGGCGCTTTTCATTGGTGGCGAAACCAACACGGAGCCGTAACCTAGCTCGTGGATTTCTTTTGCTCGTTGGGCAATGTCAGCATACTTCCAATCAAACGCATGTAAGATAACATTCGCACCGAATGATTGTATTTCCTGTGAGCCACTCATGTTGTTCTCCTACTCGTTTTCACTCACGATTACTTGTTTGCATTTTTTTGTGAGTGAATTCAATAGTCGAAATTATAAGAGCTATTAATCAGACGCCCTCACCCTTTTCGCCCTAACTCAAGGCTGAAAATGAAGGCGTAGTGACTCCTCCATTGCATAAGTAGAAACGATTCTGGACGTAAACGAGTAGATGACATTCAAGTACACCGCACATAAAACACACTAACCCATTGTTTTGTATTGAAAAAATTGCATTCAAAATATATGAAAGAAAATATCCGGGTACGCCCTAAAGGAGGCCAAAGACTAAAAACAGCCAAACCACTCTATTGAGTAACTAATTTTTAATAAAGTGAAACTGGCAGGTGGATCACGTTTGGCGCGTATTCAAAACAGCCCCCTTCTGCGTATCCCACCTTAAAACATGGAAGATTACCGTTTGTATCTATCCCGAAATGACTTCAAAATGCGGAACTTAGCTTATGCCTATTGGTATGAATTACCTTGGAGGGTAATCATGAATATCAAAGAGTTTTCTAGCCTCGTCGGCTTGTCTGCTCATACACTTCGATACTATGAAAAAATTGGCTTACTTAAACATGTCCATAGAAACGCGAGTGGGCATCGAGTGTATAGTGCGAAAGATCTAAGCTGGATTAGCTTCGTAAAGCGATTAAAAGAAACTGCAATGCCGCTTGAAGAGATTCTGGAATATGCAAAATTAAGGGAAGTCGGCTCAGAGTCTGTACGACAACGCCAAGCCTTGCTAGAGCAACACCAAGAAAACCTCAAGCTCCACATTGAACAGCAGCAAAAGCACTTAACGGCTCTAGAAGAAAAAATTGCCTTGTATAAAAGCGGAAAAGTTCGTTGACTTAGAGTTAACTCTAAGGATTAAGGTATGTTTGCATTTATTCACTAGGAACATATCGATGGAACAATCACGCTTTAACAAAGGATTAGAACTGCTCTCTCACATTGATGGCGACGCTGGTCATAACGTCATCGAAAGCTTACAAGATATTTGCCCAGATTTAGCTCAGTACACCATTGAGTATCCGTTTGGCGATATTTATGCTCGCCCAGGCTTAGACCTAAAATCGAGAGAAGTCTCAACCGTCGCCGCGCTAACGGCAATGGGGAATTGTACACCACAACTGAAAGTACATCTCAATGCAGCACTGAATGTAGGCTGCAGCGAGGCTGAAATTAAAGAAGTCATCTTACAGATGTCCGTCTACGCAGGGTTTCCAGCGGCATTAAACGGCATGTTTGCCTTCAAAGAAGTGCTAGCGGAAAGAGCAGAGTAATCACGACGTTGAAATCAATTTAAAGGCAATTAAATTAAAAACGGCCCTTGGGGATCGGGCCGTGATTTAAACAACGAGTGAATTAGCGCTCAGGGGTTTCAAGCAGTTTAACCGCGCAATCTACCGCGTTGTTAATGCCTTGACTACTCTCCAACTTGCCTGAACTTGCAGGACCAAGGGCACAAGAATACAAAGCCAGCTGCTTATCGAACGGCAGATCCAACTGTTCATATAGATTTTGTCGGATTCTTGCATGTTGTTCTGGTTCTTGGTTAGCAAGGCTAATCAACGTTTCATAAATAAGCGTTTTCATGTCTTTCCCTTTTCACTTTATTGCACGGGGTGCATATATATTGTATCCGTTTGGAAAGCACAAATCAGAAGCTAGGTCACAGAACGCGTCGCTAAAAAAGTTTATGTGCGCGGTAAATTGTAATACAAACCTAAAGCCGTTTAGAAAAAGAGCAAAGGATAACTCGATAAATCAGCCGATTAACTGGCATTCGCCGCTGTTTGATCACAATAGCGTCCGATACAAACAAAAACGCCGCTCTATGAGCGACGTTTTTTATCTCGATTTCAGCTAATCGAACATGTTTTAGTTGAAGTGCACTAACATTTCAACGTCATCACCTTGTTCTGGTGCTTGAAGAGAGAAGTGCACATAGCCCGCTTCAGTAACAGGAATCGCAAGGTATTCGTTGCTGCCTGCATAGTTGGACACGTACTCGTGTTGCTCAACTGTAGGCCAATGCTCCCTACTCGCGTATAGGTCGACATTACCTGTTTGAGAGTGAGCCGTTAGCCATACACGAACCTCTTCAACACCTTCAGGTACATACACTGCCGCATAACGCTGCTTGTGAACGGTCAGCATTTTTGCTTCACCAGACTCTAATACCACCGGTGCCAAATCGTCTTGCACTTGTGTTGGCGGTGTTTGCGCTTCAAAGTCTAAAGCAGCCACAAGATTCACTGAGTCATAGTTATCACGGCCAGTTAAACTGATGTAGTAACGACCTGCTTTCACGTAACCATCCTGCTCTGGCTCAAATACAATCTCTTCATTGCTGCCATCGCCATACTGGCTCATTTCAAAGTCGTAGTAATGCGCAACTTTGTTGTAGCTCATGTAAAGATCCGCATCCCCCGCACCTTCAATAGATACATTAAAGCGAACGGTGTTGGCTGGTACGTCAACGTAGAACAGTTTTTCACTGTATGCTTCGCCACTGAGTTGAAGGCTTTGGTTCGCCGTCAATTCGGTCACTTGTGCTTCAGGTTCTGTTGGTTCTATTGGCTCTTCTGGGTCAGTAACTGGTTGCTCTGGCTCCACTTCTAACGTATCCAACCAGCGTTCAAACTCTGCGTCATATTGTTGACCTAATGTCGTCACCTGTTGCGCCCACTGTTCAAACTGACCAGTGCGCGACAACGCCAACAAGCTTTCTACGTCTTGCGGATGATTTTCCAGCATGAATCGAACGGCCAAGTAACCCCAACGATAGATACGATTAGTATCGTGAGAATATGTGGTATCAAACACAGTTGAAAGGCTCAATTTACCGCCTGCAATCAGTTCGATCGCAGCTTGGTAGCCTTGTTTGTAATGCATGTATTCAGCAAAACCTTCCAGCCACCACACGATATGACCGTGGGCTAAGTTATCACTGAATGAGCCGTACTGGTTAAATCGCGCGTCCAAATAGTGCGTGTACTCATGCTCTAGATTCAAAATCGATAAATCTTCGCCATTCGCATAGCGATAAGCCACGAAACGGGCGGTATTGTCCGCTTTTGATGGATTCCCTTCAAGGTACTGACCACCGTTGTCCGTTGTATTACCAAACAGGAACGAAGAATAATCAACGTAGCTGTCGTTACTAGCAAACACCGCCACCTCAACACGGTCATTCAAGTCATCAGCGACAGGTTGATTGCCCGTATTCGCCACTTGATGGAAGTCGGCTTCTTTCGCAGCCAGTACTTCACACGCTTTCGCAGCTTGAGCATCGGTCAGATCTTCAGAGCGAATGATGGCAGGTCCCTGACACTCAAAACGATTTGGCATCACGCGCGCTGCTAGATCTTGCTTCGCTTGATCTAGGTCCAGACCGTTTAAACCTTCAGGTGCGTAGTAGCTCATCATCTCTACGGCAGCAAGCCACAGTTTGTCATGCTCACTACCCAGTGGGTAACGCTGCATCACTTGTTGCATCACAGCCAAGGCTTTGCGTTTGGTCTCCTGATCTGGGCTCGCAAGCAAACGACCAGTTTCACGTAATGCATTGAAAACAATAAAGCTCGCATCCGTATCCAATGCCCAAGCGTTATCAGATGCGAATCTCGCTAATGTATCAATATGGTGAGTATTGTTTGCCATGTAGCGGTAGAACTCATCGTTTGCTACATGACCTGCCATAGAACGGAACAGGTTGTTTAAACCATCGACCCATTGCGTGTCCTGCGCGGTTTCACGGTTAAAGTGCATCAACGCGGCCATCATGCTATCCATGGTCAGCGGCAACTGCTTCACGTTATCAACCATCAAAGTCAAGCTCTTCATTGCGCCAACTTGTTCACGGCCTTGATCCAAAGCATGAGGGTTGTTAAGGAATAGGTTCGTCGACTGAGCAAAACGCTGACTCAACGCTTCTGAAAACTCAGGTGTACCTGTGCCAGCATTGTAACGAACGTAGTATGCAGCACGAATAAACTCGCCCAGATTTTCTAGAACACGAGCTTGCTCTGCTTCTCCACGATAGCGGGCAATTTCTTGATCCAACGCGACTTGGATACGGCTTAAGCTCGCTTCGCTGTAAATATCGTTCAGCGTTGCGGAAGGAGCTGAAAACCAAGCGTGGTAGCAATCATACTCTGCACCAGAAACGGCAGCAGCCAAGTCTCTCGATTGTTGTAAATCAGCAACAGCGCACTGGTTTTGTGCAAAAGAGAAGCTAGACACACTCGCTAGCATACAAGCAAGCGCCAAACGATGGCGCGGGAAAAAACGGATATGAGACATAACAACACTCATTGATTATTAACATACATTGAGTGGGGGTTTATATTCTTTACAGCTCAAACAGTGAAATCAGTATCATAAAATTTATGAAATCGCTCCCAAAAATAGGCTTTTTACTCTAAATTTATGGGATCAATCCCAACCCAAGATTTCTCACAATTATCAATAAAAACATTAATTTACCTTTTTCTAAATAACGACTTTATGAGGAAAATTGCCCTTAAACGCCCCCCTTAACTCTTCCAGATAGAATTCACGACAATCAAAGGTTCTAAATTAAATTTTGATGCTTGATACCATCTATTTTTATTTGTGACTCATTCCCAATAAGTCATCGAGTGCATATCAAAAGGTTGGCATTAATGGTAAATTCTCCGCCAAATCAAACACATTTACTCCTCGAGTCATTGATGAGTGAATAAAGCAGATATTTGGCTAGGGATAATACATGTCACTTTGGGGATTTTTGGGAACGGGGATTGCCTACTTCATGACAACGTTTGCCTTTGTTTTTGGCGGCATTTTTTGGTTATGTGCTGAAGGTAATACATTAAGAGAAACAAAGCGCCAATCATCAATAATGTCCGGGGTTATTGCTTGTACTATTGGAACTTGGGTGCTTGCTTTTGGTGTTTACGTTTACGGTTACTTTTGGGATAACTCTTCTCACTATTATTTTTATTTGCTCGCTCCATGGGGACTTGCCATTTTTGGGGTAAAACTTCGTAACCGCTGGGTTAAGCAATACGCGCGTGTAAAACACGCAAAAGAAGAACAGTGGCAAAAGCGCTGGCGAGAATTATTAGGGGAAGATACTGAAGATCTTCCACCATATCCACATGATTACGAGCTCTACTCGGGCATTTGGCAAGCCAATGACGCGCTCCGAGAACAGTGCTTTGCAGCGCTTCCTCACGGGAAAGCAGTCTACGAGAGAGTGAAAGCCTTCCAAACGATGGCCTCCCCCGCTGGTGACATAAACAATCAAGTTTTGCTGAGTAAACTCGATCAACTAGAGGATGAAATCATTCAAGTTCTTGAGCAACACTCGCAAAAGAAAGTAAGCATTGAAACTGGCTCAGGTACTTTACGCAAAGAGTCAAAACGCAATGTTTATCACCATGAGAATGGCCCAACAGAAGAGCAACTGTACGACTCAATCAACCTCCAACATGATTTGGATCGAGAGCTACGCAACATTATCTATGATCGGCTCGGTTACGATGGTGAAGATGAGTACTTTTTCCTCCAAGCGCCACTCGAAGAGCTTACCGAGAATGAAACCGCAATCAACTGGATGCTCTGGGGTTTAGTAAGCGACCATTTTGCTGTTGACCCATACCAAACGGCGTTGGATCTCAGCCTAATGAATGCGGAACCAAGATGGGGGAAAAATGAACGGTTTGTAATGATTACGGCTCAATAAACGCAAGTACTAAGTCTAACTTTAATACCACCTATTCTGAAACCACCCTCGCGTTGGTTAACTTAGCCAATAAGCCGCCAACGCGATCACGCATTTCACGTCTGTCTACAATCATATCTAATGCACCATGTGCTAATAAAAACTCACTTCTCTGAAACTCGTCTGGTAACTTTTCACGTACCGTTTGTTCAATAACACGCCTTCCCGCAAAGCCGATGCTTGCTTTAGGCTCACCAATATTGATGTCTCCCAACATGGCTAAACTCGCCGAGACGCCACCATAAGTTTGGTCCGTCAATACTGAGATATAGGGTAATCTGTGCTCAGATAAGTGGTTTAACGCGGCGCTGGTTTTTGACATTTGCATTAGTGCTACCAAAGACTCTTGCATGCGCGCCCCTCCGCAAGCAGAAAAACACACTAGCCCAGATTTTGTATTAATTGCAGTTTCAACGGCGCGGACAAATTTCTCGCCAACCACCGCCCCCATCGAGCCAGCCATGAAAGAGAATTCAAACGCACAAGCTACAACAGGCAAGCCTAGTAACTTCCCCTGCATCACAACCAAGGCATCTTTTTCTCCAGTCGTTTTCTGCGCGATGGCAATTCGCTCTTTATATCGCTTTAAGTCTTTAAAACCCAAAATATCCTGCGGTTCCAACTCACTTGCCAACTCTTGCTGTGTTCCATGATCCAGAAAAGTGTTCAACCTTTGACGTGCAGCCATTCTCATGTGATGAGAGCACCTAGGACATACTTCCAAATTCTCTTTTAATGCCGCGCGATAAAGTATTTGTTCACATTCAGGGCATTTTGTCCAAACGCCCTCAGGAATAGACGCTTTGCGCGAACCTATTATATTTTTATTCTCAAATAACCTTTCTAGCCAACTCATTAGTACCTCATTATTTATCACCTCGTAGCAGGACATCTGCATCGTTTGCCCGCTCTGACTTTTAAATAAAATTGTATGCTACTCAGTATGAGGATAAAGTGGGATATACTGGCTTGATAATCCAATAAAGTGGGACAATAAAATGTTTGATAACGTCGACCAAATCTGGTTAAAAAGTTTTCACTGTGTGTATGAAAACAACAGCTTTAAGCGAGCCGCTGAGTGTTTGAATATACCAACATCGAATGTCAGCCGACATATTACCCTGCTTGAAGAAAAGTTAAACATCAGGTTGTTCAATAGAACGACAAGGCGAATGACGCCTACCGAGGCTGGAGAAGAACTCTATAGCAGCACTCGTCCATTATTAGAACAACTCAACAACGCGCTAGAAACCGTGACTCGCCACTCGCACACCGTAACGGGAGAGCTACGTATTCTTATGCCAGACACACCTGTACTGGCCAAAGCGGTTGTCACCTTTTGCACGCAATACCCTTCAATCTCTTTATCTTGCGATACAACGCTAAACCCTAAAGATGAGATTATTGATAGCTTTGATGTCATTTTAAGTTTTCATAGAGGGACTTTGTCTGACAGCAATTGGGTGGCAAGGGAAATCAAACGCTGGCCCAGTGCTATTTTGGCTGCGCCTCAACTGCTTAATAAGTACGCCAGCCCTTACAAAATTACGGATTTAAATCATGTTCCCTGTATCACGACACTTACTGCAGTAAATGGCGCTCCCTGGGTGTTTAAAAATCCCGACGGAGGTCATATTACGCAAACAGTACAATCCTCGTTCAAAGTAAACAGTGGTCATCTCGCTAAATCTGGCGCGTTATCAGGGCTTGGATACGCAATACTTCCAATAGAATCATGCAAAGATGAGGTCGAGAGCGGCAAGCTTGAAGTCATCCCTCTAGAATACGAACCTGAAGATTTAGTGCTTTATGCGTTTTACTCTTCTAGAAAGCACTTAGCCAAGAAAATCTCTATGTTTGTTGAGCACTTAAAACAACACGCGAAGCTTAACGCCTAGTTAAGCACTAATCATTTATCCCAATAACTATAAAAACTGGCATAGTAGAGCAAATCGACATTCGATTTTCTCAAATAAAAAAGCCAGCAATCGAGATTTACTGGCTTTTGCAAAAGGATTTCCGTTGGCGTTTAAATTCTAAACGCTCCTACGTGACGATCGAGAGTTCTCGATAATTCCGCAAGTTGTTGACTTGATTCTTCCAATTGCTCACTCGCCGTTAGCGCGTTTTTCACGGAGTGACTGACGGTATCCATATTCATGTTAATTTCATTTGCTACCGTCGATTGCTGTTCTGTTGCCGTTGCCACTTGAGTATTGATATCCAAAATAGTAGTAACTTGATCAGCAATTGCCTCTAGTGCTTGTCGAGCGAGCTCCGTTTCTGCAGTGCCTTCTTCAATAAGGGTTCTACTGTTACTCATTGAATTAACCGCACTTTGGGCTTCGGTTTGCAACTGATGGATCATATTGTCAATTTCATCAGTGGACTGAGCCGTTTTAGTGGCAAGATTACGGACCTCGTCTGCCACTACGGCGAAACCTCGTCCAGCATCACCGGCGCGCGCTGCTTCAATAGCAGCATTTAACGCCAATAGGTTCGTTTGCTCAGAGATCCCTCTAATGACTTCGAGAATACTACCAATCGACTGAGTGTTGTCCGCAAGGCTTACGATAATATTGGAAGTACTGTTCATCTCGTTTTCAAGATTCGTCATCGCCGTCTTGGTGCGTTCTAGCGTCTTGTAGCCATCTTGAGTCTCATTACTTGCCGTGCTCGCAGCACTCGCTGCACCAGCAGCATTTGACGCGATTTCGTTGACGGTCGCGATCATTTCGTTCATAGACGTGACAACCAGCATGGTTTGCTCATTCTGCTCCTGGCCTCTTGCAAGCGCTTGTTGAGATTGTCCACGCAGCGCGACAGCGGAACCATTCAGATCCACACCAGTATTTACAACTTGTGTAATGATCTCATGTACCTTGCCAACAAACACGTTGAACGCCGAAGAAATTTGTGCGACTTCGTCATTACCTTTTGCTGGTAAACGAACCGTTAAGTCTCCGTCACCTTTCGAGATGTCTTGCAACGCCTCCTTAAGCGCAGAGAGCGGTCGCATCAGCTTGTTGAGTAGAAGCGATAGAGCCAAAACACACAGAACGAAGATCACCACCATGGAAATCAGTTGGGAAGTAATAATTCCATTCGTCGCTTGGCTTACTTCTGTAATAGGAATACCAATATCAAACGTGCCGTACAACTGACCATTCACGTAGATCGGCGCCATGATATCAAACACCCACACTTTCTGGACATCGGCATACCACTTTGAATACTGTTGTACACCTTTGGTTGCACCTTCAACGGTGTAGTTATCATTGTAGGTTTTATTTAGCTTTTGCTTATCACTGTGAGCAACCGCCGTCACATTGCGATCAATTACGACTGCATAGCTTACGTCTGAACGTTGTTTCAAACCCTCAACGAGCGATTGTAAGTCTTGCATTGGATTGGCTGAGTTCTCCAAAATATAACTTGCATTTCCTGCTAAAAACTCAGCTTGAACTTGGGATTTGTTTAAGATGATGTCATCGATTTTCTGACTCGAAATTAGGTACGTTGATGCCATACTTGCCACGACAGCAATACCAAACATGGCGCAAACGGCTAATAAGATGATTCTTTTCATTTTAATTGTCTCGGTACAATTCAATGTGATGCTCACGACAGAGCGTTAAGCCTTTCGCCTCTTATAACCAACACAAACTGTATTTTTAGCCTGTCTGGCAAAGCTAGACGTAACTTTGTAGCCACTGTATCTGCCTGATTACCGATAACTTTAGAATGAAGGAAGAAAAGTCTTCAAAACGTCACATTTCTACGAGGTTTGGCTGAAAGACAAGGGAGCAATCGCTAACTTCAAGTAAGCGGCCACACTAGCATCGAGCGTTAAAGAAAGAGTTCTAGTTAGAGCCTTGAAAATATAAATAAGCGAGCGCTTCGACCTATATTCTTACAATTCTCCTTTGCTCAATTAAGTTAATTCTATTCCAAACTCTTTGATAACGATGGTCACAATGAAGAAACAAACGATTGAAATAATGGCGCAAATCCCCAAAGAGAACCAAAACGAATATCGGCTCAGTAAGAAAGGAAAAACTAGAAACATCGGCAATGTAGGCAGTACATACCAAAAAGTATAAAACGCGTGGTTCGCGAGCTTTTCCTGACCTTGCCCTTCAATATACATCCAAATCAAAGCTAAAATAGTGACCGTCGGGAGCGCGGCAATCAGCGCTCCCGCTTTATCACTTCTCTTGGCAACTTCAGATATCAGCACCACTATTCCTGCGGTTAACGCGTACTTAGTAATCATCCACAACATGAAAGAGCTACCTTTAATAAACAAAAAGCGACGTAATAATTACAACAGAGCTTAGCTCATTAACGTCGTAAACCCGTGCATGCCCATATATACACCAACGGCACTAATCAAGATCCCCGATAAATAAGGTGCACGACGAGCCACATCGTTCAAACCACTCCACTTCGATGTTGCTTTTTGAACGCCCACTGCCGCGACAACACCAACCGCAACTAAAGTTAACGCTAGACCAATACTGAACGACACCACCAAGGTTGCACCAAGTGTCATGGCCTTAAGTTGCAAACAAATGAGTAAAACAGTGACCGCCGCCGGGCATGGTATTAACCCACCCGTCAAACCAAACAGAAGTATTTGTCCATTGGTAACATCTCGATCGCCAAAGCGCTTTTGAATATCTAGAGCGTGAGCACGCTCATGAGCATCTTGGTACTCTTTATTCTCACCTTCCGAATGGGAATCCGCATGAAAATGCACCTCGAAATCGTGGGTGTGATCATGGTGCCCGACCATCAACGTGACGAAAAAATCATCAGAGGCTTCAATACAGGAGGCGGATTCCAAATAGCCATCGCGATCAATAAAGTGATAAATATCAGAAGGCTGTCTGATTGCGTTGGGTAGCACTAGTTTAACGTCTTCAGCCGTTAAAGGCTTACCGTTAAGTGTGCGTAATTGAAAACGGCAGTGATACCCTTCTTCTACGATAGAAAGCGATAGATGCCCATGACCAGTATCGACAACTTGCGTTCTCCAGTCTCGAGCTTGCTTATGAGCTTTGTGCCAAGCTCGCTCATCGCTCCACGTTCTCCAGAACATCCATAAACCCGTCGAGACGATAATTACCCCAGAGATAAGCTGCATCCATGGCTCCGCAGCTTCTGCAGTAAATCTTTGACTTATATACATCCCACCCGCAGCAATTATCCATACGATCGCCGTATGGGAAAGCGTTGCAGCCAACCCCAACATCACCGCCTGCTTCACTGTTCCTTTTACGGCCACAATAAACGCGGCCATCATCGTTTTTGAATGTCCTGGCTCTAATCCATGTAACGCTCCTAATAAAATGGCGCTGGGTATAAAAAACCATCCATTACCTTGTTGTAATAATGCGACAAAATCCATTGTTATTCTCAATATGCTCTTCTAAAGTTGCCCCAAACTATACTCCCCCCTAGTATTCAATACTACCCCCCAGTATAAGATAAGTGCTACATTATCAGTTAGAATCTCGCAGTCAGTAACTTAAAGAAGATAAGTCATGTCCCATACAACCAGAGATCAAAAGAAGCTCAATACCCGTGTCAGCAAAATACAGGGTCAGGTGAATGGTCTTAAAAAAATGCTGGAAGAAGAACATGAGTGCCAAGATGTGTTGCAACAAATCGCTGCAATTCGAGGGGCTGTAAATGGCTTAATGAAAGAAGTAATTAAAGGCCATCTGATCGAACACGTCGTATTGGAGGAAGAATTAGAAAAGCGTGAAGCTGATATGGAAGTTGTACTGAAAGTGTTGGACTCCTATATCAAATAACACGATTTCATTAATTTTTTGAAGTGCCATTATCGATTTTCATTAAAATAGATAACGCAAGTCCTAAGGCGATAATTTGCAAATGCCTCGCTCGATATCCAATACATAAACATTTATTTTTCTAAGACTCGAGTCGCAACGAACATATTGCCTGCATAGTAAACTCCATGCATTTAAACTGTACATGGAGGTTACTATGCCTGGTGCTTTCGCACATATCACAGCGGTAAATGAAGCTTCTGCTAATAATGCATTGATGAAGTTAAACATACCTCAAGAAGCAAAAAAGGCTTTAGCTCAAAATAAACGGTATTTAGAGCTCGGTTGTGTAAGCCCCGACTATCCTTACCTTGCTCTAATGAATTCTGCGCAAAATAAGTGGGCAGATAAAATGCATTACAACCACGTTGGTAAGCTAATTGATGCTCTTATTCAACAGGTAAAAGCCGAAGATAACGAACACTTTGAAAAAGCCTTCTCATGGTTATGTGGCTTTGTAGCACATGTAGCAACCGATATTACTCTTCATCCTGTTGTTGAATTAAAAGTGGGCCCTTACGCAGAGAACGCCCAGCACCACAGAATTTGCGAAATGCACCAAGATGCTTATATTTGGCCATCCAGGATGCAACTCGGAAGTATTGGCCTTGCAGATAGAGTAAGAGACAACATCGGCAGTTGTGTGGACCAGAGTAACAACAACCTAATAGATCCAGTTATTCGTACTATTTGGTCTAGTGCCCTTTCAGCTACTTACCCTGAATATGCTAAAGAATGCGAACCTGACGTAAACGTCTGGCACGAAGGATTTCAATCCATTGTGGATAATGCTGAGGAGTCGCATCGCTTATTTCCTTGGGCGAGGCATGTGGCTTCCAAGCTAGGGTTAACTTACCCGCTTCCAAACGAAGTTGACTCTACTTATATTCAGGATTTAGAAACGCCAGATGGTATTAAGCACTACGATGAAATTTTTGATAAGGCGATTAAGACAATCCAAATATTTTGGGAAAAGCTGGCAGCTACCATTTATGAAAACCAAGATACTGGCTTTTTTGAAAATTGGAATTTAGACACTGGCCGAAATGAAAGCGGACAGCTTAGTGCTTGGAGAAATCTATGAAGCTAATCATCGTTATCACCCTTCTTCTCTCATTGACTTCTTGCGCTAACAGCTCTCAATATCCTGAAGAGGTCATGTTTGATATGGCCTCGATTTTAAAAGATGTAGCCCAAGCTGTTGACGGTGAGCTCAAGTTTGGAGACACAGCAGGACTAGCAGAGAAAGAAATATTCGAAAATGCGATGTCAGCTAATCCAACTCAAATCACCAAACTCTCACAGTTAGCTATCGATGGAAACATTTCTAATTATCGAATTCTTTCAGAGTTTCAAGGTAATAATGCAGTTATGTTGATATGTGACGGGGATACAGCACTAATGGAAGATGCAGGTTGCAACTCAGAATTTGATAAGATCTATTGGGACTCCCCAAAACCTTACTCATGCCAAATCAAACTTGATGCGGCAGCTCTTTGTACTGATTAACAGTAGGGGAAATAGAGGAAATTTATGAGTAATACATGGCTTTAACTTATGCCTGTCATGTATTACTCACAATATGCAGAAACAGGTAATATTTAAAAAGCTCAAGCTTACCTGTAAGAAATCACTACGTTCTGTAAAGCACCTTTACAACATGCCAGCCGAACTTGGTTTTGACTAGATGTGGCGTCAGAACCTCGCCAGAAAAGCACACTTTGTCGAACTGAGGTACCATTTGACCACGGCGGAACTCACCAAGATCACCACCGCGCTTACCTGACGGGCAAGTGGAATACTTCTTCGCTAGTGTCTGAAACTTTGCGCCTTTTTTCAGTTGCTTGATAATGTCTTCTGCTTGCTCTTTGTGCTTCACAAGAATATGTAATGCGGCTGCTGTATTTGCCATTGATCTATCTCTCACTATTCTGGTCGCGCAAGTGTACCCAATCCCTTTTAACACGCCAAACATTTCTTGTTTATACCTAGGCGGCTTCAAGGCTCAAATACATGGGACTATAAAACTTTCGGCATAACAAGATTAAAAGACAACCAAGTTTTGCTCAGTTAATCACTATTCTTTAAGAGATTGTCTAAAAAGCTCACATTTGTCTCTCCGATGGTTGAAGCCTTCGTCTGATAAGATTAGATTAGACACAATTCGGTGGTATTTATAAGGTTATTTCATGGCAAAAGTCGTTAGTAAAGCGAATCAATCTCAGGGCATGTTGATGTTCAAACTCACCCTGCAACAGAGTTTCGCGATAGGCACGCTAAAAGTCCGTGAAATCGTTCCGTATATGCCAACCACGAAGATCCCTTACTCGCATCATCACGTCATTGGCACCGTTACAATACGTAACTTAACAGTGCCTGTGATCGACATGTCAGCGGCTGTCGGCTTTCGTCCTATCAGTGAAGAAGAATACAAGAATTGCTACTTGATCGTGACAGACTGTTTGCGAACCGTGGTCGCCTTTATGGTTCGTAGTATTGAGAAGATCATTGAATGCGATTGGAAAGCCATTGAAACCCCACCAGCGAGCGCTGGGAAAAATATTTTCGTAACAGGTATTACTCGCTACGAAGACAAAACGGTTCAGATGCTGGATGTAGAACTGCTGCTTTCCAAAATTTATCCGCAATACGAAAACTCAAAGATCCCGATGCTGACAGATGTTGAACGTGAGCGCCTAAAAGCATTAAGCATTCTTTTGGTGGATGACTCTTCCATCGCTCGTAAACAGCTGTGTGATGCTCTTGATAGTATCAATATCGGATACCAAATTTGTAAAAATGGTTTAGACGCACTAGAGCTGATGAAAAGCGAGGCTGAGGCTCATCGACCAATCGATATTTTGGTCAGTGATATTGAGATGCCAGGGCTTGACGGCTACGAGCTAGCATTCGAAGTACAAAATGACTCCGCTCTTAATCACTCATACCGCATTTTGCATACGTCGTTATCGAGCGAAATCTGTGTAGACAGAGCTCACCAAGTTGGCGCACACGAGGCGCTTGAGAAATTCAATGCTGGTGAGCTGATTGAAGCCATGCTGCGCGGAGCAAAAGAACTAGAAGCCAAAGCTATGGCTTCTTAACTCTAAACTAAACAGCCAAGAAGCAAATTGTCGAATATGGTGTTTTGCGGCCATTTTTTCGCGCAGAAGCTTTGATGTTCGCAGCTGTTAGTTTCTCAGGTCACTTCTTTGGCATCGAGTAACTACGAGATACAAACTCTGTCTCTTCGACTTGATTGATGTGATTAATATAAGAAGCCAAGCTATAAAGTACATTCGCCAATAAGTTCGCGTAACGAAATAGAATGGGGGCAGGTTGCTTCTTACCTGCATGTTCGATCGCAACTAATGCTCGTACCGTTTTTTTAGCTTGGCAACGGCACAAATGCAATTGACTGGATGCAGGGTGCCCTCCGGGTAGAACGAAACCTTTGAATCCACCATCAATGCGTTGCTTAAGTAATTCATAATCTGCCTTTAGCTCTTCAACTTCCGCTTCTGTAATCGCTAGCTTTCCGCGAACCGAACCATTTAGGTGATAAACATTAGGCTGCATTCTTGTCAGTATATCGCGGCTAAACTCGTCCAGATCCATCGCGAGGACTAAACCAATACGACTACAAAGTTCATCTGCCGTGATTTCAAAGTCACAAACCGGACTGTCCTCGTAAATAAAGGGATAACAAATCTCGCTCAATTCCTTGCTCACAGGCTTCATGCTTTTGTTCCAATATAAAAAAGGGAGCCAGTATAACCTAACTCCCCTTATGCGTTCATTATTCCGAATGCTCGATTTTACATGACCGATTTACAATCAGGCACTTTCGACTTTCTTGTGACCTTCTTGAAGGTGAACAAAATCGACTAAATCATCACCAGACACTTGATACGCCTGACCAAAACCTTTAACAAACAGTCCCGATTCTGGCTTTAAGTTGAACAACACGAAATCCTCTAGCTGGCTTAGGCCATCAATAATCTCACCAAAACGCTCTTTCATTTGTCCAACAACTTGTTGCCACATCTCTGTGTCTCGCTCAACTACATTTGCTACCGCATCAAAAGTTAAGCGCTTACGAGCAAACAGCTGCTTTGAAGACTCTTCATCTTCGATCATCATCAATGAAACATTTGGATTTTCTAAAAGGTTACGGGCATGACGAGCGATTTTAGAAATGAGTACGAAATAACCTTCCTGGTTTTGGACATAAGGCGCGTAGCTTACATTCGGGCGACCTTCTGCATCGACAGTTGCAAGCTGAAGTGTACGACGCTCCTGACGAAACTCTTTGATCTCTGGCCCTAAACGACCTTGCAAACGCTCTTGTTTAACTTGTTGATCCATATTGATACCTGACTTTACTAATTAGTATTCGAGTTGAGCCTCGATTATGTTTGTGATTACTTTTTCAATTCGGCTTGTAGGGCGCGGAATGCGGTGACTTGATCTTCAAGTAGCTCGCGCTTTTCGTTACGGCCTAAATAAACTTTGAAAATATTGCTTCCGCACTCAGAGAAAAAGCCAAAATAGTGACTCTCTCTACCCATAAACGGTTTGCTTACCAACGCAACATTTTTAACATTATCTAGTTTCAAGTGACCGTGTAGTTCACCTTCTCTGCCCATTAAATTGTAATAGCCACGCGCCACTTTTCCTTTTGGGAATGGTGCTTTGACTTCAAAAATAGAGCCAAAAGAGTGAACAATAGTCGTCACCGGGCCGAAACCAACCAAACCTTCTAGAATGCTTTGTGCTTGCGCTCCTGGAGCGATGGCCACCATTTCCTGCGGCAAAGCCGCAACAACCTCAAATTCAGAAATACCGAGACGTTCAGCCATCGCAGCTGGCAATAATTGCGGTTCTTGCTCTAGTAATACTTCAACTTGTTGCTTGATTGATTCCATTGTGTCTTCCGTTTTTGTTCAATTTGTTTTCATTAATTATTGGATACTTTCGGTACGGTTTCGTTCATCTCTGACGTAAGTACCTGAATACAACCTTGAGCCAATGAAACGGCCCAGAAACTGCCTGCAAGAGTAAGAAGTAGGCTACGTTCATACAGTTCCACTAAACCTTTTTGCTGCCACACTTTAAATAGAGGCATTAAAAACCCGAACGTGTCCTCCCCCATAAATGATGGCAGTTGGTTTGCCTGAACGATACCGCGATCAAACCCAGATTTGAGTGCAGCAAATAGTGGCTCTAGAGGGCTTTGCTTCATCATCATAGCAATGGTACTTTGCCCTTCTTTGATGGCTTTAATATAGGTCGCCAATGTGCGATGTTGCATCATCCCGTAACCACCGATATTACCTCCAGCGCCACAGCCAATTGGCAGTACCTCTGCATATGTCTTGGCTAAACTGTTGTATAAACTACGTTCACGGTTATCGATTGCCCAATGGTTCACACTCAGTTGCTTCATATGGTGTTTGGCCATAAAGTTCACACCGAGCTCATACATGCCTGCTTTTTCTGGCGTGGTAGCTGGTGGGGGGATTTTTCCTTTTTCTACAAGGTTGAGCATGGGGGCTGAACCACCAACTACCAACTGATATAAGTCCAACCCGTGTGCGCCAGTCGAGAGAAAATCATTTAAATCTTGCTCTAACACTTCTTTGGTTTGATAAGGCAAGCCGTAGAGTAAATCGATAATGACAGGAATTTTGTCTTCGTTGGCAATCTCGCTAACTCGCTTTAGCACATCTTCTCTATCATCTAATCGTTTCGCGCTGCGACGCACTTGTGTATTAAAACTTTGCACACCAAAAGAGAAACGATTAAATCCACCATCTAGAGCGCCTTGGTATAGCTCATCAGAAAAACGGTTGATGCGACCTTCTAAGGTGATTTCACAATCCGCAGCCAAAGGAAAGTGATCGTGAATCGCTTGACCTAACACGCGAACCTGTGCTGGAGACAGATCCGTTGGCGTTCCACCACCAATATACACAGCATGGAAAATACCGTTTTGTGTCCAAGGCAATGCAGCTTTCTCCTTGAGCTCCTGCATCAGTGCGTCAAAGTACTCATCAACCAGTGCGCGGCTCGCAGCATTTTGAAAGAAGTTACAAAAGGTGCAACGTACGCGACAAAATGGAACGTGAATATAAAGACAACGTTTATTGGTCGCTTTAACCGAGTTAGCGGTAACGCTTGAAAAAATCGCCTGTTGCTGAGGTGGAGGTACAGGCACGCTCGCTCCGCCAGCGTGTGCCGAATGTTTCTTAACAAAGGCAAATCGCAATGGGTCAGGGCTATCGCTTCCCAACACTGATTCGTCAAATTTATCGATATCGACGCTCATATATACTCGCTTAGCTCCCACCATATAAGGGGTAGAGGCTGGTCTTTAAAAATCTGCAAGAATCATAATTTGAGCGTAATGATAATGCAATTGATAATTGATCTTATTTCGGTTGTGAGTAATAATCTGCTCAAGTTTTCATAGTTTCCCGAGATATTCCGTGAACGTACAAAGATATGTCATTGCAGGAGGTGCTTCCCTTGCCATCCATGCCGCACTTCTTTTTGTTTCTCAAGAAACGAAAGTGTTCGCGATGCCTGCTGGAAATCCAGCAAGTTCGGTAAGTTTAAACCTTGTATCGGCACCACCACCTACCGTCGAAACATCCACGCCAGAAAATGTGGCCCCACCAAAAGAGCCGCAGCCTCAGGAGCAGCCTGAGCCGGAAAAGAAGATCGTAAAGAAACAGGTCGTTAAGAAAGACGCTGTTAAGAAAAAGGTAGTGAAGAAAAAAACAGAGCCGGTTAAACAATCTAAGCCTAAGACGGTGGAACCAGCCAAAGCCGTAACAAAACAAGAGAATCAGCCCGAAGCCAAACCGAAGAAAAAAACGGAACCGGCGAAGAAAGAGATGGTCGCTCAGCAAACCGCGCCAGCGAGCCAATCCAAAGGGGCAACGTCTCAACCTATTTTGGTCGACAAACCTACGTTTGTGAATCAACCAACTCAGCCTCGCTACCCAAGATCTGCACAAAGACGCGGTATCGAAGGCGTAGCCTTATATGAAATATGGCTCGATGAAAATGGCAATCAAATTAAACAGGTTTTGATTGAGTCTTCCGGCACAAAATCGCTGGACGCCTCAGCGCTTCGTGCCATCAAACAGTGGCAATTTACACCACATATTTCGGGCGGGCTAAAAGTGGCTCACCGAGTACAAGTACCTGTTCGTTTTAAGTTGGATGGATAATGGAACAACTACAAGAATTACAAACTCAACTTGGCCTAATGACATGGCCTTTGATCATTTGCTCAGCCCTCACCGTCATGATCATTACCGAGCGGTTATTCCACGTTTTGATTAGCCTTGGCGTAGGGAAACGAGCCATTCGCCAAAAACTCATTGGGTTAGACCCAACGAATGGAAACGATCTTGAGACGCTTGCAGAAGAATTGTCGCATAAGCGACCGCTCCTTTATCGTGGCGTTGCCATGTTGCTTGCCCATCACTCTTTCTCAAAGTCTCTAAGAGAAGATGCCGCAGGCATTTGGCTACAAGAAAAACGTCATCAGCTGCATTCTGGCCTTCGCTTACTGACGTTGATTGGCGTCATTAGCCCTTTGATTGGTTTGCTTGGTACGGTACTTGGCTTAATTGAGATGTTCAAAGGCATCGCTGTCTCAACGGGGAATATCACCCCGAATGATTTGGCAGACGGTCTAGGTTTGGCCATGCGCACTACTGCAGCAGGTCTTATTATCGCCCTTCCTGCGATTTCAGGAGCACAAATCATTGGTTTGTGGGCGGATCGTGTGATCGCCAAACTCGAACACACATTAAACTATGTCAACTTATGGCTTGAAGGTATCTCTCTGCAACACGTGTCGCCAGACAATTCAACATTAGCAGTGCGCTCTTCTGCAAAGGTCAAGGCAGAAGCACAATGATTAAAACGCCAAAAGACAACACTCGTAACGACTTAACTCCTGATTTAACACCGCTGTTGGACATCATTTTTATCGTAATGGTTTTCCTGATGTTAACTGCAGCGGTAAAGCTCGATTCATTAGATGTCAATTTACCGAGTACAGAATCTCAGGCCGTTGCAGATGTCGATAAGCAATCCATCACGGTAAACATTCTTAAAGACGAGCCTTACTGGGCCATTAACGGCAAGACATACATCGATTGGGACAACTTTACCCTCGCGCTGCTAGAAGAGAGTAATTCAAGCGATAAACCGATTGTGATTGGAGCAGAAAAAACCGCGAACATTCAGTCGCTAGTTCAACTTCTCGGCTTTTTACAAGAAAACGGAATTCAGGCGACTCAGTTACTCACTGAAGAGCCGTCATAAAAATAAATAAGATAGAGATCCTTTCAAAATGAAGAACACACGTGCCACCATTCATGCTGTTGTTACGGCAGCCATTTCCCTACTTGCGAGTAGCCAACTTTTTGCCAATGAAACACCATCATCAGAGCGTGTTGTTAGTGCAGGCAGTGCCGTCACTGAACTGTTGCTTGAACTCGACGCCAAAGATAGCTTGGTTGCTATCGACGTAACCAGTCAGTTACCAAAAGGCATGGAACTGCCTAAAGTAGGCTACCATCGCCGCCTTTCAGCAGAAGGGTTGCTCGCCTTACGTCCGACAAAAGTCATTGGCTCTGATGAGATGGGACCGAAAACAGCATTGAACCAATTAAAAGCGGCGGGGGTAGATGTAGAAATCGTCAATACCGATGCCAACGTTGAGGGCCTTTACCAACGTATCGATCAAATTGCGAACCTTATGAATCGCCAGGCTAAAGCGGAAGATTTAAAGCAAGATGTGAAAACGCAAGTTCAAGCACTCAATGCAAATCAACCTGCTCAAGCTCAGAAAAAGAAAGTACTGTTTCTACTCATCCATGAAGGTCGACCTGCGAACGTTGCAGGATCAGAAACCACACCCGATGCAATTATCCAGCTAGCAGGCGGACTAAACCCAGCTGCTGACCAGCTGTCTTCTTACAAGCCTTTATCCACAGAAGCCATGGTAGAGATGCAGCCTGACGTTATTCTCGTTAGCGGTCGCAGCTATGAAACGCTGGGCGGTGCCGATGCGATTTTAAAAGCAATGCCACTTCTCGCCGCAACACCTGCGGGAATGAATAAAAATATCATCACGATTGACGGTCACGCTCTTGTTGGTGGTTTGGGTCTTAAAAGCCTTGCAGAAGCCGAGCGTTTGAATGCGCTGCTTTACCCATAGAGACATGACATGTTGTTAAGACATATCTCCCTTTCAACGACGTTATCCGTACTTAGTGGCTTTTTAGCATTTGTTGCTATCGCCTCTATTACCGTTGGCCCAATGAACATTAGCTTTACTGACAGTTTGCGTAGCCTAACGGGAGGCAGTTCTGATCTCGCTCCTCACATTCAGTTGGTCATTAACGAAATCCGATTGCCTCGCACCATTTTGTGTATGTTCATCGGCGCCATTTTGGCGATTTGTGGCGTGGTTATGCAGGGCTTATTCCGTAACCCGTTGGCCGAGCCCGGCATCATTGGCGTGTCTGCTGGTGCTGCACTTGGCGGTGCGTTCGCTATTGTTGTATTTGCAGAGTTTAGCCAAAACTATCCGCAACTAATGAACTTAGCTGCGCTGCCTCTTTTTGCTTTCCTAGGTGGTGCGTTGACGACCATTCTCGTTTATAAACTCGGCACAAGTAAGTTTGGTACCTCAGTTACGATTATGTTGTTAGCTGGTGTCGCCATTAGCGCGCTTTCAGGAGCGGCGATCGGCTATATGAACTTTATTGCTGATGATCAGATGCTACGAGATCTGACACTTTGGTCCATGGGCTCATTAGCTGGCGCAAATTGGTCGGGGATAGGCCTATCCGCTGTTACGCTGGTCATCCTGTTATTCTGGTTCCAGAAAAAATCGATGGCGCTAAATGCTCTGCTGCTAGGGGAATCAGAAGCAAGACACTTGGGAGTTCCAGTCCAAAAACTCAAACGACAGCTTATTTTGCTCTCTGCATTGGGGGTTGGTATTACGGTGAGTATTAGTGGCGCAATTGGTTTTATCGGGCTCGTTATTCCTCACTTAGGACGCATGCTAGCAGGCCCCGACCATCGAACGCTACTGCCAATCTCTGCACTCATGGGAGCGCTGCTTCTTACCGCTGCTGATATGTTTGCTCGTATTGCCGTGGCACCAGCAGAATTACCCGTCGGTATCGTGACCGCCTTGATCGGTGCGCCCTTCTTCATCTACTTATTGTTCCAGCAGAAAGGGAAGATTTTGTAATGAACCAGATCGTTTTATCGGGTAAAAACATTTCGATGAAATATGGCAAGCGCATTGTTCTCGATGACATCAATATTGATATCCGAGCTGGTGAAGTGACCGCCCTACTCGGCCCCAACGGTGCGGGAAAAAGTACTTTGCTCAAGCTTCTGTGTGGTGAAATCTCTTCAAATCATGACATCGCCTACTTCGGTAAACAAAAGCATGATTGGGAGCCTGAAAAAAGCGCAAAACACATTGCGATGCTCCCACAGCACAGTACGTTGACCTTCCCATTTTTAGCCAGAGAAGTGGTCGAATTAGGCGCGATTCCGCTATCGCTGTCCAATAAAGAAACCACTAAGTTAGCTTTACATTACATGAAACAAACCGATGTAATGCATTTGGCAGAAAGCCTCTATCCATCTTTATCTGGTGGCGAAAAGCAACGATTACATCTAGCACGCGTGATGACACAGCTACACCAATCTGGCGAGGAACGAATCTTGATGCTTGATGAGCCAACCTCTGCGTTAGATCTCGCCCACCAACACAACACGTTAAAGATTGCTCGTGAGGCCGCGAAAATACAGAACGCCGCAGTCGTTGTCGTGTTGCATGACTTGAATTTAGCCTCCCAGTACGCAGACCGACTTGTACTTTTGCATAAGGGAAAACTGGTTTGTGATGACACACCATGGAATGCACTGACGCCAGAGCGCATTGAGCACGTTTATGGCTACCGCTCCATCGTGACAAAACATCCAACTTTAGACTTTCCTCAAGTTCACGCCGCCGCTTAGCGTGTATCTCTTCTGAGCCGTCTCTTCTGCTTTCCAAACGACAAAGGCCCGCAATAATCATATTGCGGGCCTTTGCTTTGATATTTAATCGAATCTTGGGCTCAAAAGAGCGGCGAGAAAATTACTGTGTTCTGCCTTGGCTTTACAACCAAAGCAGCAAACAAGTGTTCATCTATCGCTCTCAATTGCGATTACTTACTCATTTGGATCAATGAACGACCAATCAACCACTCGAGCTCTTTGTCACCACCTGCGCCAAACTGGCTTTCAACCATTTTGTATAAACGGTCAATACCGTTAGCAGCAAATTCTTGCGCATTTTCGGCCGTGACAATGTGATGGAATAGCAGTCGTAAAATCGCGAGGAACTCAGCATCTTCCAGTGCTTTAATCCAACTTTGTGAAAATGCACTTAGCCCTTTATCAAACTCTAGGTGTTCAATAAACATTTTAAAGATACGGCCATCCAGTGCGGCGGTGAAGTCCGTTTTCTTAGGGAAGTGATGGCTAATACCGGTACGAGATATACCTGTCTGCTGACTTAGAGTCGTGTACGACATTTTGTCGTAACCTAGTCTTAGTAGCTGATCAACAACGGCATCCATGATCTTTTGGATAGTGATTTCGGTATCTTCTTTACTACGCTTTGGCATATTTTAAGCTCTTCTCTTTGTAAATCCATCTAACTCACTATTAAATGAGGCCAGAATGAAATCATTCTTAGCATTATACCCAAGTTGCCCAAGGCACTTCGTTAAGCGAAACCTAAAAATTGAACCGCTAACACCTGCGCATTAAGGCCATTTGGATATATGTACTGCGACTACTTAATATAAAGTTAAGTTCCAAATCATAACGTCTTTACACTGCGTAATGTGCAATTTGCAGTTATGTTTTTGTCAATACATGCTACTCAAAATAAGGCGAAAAGTTAGTCTCATCAAAACCTTGCGCCAATTATTCATCGAAACTATTCAAAGACCAAGAATGATAATTATTAAAAATAATCAATCAAGAAATAGTCTTATAAATTGTCCATTAGTTCAACTGGGCTGAGCGAAATCTCGTCACTATGTTCGTTAATTGATTTTAAATGTTGATATATATCACATTAACGTTCTTGATGATTTAGTAATCCAATCTTTAACCCTTACTTAACAAGCGCCTATTCTGTTCTTTTTTTATTCAAAACTC
Source organism: Vibrio sp. T9 (assembly GCF_003123985.1). NCBI lineage: Bacteria > Pseudomonadati > Pseudomonadota > Gammaproteobacteria > Vibrionales > Vibrionaceae > Vibrio > Vibrio sp. T9. The sequence goes on from NZ_NIGY01000004.1 coordinate 354,851, forward strand.
GTCATTTTTGTAGATACAGATCAAATACCTGATAGAATACCCTTAGTATTTACAAGAGGATTCGTTATGAGTGTCGAATTAGAAAAAAACCAAGTATGTGAAGCTTGCGGCTGCGCAGGCGAGATTGGCTTCATCATCAAAGAAGGTGACGAAGTTGCCGACGTAACGGTTTTCGCACAGACAAAAACAGAGCTAGAGTCTGAACTACAAAAATACATTGAGCTCGCTAAATCAGTATGTGCTGATGTTGAATACAATGTTTCTGAAATAACAGAAGAGTCAAACCAAGCGACGGCTCGATTCAAATTTGAAGTAAGTGCTGAAAAGCTTATCTTTGAATTAAAAACTCGCTCACTCGCTCGTTAATGGAAAAAGCGAGCTCTGTGCTCGCTTTTTTATTTTTCCGTTATCCTAATATTAAACAGACCGTTTTTTGGCGTTTATTTATCTTTTTTGAATACCACCCACTTTAACGAACCATTCGTTTCAAAATCGTTCTCAGCTGTACACATCAGTAATACACCCTCAACATTAATCACGGCTCCGGTGGTGTAGGCTTTATCATCGTAGTAACAGATACGCTGACCTACCTTGCCGTCAGCGACCACTAGCGCTTTGCTTTCTGGCGTACTGTATGATTTAGCAAAAGCGGCCCCAGATAGTAGTACTGCTACAACACCAGCGGCAAAAATAGACACTCTTTTTAACTTCATGAAAATCTCCCTCAGACGCTCATGATACTAACAAGGACGCTTGTTCAGTTCTTGGCAGAACCTCATATTCTTCATATCTCTACTGATATTTTTCTCACATTTACTTTTAAATAAACTATATAATCAATTACTTAATCATTCCCTAACTTGCACACTGGAGCAACTCGGCATCGTGAGCGCGTGTATGCTTTCAGATAAAGCCCTAATTTGAAGTTCTTGGGCTAAAAATCAAAAACTGTTAACAAAGTATGCATAATGAGTCTATTTAAGTATAAGATGAGCACTTAAGATCTCTATGTTTAACTAAGTCTCTGGCTATGCGTTTTGTTTCCCTTTTCCTTACCTTGATGCTGCTCTGCTTCCCATCTTTCGCATATGAGCTAGATTACTACTCTAAGTTTGGTCACACCGATAATTACGGTAATCTTGATCTACGAAACAAACCTTACACCCAATTACCTTCTGGGTTAGTGGTCAAAGGCAACTTAAATATCTCGCAAACCCCGATCAAAAAGCTGCCTAAGGGGCTTGATGTTGGAGGCAGTTTGGAAGCAACCAACAGCGCACTCAAAACCATTCGCTCAGGCACAAAGATAAAAGGTTATGCGAATCTACTGGGTAGTAAGATCGAAAGCTGGCCTAGGGGCATCAAACTCGGCGGTTATCTGAACTTGACGGATACACCATTAAAAACGCTCCCAGCTAAACTTCGAGTCAAAGGCGATTTAAGTGTTATTCGCACTCCTATCTCTGCTCTTCCTGAAGGATTGGTGGTTGATGGTAACCTTTATATAGGAGGATCAGCGCTAAAAGTATTTCCAGACACGATGACGGTGAAAGGGAATATCTTTTTAGGTGGTAACAAGATCACCAAGTGGCCTAGCAATTTAACCCTTGGCGGGGCCGTTGCTCCTTAAAAAGCAAACAAGAAAAAACCCCGGAAAACCGAGGCTTTAAGGCGTTCATAATCCATCAAGTTCAGCGATGAATACTACTCTTGATTGTTCACTGGGTTGGCATAGCTCGCCACCAAATAAGGTCTTGCCCCTTCAGGTAACTGCTCCAATTTATCCGCGAGGTGACGCTTCACCGCCTCTGTGATGATGCTTGAATCTTCGCGTCCAGCAGCTAGCAAGTTGATTGGGTACAACTTGTAGTTGTTGTGAATTTGGCGGTCGATTTCGCCGGCAAGAGATTCTGGCGTTTCAAACTCTTGATCAATCACATCACCAAACGCGACATGCACACGGCCTTTATAACCAATGATGCCCTGAATGATGCTTTCGATATCTTCAAATTCACCTTTTTCATAACGGCCATTTTCTGCTTTTTCGTACAGCTCTTTTGCTTTGGCAATGTCACATGGATCATTTTCATAGGCAATCGAGACAGGAACGATTTTCAAAGAACGCGTGTATTCACCAAAGCTGATCTTCTGCTTGCGACCTTCAACATGGAACATTTTTAAAATCGCAGGATCAGTAAAGTCGTTTCCATCTTTGGCACGACCTTCCTTTTGGGCAATCCAAATTGAATTACCGGTATCAAGCGAGTGTTTAATGTAGCTCGACAGTTGTCCTAATGCTTTCATCATTTCTCTAGGCGCCTTAGCAGAGCGCTTAACGATGAAGCTTTTATTGAGTCGCATCAATTCAGTCGCACATGGCTTCTTCAGCAGGTTGTCACCAATTGCAATACGAACTGTACGGTGCCCACTTTGGTACAAGCCATAGTTTACTAGCGCAGGGTCCATCGCAATATCACGGTGGTTAGAAACGAATAAGTACGACGTGTTTTTATCCAGCTTATCCAAACCAGAAAAAGTGACGCCATCCGTTGTCTTATTCAATGTATCTTTCAGATACTTCTTCACTTCAATCTGAATCGCTTCTACAGAATCAAGCTTGCTCCATTTAGCTTTCAGGTAGATGCGCAGGATCGGGCTCATTAGCGTTTTAAACCACGCTGCTTTATTAGCAAAGCGATGATCGAGAATAGCAGTGATAAATTCATCATCTTGGATTAGACGATCCAGCGCTGCTGGAATTTCTTCGTCATTGTAAGGACGAATTTCAATATAAGGATCGGTATTGGCAGTCATTGTTCATTACATATCAAAAAAAGCTGGCACATTTTACGCATAGTTTTGCTGACAAGCAGCATTTCAACCCATACTTTTAACATGGTCATACCAGTTAGGCTACAATTTCTCATGCTAAAAAATTCTCTCAGCTGGTTGGAATCGTATAGGTTTAACGTTACCCTTAGCGCCAAAAAACACTGGTACTCATAATGAACTACGCAATTGAATTTCACGACGCTAAATACCCCTTTCTTGAAGTAGCTGCGCGCAAAAAAGCACTGAAGCACAGTCTACTGTCTGTCGTAGAAGGGTTAGCCGTCATTAAATTGGGTAAGCAGGAGTATGCCATTGAACCAGGCCAATATTTTTGGATTCCTCAAGGATGTTTGAGCTCCCTCACCTTTTTACCTAATTCTCGTGTATATCGTTGTGATTTTTCTGTGCGTTTAAATGATGACTTCTCACAACAAGCAGGTTTTGTGAAACCTTCACCGCTGCTAAAAGCCCTCGTCGAGAAACTAGCAACAACAGCCGAGCGCTCAGATCTGCAAACCGATCTACTGACGGTAGTAAGACATGAAGTATTGACTCTCTCTCCGAAACTAGCGCACTCAACGTTAACAAAAACCATCAATCAGTGGACGCCTGGTTGTGACATGGACATTTCTAAGGAGCTGTGCTTGGTACTGACACTCCGTGAAGCAAGAAAAATGAAGCTGTCGGGAAAGAAAGAAGAGCAGATTGTCGATACGCTTTTTGCGGGTAATACAGAAGAATATGAGCAACTTTGCTTTTTGGTCTTTGGAGAAGCGCTATAACTCGCATTCTAACGAGCCATCTTTTCAGTATTACGCAGAGTAACGCGCGCAGAAAATAGAGACTCAGATAAAAATAAAAAGGGCGTACATGGATGATGTACGCCCTTTTTATGTTCGCTCAAGGTGACTAGAAGGGAACTTCAATCTGCATCATCCAGTCAGCGTCGTAATATTCGTGCCAACGATAATCAAATCGCATTCTTGGCTGTCCGTCGGATTTATCACCAAAACCCACGCTAAACATCAGGCCATGACTACGGAGCCACTCTTCTGTGTCCATTTTGCTCTCTTCGTCTCGGAGCTCTTCCGGCATCCAAAAACCAAGCCCAAAATAATTCTTTTCTAGATTTTGGGTTAGGAGTGGTGTGTCTTCCGGCTTAATCGCCCACTCTTCCCAATAGTTTTCTGTTGGCCCTTCGAATTTCGCTTCCGCAGCATACCAAATCAACGCATCCGTACTTAATACGCCAATGGAATCTAAAATTTCTTCACAGATAGGAAGGGTGTTATCTTCAAACACAACAGAACGATCAGAAAAATAGTTACACGCAGAATGAGCTTGTGTGACCACAAGCAGCGCACATGCACTAAATACGGCTAATCTGACCATGAAAATCTGACCTCTCAGTTCCCAGATAATGTTTCTTTGTATAAGCCTTCGTTAAGCAACAATTCACAGACGGACGGAGTTGTGTAGGCGTTTATGTCTTCACCCGTAACCAATGCGTTACGTATATCCGTGCTTCTGACTTTTACTTTTTCAGGGCACGCCATAACAGTCCAACGTTCCATAATCTCTTCTGCTCTACTAAATTTAGCAAATTTGAAGAAATTATCAGGACCTATGACAAAAGTTATATCGGCTGTTGGGTAGACTTCTTGAATTTTTTCTAACAACGCATAGGTTGTCACACTTTGTCCGGGTTGGTACAAAGCTTGCTCTGCATCAGAACGCCGAACATTAGAAAGCCCCATATCTTTGATGAATGCATCAACCATTTTGCACCGAGTTGGGTAATCGAGCATATTCTTGCCCCAAGCGTGTGCAATGCTAGGTTCAAGTAGCACAAGGTCAAAGTGGCTCAATGACTCAATAACACTTTTGTGCCCTAAACTAGGTGGGTTAAATGCACTACCAAAAATGGCGATTTTTTTCATATCCGGCGATTACCTGGTTGAAGAGAGTTTTCTAATCTGATGATTTCGGTATGATACTACTAATCTTTACAGCTTTTGACCCTAAAGTCGTGTTTATCGGTCTCAATTGCATGGTTTATCACCATTTGAGCAAGCGGGCTTTGGTGTCTGAAATATTTGCAGGAAAAGGAACCCTAAATGGAACAATCCATCCGTGATGAAATGCGTGTACTCCCTTCAATTGATCCGCATTTTGAAATTGAACGCCGTATTGCTTTTATTAAGCGTAAGCTACAAGAAGCAGGTTGTAAGTCACTGGTGCTTGGCATTAGTGGCGGTGTTGACTCAACCACGTTAGGTCGCCTTGCCCAGCTTGCAGTAGAACAATTGAATGCGGAATCTGGTACTGACAAATATCAGTTTATCGCAGTACGTCTGCCTTACGGTGAGCAAAAAGATGAAGATGAAGCGCAACTGGCACTCTCTTTCATCAAGCCAACACACTCTGTGTCTGTGAACATTAAAGATGGTGTTGACGGTTTGCATGCGGCGACTGATACCGCATTGCAAGGGACGGGCCTGCTTCCGACTGAAGCCGACAAAATTGATTTCGTAAAAGGTAACGTAAAAGCGCGAGCTCGTATGATTGCACAATATGAAATCGCTGGTTACGTTGGCGGCTTAGTATTGGGAACAGACCACTCAGCAGAGAACATCACCGGTTTTTACACTAAGTTTGGTGACGGCGCGTGCGACCTTGCCCCTCTATTTGGTTTAAGCAAACGTCAAGTCCGCGAGTTGGCTGCAACATTAGGCGCACCAGAACTACTTGTTAAGAAAGTACCAACGGCAGATCTAGAAGAACTAGAGCCGCAAAAAGCAGATGAAGATGCTCTAAACTTAACTTATGAACAGATCGATGACTTCTTAGAAGGCAAACCCGTTCCACAGCAAGTGAGTGATCGTCTGGTAGCGATTTACAAAGCAACGCAGCACAAACGTCAGCCAATCCCAACGATTTACGACTAAGCGATATTTTCCGTTCACTTTTAAACTCAAAACGCTGCTAAAGTTAGCAGCGTTTTTATTAAGAACCGGGGAGCCTTCTCGCTTAGTTTGTTACCGTCACGTCCGTCTCTGGAACAGCACAACACGCCAATACGGTTCCCATCGCACGTTCCTCATCTGTCAACGCAGGCACGTCCGGATGATGTACTTGACCCGACGTAAGCTGAACCTTACACGCGCCGCATAAGCCAGCACGACAGCTATTGCTAACAACCTTCCCTGCGTCTTCAAGCTGATCTAACAACGTTTTCTGATTATTCCCTACAACTTTCGTCCCATTGAAATCGATCGCTATGCTCTTCTCTGGTCTTGAAGTGACTGAAGATACGCCAAACGCTTCTTGATGGTAGTTTTCTTCTGGCAGCCCTTTTCTTAGTAGGAGATTTTTCGCTTTCTCCATAAAACCATCAGGACCACACACAAACACTTGGCGCTGTTCAACATCTTTGATTTGCTTAATGTGTGACAAACTTAAACGCCCTTTTAACCCAAACCAATCAACGGCAGGTTGCGTTAAACAGACTTTTACTTCTAGCCCTGGGTGCTCACGCTTTAACTGCTCCAACTCTGAGCGACAAGGAATATCATTTTCGGTACGACATTGATGGTAGAAAACCACGTTCTCCAACTGATTGTGATCCGCTAAGAAACGTACCATCGATAGCATTGGTGTTACTCCACTGCCTGCAGAGAGTAAGAGCAGAGGCTGCGCGTCATGAGTTTTTAGGTGGAACTGGCCACCAGGTTGTTCTGCCTCTAAAACATCACCGACTTGTAAATTGTCTAAGAGCGAATTAGAGACTCTTCCACCTGCAATACGCTTAACAGAAATAGCATAGCGACCCGGACGAGACGGACTGGATGATAGCGTATAGCGTCGACCTACTTTCTTACCATCAATATTCACTTCTATTGGCAGGTGTTGTCCTGGCAAGTAATTAGGTAAAGAACCTTTGTTTGGTTCTAACCATAAGGTCACGAAGTCTTGGGCGATTTCTTCACGCTCAACACATGTTAACGTCATGCGCACTGGCGAGTTATCCGCGTAAAACTCCGGTTCTTTGTATTCCAGCACCTCAACTTTATCGCCTTGACGAATAATGCCTTCATTCCGCGCGACAAGATTTTGCCCGAAGAACACACCACCGACATCATTTGCACGGAACTGTTGTAAGGTTTTAAGTGGCTCCTTGCTCTCTCGGAATGTGCCTCTTTGGGTATTCACCGTAGTCAGGATACAGCGCTCGCAAGGTTTGAGAGACTCAAACTCTACCTCACCGATTCGTATGCGCTTCCATGAATCTTCTTCAAACGGCTTAGTATCAGAGACAACTAAGTTAGTACGGAACTGATCCATAGAGTGTTGCTCAGAGCTTCTTCGGTTCAGTTCATCAAGGGAAGCTTGGCTAATCACTAACACCGGATAACCATCGGCAAAGCTAACGTTTTGTCCTAGCTTTTCGCGAACACGATTCGATTGCTCACCACTAAACAACAACTCAACACGTTGACCCAATACACGACTAAACCAATCATCTGCATCATCTGTGGTGGTATATGCAGTAAAGGTGTCTTTCCAAACTGTTGCTGGCGTTTCCTGCATTTTAAAGTCTTGATAACGGATTTTAAGCGGCTCCATCCCCAAACTGCTAAACACAACCCCATCGGATAATAAGGCAGACTTAATGGTTACCATTTGCGGATACTTTCGCGCAGTGATCATCGAGCCATCAGCTTTCGCAATCATAAAGCGACGATCGAAGCTCAATCCTTGCTTCTCAACCCATACGGACGACAGCGATAATCCGCCAACTGACTTAACCGGAAAAACATTAATTTGGGATAAAACGGGTTGCGACATGGCCTTCTTCCTACAGGGTGTTTTTTATTTGTTGCAGTATTGTATACCCAAATCACATTAAGTTGCAGAGTCTACTGCCGCTTCATCCAACTCAACTTTTCTGAATGTTATTCTTATAAATTTGGTTTGAGCGACAAGTATTTACTACACTCAACATTCGCGTTTTTTAACACCGTTCTGACCAAATACCGTTTGATAAAGTGTGATACGGCACACATAATTCATCTGAGTTATCACTGCCCCCATTTATTGATTTGGAGCTTAATTATGGATACAAGAAAACTGGTTCTGATTTTGTTATGTATCTTTCTTCCACCCGTCGCGGTGTTTATGGAGAAAGGTTTGAACAAAGACTTTTTGATCAACCTAATCTTGACGTGTTTCTTCTTTCTACCAGGTACGATCCACGCGCTTTGGTTAACAATGAAGTAACCACTTACACTCTCACTCTGTAGAAAAGTGAAAAATGGGATGAAATGTGAGGGCAATTCCTCTATCATCCTGTCGCCTAAGCGCAAGCGTTTGCTCAAAAGCAAATACGGCGCTTAGGCTCCAATCAGACAACTTTTCAATGGTGGGAGCAATTAATGACAACACTGACAATCACTCGTCCTGACGACTGGCACGTTCACTTACGCGATGGGGAAGTTCTTAAAGACACCGTTCGCGACATCAGCCGCTACAATGGCCGTGCGCTGATCATGCCAAATACCGTCCCACCAGTTACTACAACTGAGCTCGCCCTAGCCTACCGTGACCGAATTCTAAAAGAGCAACATGGCGAACAGTTTGAACCTTTGATGGCGCTTTACCTCACAGACAACACCACACCAGATGAAATACGTAAGGCTAAAGCCACCGGAAACATTGTTGCTGCCAAGCTTTATCCTGCTGGAGCTACCACAAACTCAGATTCCGGTGTGACCAATGCGAAGAACATTTACCACGTTCTCGAAGCGATGGAAGAAGTCGGAATGTTACTTTTGGTTCATGGCGAAGTAACACATCACGATGTTGATATCTTCGACCGAGAGAAAGAATTCCTTGATACTGTCCTCGCTCCTATCGTCAATGACTTCCCTAATCTTAAAATCGTTCTAGAACACATCACTACCGCCGACGCAGCAAACTTCGTTAATAACGCCTCAGATAACGTAGCTGCTACCATCACTGCTCACCATCTTCTTTTCAACCGTAACCATATGCTTGTGGGTGGTATTAAACCTCATTTCTACTGTTTGCCAATTCTTAAGCGCGGAACCCACCAGCAAGCGCTGATCGAAGCAGCAACTAGTGGTAGCAAGAAGTTTTTCCTAGGTACAGACTCGGCACCACATGCGAAAGGGGCAAAAGAGTCCGCTTGCGGTTGTGCTGGTTCTTACACTGCACACGCAGCGCTAGAGCTTTATGCAGAAGTATTCGAGAATGAAGGCAAGCTGGAAAACTTGGAAGCGTTTTCAAGCTTCAATGGTCCTGATTTTTACGGCATTGCGCGCAACACAGATACGGTAACGTTAGAAAAATCCGCTTGGGATGTGCCGGAAACGATGCCATTTGGCAATGATATCGTTGTGCCTATTCGAGCAAATGAACAAATTGAGTGGAAAGTGAAGTAACCACTTTACTGACGTTCCATCCATAAAAGAGGGTCATGCCTTTCTGTGAAAAGAAGTCATGACCCTTGTTGTTCTTGTCTTGCTTTGGGCTGTGATTACTAGTGGCCGCGAATTTTTTCTACAGCAGCCCACACAGCAACCACAATCAACCCCGCCACAAAGCCGATAATGCCGTTAAGCAAAATAGGCAGAATCGCTGTAGCAACCGAATGACCACTAAAGTTCATAATAATCGGCTCTACAAAGTGATGAATGGCAGGTACGTTGTGCACTACAATCCCCCCGCCGACTAAAAACATCGCGGCAGTTCCCACAATCGTTAACAACTTCATCAGCTTTGGTGCAAAAGCAACTAAAGCACTGCCGACTTTCGCCATCCAGCCCTTACCTTTTGAGCGAATTTCAAGGTAGAAGCCCAAGTCATCCAATTTCACGATGCCTGCTACTAAGCCATAAACACCAATGGTCATGATGACTGCAATTAAGCTCACCACTAAGATTTGCGTCACAAGGCTCGCCCCAGTCACGGTACCCAACGCAATCACAATGATTTCCGCTGAAAGAATAAAGTCCGTTCGAATCGCACCAGCAACTTTGCGTTTTTCATACTCTTCTATCGACTCGCCAGTATTAACTAACTCTTCTTTTTCTTCGTGCGGATGGGAGTGAGGGAATACTTTCTCAAGCACCTTTTCTGCCCCTTCAAAGCAGAGAAACAAGCCGCCAATTAGCAATAGTGGCATGATAAGCCATGGAATAATCGCGCTAATTAGCAATGCTGAAGGAACTAAAATCAATTTGTTTTTGAACGAGCCTTTCGCAACCGCCCAAACCACTGGAATCTCTCGCTCAGATGCAACACCAGACACTTGTTGAGCGTTTAACGCTAGATCATCTCCCAACACACCTGCGGTTTTCTTTGCAGCCACTTTTGACATTAAGGCGACATCATCAAGCACCGTGGCAATATCGTCCAACAGTGTGAGTAAACTTGCTCCAGCCATTTTTTGTCTCTTATATGAAATTGAGTAAGTAACAAAATGTAACACCAATAAATCACTCATCAAAGTGATGATTTTGCAAAGAATACTATCCCAAATGGTGTTTTATATTGCCGTTAAGATAAGACAGGTCTAGTCTTGTGGTACCTTTCAGCAGTCAAAAGAAAAAGTATAGATGAAAAGTGGATACATTTACCCAATCGGTACCCCTGGCCAACCTTGGAGCGAAGAAGAACGTAAAGCTTGGTTAGCAACGCAAGAAGTAAAACGTAGCTACCAAGATGAAGTCGTCAGTAAAATCGATGCCCTACGCGAGCGTTTTGATGTTGAACAATACGGTGCGCTCTCATACAACGAGGCACGTTTCCCTCTGTTTTGTATCAAAACTCGCAACTGGGATTCAACGAAGCCTGTTGTTTTGGTCACAGGCGGCGTACACGGTTATGAAACCAGCGGTGTACATGGCGCTTTAAAGTTTGTAGAAACAGAAGCAGAGCGCTACGCAGAGCATTTCAATATTGTCGTTGTACCTTGCGTGAGCCCTTGGGGTTACGAGGTGATCAACCGCTGGAATCCAAACGCGATTGATCCAAACCGCTCTTTCTATAAGGATAGCCCCGCCGAAGAATCCGCCAACCTCATGAAGCTCGTTGCGACATTAGGCGATGTATTAATGCACATTGATTTGCACGAGACGACAGACTCCGATGAAACAGAGTTCCGTCCTGCGCTTGCCGCTCGTGATGGCATTGAGTACATCGAGGGCATGATCCCAGACGGTTTTTACACAGTTGGAGATAGTGAAAACCCTCAACCCGAGTTTCAAAAAGCGGTGATTGAATCGGTTGCGAAAGTGACTCACATTGCACCTGCAGATGAAAATGGCGAAATCATTGGTTCACCAGTCGTACAGTTTGGCGTTATCAACTACCCAATGGTGAAGCTGGGTCTGTGTGGCGGCGTAACAAATTGCGTTTACGGCACGACAACGGAAGTGTACCCAGACAGCCCAACGGTGACCGACGAAGAGTGCAACGATGCGCAAGTTGCAGCCGTGGTCGGTGGTCTGAATTACGTTCTGGCTCAGTTATAATAAGCGGTTCTTATATTGCTCCGGTGTCATGCCGGAGTATTTCTTGAACATTGCGATAAAAGGGCTAGCTTGGTTATAACCTAACGTCAACGCGACTTCCTTTACGGTCTGCCCTTTACGCAGCAACTCCATAGAATGTAAATATCGCACACGTAAGCGCCACTCAGTAAAGCTCATGCCCAACTCACTCTGGCAATGTCTCGCTAACGTGCGTTCTGTGGTATGCACTTTTGCCGCCCACTCCGCCAAACTGATCTCATCCGTCGGCGATTCTTCTACTGCTTTTAAAATCGGTTCAAGATACTTGTTATCGGTCGTTGGTAAAAAGTGATGTTCGACTTCTTGCTTTGCAAGCTGGTCCAATAACACTTGTACCAATCGCTTGTCTTCATCAGTTTGCGCCACGTTAATGTCTCGCTGACGAAAGTCCTCAATAATCGATGACACGATTGGAGTCACTTTGATCAAGCTCGTTTTAGTTGGGAAATGCGCCGTCAATTCAGGGGCAATATTCAAAGAACAATATTCGATTGGCTTACGGTTGTAGCTCGTGTGACGGATTCCGGCGGGAACCCAAATTGCAAGATGCGGAGGCGCTAGAAATCTTGTATCTTCTGCATCCATCTCTAGGATCCCACCGCTGATCAGCTGCACTTGCCCCCAAGGATGGCTATGAATTCGCGTTTCTGTATTAGAGAGAAAGGCTTCAAAATTCATAAATACATCCGATGGTGCGCGGTCGATTGATAATGAGGGATGAAGATTTCTGGCGCTCTTTTTCAAAATTGTCTTCCTATCGCTTACGATGTCTTTTAAGAGATACTTTTTATTATAAAGACCTGCCAGACTAGCGCCATCAATAATTGTGCTATAGGGTTCTCATGATTTATTTACTTCCGTTTTTCACCGTTATGATTTGGGGTGGTAACTCAATTGTGAATAAGATGGCAGCAAGCGCCATTGAACCAAGTGCGATGAGTTTCTATCGTTGGTTTGTCGCAATGGTACTTCTAACTCCATTTTGTCTGCCTGCGATCATTAAACAACGACACATTATTCGACCTTACTTAACTAAGCTGGCATTTCTTGCGTTACTTGGCATGGTGCTCAACCAATCACTTGGCTACTACGCTGGTTTAACGACAACGGCTTCCAACATGGCACTGATTACCTCTTTGGTTCCTTTGATCAGTGTGTTTTTAAGTGTTCCTCTGTTAGGCAAGTCTGTATCAATGTTAAGTATCGTCGGTGGTGTGATTTCGCTCGGCGGCTTGGCGTTTATGCTTGGTCATGGTGATATCACCTACTTTTTACATCAAGACATGACCCAAGGTGATAGCCTTATGCTGATTGCAGCCATGGTATACGCGGCTTATTGCGTGCTGCTAAAACGCTGGAAGATGCCTTTCAGTAGTTTGACTCTGGTTTACATGCAAGGCTTCTTCTCGGTTGTGATGCTTACACCACTTTGGCTATCTAGTGAGCAACTGTTACCAAGCCAAGACGCGCTACCATTAATCGCCTATGCTGGCATTGCGGCTTCCATTTTTGCGCCGTTAATGTGGGTGAAAGCGATCGATTCAATTGGCGCTGATTCAAGTGCCATGTTCATGAACTTAATGCCCGTCGTTTCTGTCGTACTTGCTTCAACGTTGATTGGTGAGAAAATTTACGCTTACCACATTATTGGTGGGCTGTTAGTCATCTCTGGCGTTATCCTGTCGCAAATAAAAATACGACACAGAAAGCCATTGCCCAATTCTGAGATTGCCTCCACCGCCAATTAATCCCAGTTCCCCAAGCCACAGAACTACGCTGTGGCTTTTTGTTTTCATCGTTCGAATAAAAGTTAATATTTTGTTTCATTCGCTATTCCCGAAAATTCATCTTGCTGCTAAATTGGGAAAACAATAACCCATCAAGGAAAGACAGATGAGCAGTGGTCAAAGAGACATTACCCTTCGCTTTTTAGCAGAACCCAGTGACGTCAATTTCGGCGGAAAAGTGCACGGCGGCGCCGTAATGAAATGGATCGACTTAGCAGCCTACGCCTGCTCTGCAGCGTGGAGTGGCAAATATTGCATTACTGCATACGCAGGTGGTATTCGTTTTGTTGCGCCGATTCATGTCGGCAACTTAGTCGAAGTTAGCGCGAAAGTCATTTATACCGGACGAAGCTCAATGCACATCGCGATTGACGTGCAAGCCAGTGACCCAAAACAAATGAAAAACAGACTCACCACCCACTGTATCGTTATTATGGTTGCTGTAGATGAGAACGGAAAACCAACCGACGTGCCGAAATGGGTTCCAGAGTCTGATGAAGATAAAGCCTTGGAACAATCCGCTATCCGCCTTATGAACATGCGCAAAGAAATCGGGGAAGAGATGGAAGCGCACGTAAAGTATCTCAAGTAACCTACATCCGTTAAGAACGCTATTGACTACCTCAACGTTACTTATAACCAGAGTGTGGAGCAACATCATGGTTTTGCCATTTGCTTCACACTCGGCCTCCTCTGTCATAAATCCTTCACCTAGCTTTGCTTAAATCCTTCCACTATTTTGGAGTTGGATAGAGTTTGGATCTTGAGACTAAAAGAAACGACCTTAAGTGAAGAGACGTTGACCAATTTAAAAGCGGTCGAGTACCAGTGGGTAAGAACCATGTACGTCGAGGGGTATAACGAAACAGAAATTAACCATTACATTCAAACCTGCTTTGGCGGTGATGTCACCTTTGCAAATTTATTTCGTCGCGTCGCACTACAGCAAGAAAGCTTATACACGCTGCTTCAATACGTTGGATGTGCCCCCTCCAGTCGAGAGTTTTAATCCTTACCTACCTCAATTTTACTGATACCTGAACTCAGGTTATTTATGTGAAGTGCTACGCAGGGCATTCTCCTAGCCCTGTGTAATCCATTGCAAAGCCGCTAATCTTTACCTGCTTATTGAACAACTGTATTTAACAGGTATAAAAAAACCTGAGTCAAAACTCAGGTTATGGTTACAAAAACTGTTAGTGATTGAATCGTAAGGAACTAAGCTAACAGCCAGCTATGCGTAACGCCAATAAAAGCCAAGATATTACTGATCGGCGGCCAAACCAAAATTGTAATATCCGTGCTACGTATAAGGGCGACCATGTGGTCGCCCTTTTCTAGTTATTCTTATCAATCTCAGACCACAAGAGATTATCCTTTCACACCACCAGCGGTTAGACCACCAACCAACCAGCGTTGAGCAAGCAAGAATACGGCAGTGATTGGCACTGCTGAAAGTACAGCAGCTGCAGCAAAGTCACCCCACAAGTAGTTTTGTGGATATAGGTATTGCTGCATACCCACTGCAAGTGTGTACGAGTCTACATCAGAAAGTAGTAGTGATGCTACAGGAACTTCACCAATTACCATGATGAACGACAAGATGAATACTACCGCTAGGATTGGCACAGACAATGGGAGCAATACCAAACGGAATGCTTGCCATGGTGTCGCACCATCCAGTGCCGCCGCTTCTTCTAACGAAGAGTCAATACTTTCGAAGTAGCCTTTAATCGTCCAAACGTGCAGTGCGATACCACCTAAATAAGCGAATATCAGACCGCCGTGCGTGTTCAGACCAAGGAATGGGATGTACTGACCCAATTTGTCGAACAACGCGTATAGAGCAACCAATGCCAATACCGCAGGGAACATTTGGAAGATCATCATCGCTTTTAGGATAGTGTTCTTACCTTTGAACTTCATACGAGCAAACGCATAAGCTGATGTGGTTGATAGCGCCACGATTAGGATTGCAGAAATACCACCCACTTTTACTGAGTTCCACAGCCATGTCAAGACTGGGAATGGTGGCGGTGTAACTGTACCGTCTGGGTTAGTCACCGAGAAACCTAATGCCAATTTCCAGTGATCAAGCGTTGGGTTGTCTGGGATCAGGCTACCCGTTGCAAAGTTACCTTCACGGAATGAAATCGCGATGATCATCAGTAAAGGGAAAATAATCAGTGCCAAGAATGCCCACATCGCAATATGAGTAGCCCAAACACGATACTTTAATGACTTACCTTGTACCATTGCCATTGTAATCTCTCCTTAGTCCTGAGCTACTTTAGTTACGCGTAGGTTGATAAGTGCCAATGCGCCAACCAATAGGAAGATAAGTGTTGCTACTGCACTTGCTAGACCGAAGTCTTGACCGCCTGCACCTTCGAATGCGATTCGGTAGGTGTAACTTACCAATAGGTCTGTGTAACCCGCAGGTTCTGACGTACCAATCATGTTTGGACCACCGCCTGTCAACAACTGGATAAGTACGAAGTTGTTGAAGTTGAAGGCAAAGCTCGCAATCAACAGTGGTGTTAACGGCTTCAACATCATTGGTAGCGTGATACGAGTAAAGTTAGTAATAAAGTTCGCACCATCAATTGCTGACGCTTCATATAAATCATCAGGAATCGCTTTTAGTAGACCCATACATAGAATCATCATGTAAGGGAAACCAAGCCACGTGTTCACAATCAGGATCATGGTTTTCGCCATGAACGGGTCTGAGAACCAAGCAGGGCTAATACCGAACAAACCTTCCAGAAGCATGTTGATCTCACCAAAGCTTTGGTTAAACAAACCTTTAAAGATCAAGATAGAAATAAACGCCGGTACCGCATAAGGCAGAATCAGTAAGAGTCGGTAAACCGAGCGGCCTTTTAATGCTTCCCACTGAACAACACTTGCTAGAACAAGACCAATTACAAGCGTAAATAGTACGGTGAGTGCCGAGAACACAATCGTCCAGATAAAGATACTGATAAACGGCTCTTTGATGCCATCATCTTTCCACACACGCTCAAAGTTGTGCGTGCCAATATTCACCACAAAGCCAGGAGACACTGTGCTACCAACAAACTGACCATTTTCATCGACAGGTTGGTAGTAACCTACTTCCATATTTGGACGTAACGTCTCTTCAGTACGATTGTTGTAAAGCGTTTCGCCGTCTTCTTGCAGCGTGTACAAAGGCACAACTGCCGCAAACTTACGTAACCCGCTCATGCGGATGTCTTCACCGCTCGGCAGATGCAAATCAACACTGCTCAACGTATTACGGCTCTTAACAATCGTCTTGATTGATTCTTTCTCGCCCGTTGCTTCTTCAATTGGCGATAGGTCAAGATCCGATGCTGAGAGGCTATCTAGTTGAAAAGTGGGCGTAGCAAGTAGCTCACCATCTTTTTCAACCACAAGCTGATGTCCTTGACCCGTTTTATATAA
The DNA here is from genome assembly GCF_003123985.1 of Vibrio sp. T9. Taxonomy (NCBI): domain Bacteria; kingdom Pseudomonadati; phylum Pseudomonadota; class Gammaproteobacteria; order Vibrionales; family Vibrionaceae; genus Vibrio; species Vibrio sp. T9. Next base: position 371,517 of record NZ_NIGY01000004.1, read on the forward strand.
AGTGAACGGGTAGCTATCACCACTTTGATAAGTTCTGTCCAAAAGTACGCTCTGCGCACGATCAAAAGAGAGTTGGTTTTTCGCGCTGTAGTTGGTAAACGCCAAACCTATGGTGTACGCCAGAGGGAAAAGAATGAAAAGGATCATCCCTGCGATACCAGGGTAGATGTAACGGTGTGCGTACGTCTTTTTACTACCAAAGATGAACAACGCTAAAGCGGTAAGAATGATCGTAAGTAGTGCAAACGCAATCTCACCGCGTGAATACATAAGGATTGTTGCGTAGCCATTGATAATGCCGACTGTGCCTAAAAGTGACCATTTCATGAACACTTTTTTGCTGCTCGGAAGGCTGGCTTCTGGTGCTGTCATAGCATTTGTACCTTGAACTGACTGCATAGGGAACCTGCTAGCGAATATAGAATAAATATAGAAAAGTAAGGAGGAGTTGCCCCCTCCTTAAAAAGGTCTTACTTAATTATTTAGTCATTTGTTTTTCTGCGTCTGCCAATGCTGCATCGACAGTTTGACGACCATCAACTACGTTGATGATTGCGTTCTTAGCCGCGCCCCAGAATGCGTTCATTTGAGGAATGTTTGGCATAATTTCGCCGTTCATCGCGTTATCCATAGTCGCAGCGATACGAGTATCTGAATCTAGTTCACGTTGGAACGAGTTAAGCGCTACCGCACCTAGAGGCTTATCGTTGTTAACCATACGTAGGCCGTCGTTTGTTAGTAGGTAGTTCTCAATGAACTCAACCGCTAGGTCTTTGTTTGGAGACGCAGTGCTGATACCAGCCGTTAGAACACCAACGAATGGCTTAGAAGATTGACCTTGGAACTTAGGTAGCGTAGTCACGCCGTAGTTAACGCCAGACTTCTCGATGTTGCCCCAAGACCATGGACCGTTGATCGTCATCGCTGTCTTGCCTTGGTTGAATGCAGACTCAGATACTGAGTAGTCCATATCTGCAGAAATTACGCCTTTGTCTACCAAGCCTTTTACGAAGCTCATTGCGTCTTTAACGCCTTCTTTCGCGATACCAGCGTCTTTAACATCGTAACCTTCAGAAGTGTATTTGAACGCGTAGCCGCCATCAGCAGCCATTAGTGGCCACGTGAAGTACGGTTCTTTTAGGTTCCACATGATTGCAGACTTGCCGTCTTTTTTAAGTTTTGCATCTAGCGCTGCAACTTCTTCCCAAGACTTCGGTGGGTTTGGAACTAGGTCTTTGTTGTAGATTAGAGATAGAGACTCAACCGCAACTGGGTAGCCGATCAATTTGCCGTCGTAACGTACTGCATCCCAAGCGAAATCAACAATACCTTCTTGAATGTTCTTAGAAGGTTTAATTTCTGCTAGCAGGCCAGCTTCTGCGTAACCACCGAAACGGTCGTGAGCCCAGAATACGATGTCAGGACCGTCACCAGTCGCTGCAGTTTGAGGGAATTTGTCTTGAAGGCCATCTGGGTGAGCCACTGTCACTTTAATGCCAGTGTCTTCTTCGAATTTTTTACCAACTTCAGCAAGGCCGTTGTAACCTTTGTCGCCGTTGATCCAGATAGTAAGTTGTCCTTCTTCGATGGCAGCATTAGCACCAAAAGAACCCAAAGCAACAAGAGTACCTAGTGCTACAGCGCTTAACTTTTTCATGTTCGTATCCTTTTTATATTTTTGATGTAGGGCTAGTCCATTGAGGTTCAGCCGTATTTCGACATATATCATCTGAAATAATCCAATATGTCTCATCCTCCTAATCCCTACGCCCTTACAATTATGACGTATTTTCGTGATCTAAATCGCCAAGGGTAAGAGACTCAAATCACAAAACGGATACTTCCTGTGATCGGTTTCAACTTTAGGTGGTGCAATAATGTGATTTCCGACCAACTGCTTTATTCCTCCTCCTTTTTTACTCCTCCCTACCTACTCCCCCTACAATTATTTCTATTAGGAGGATGTCGCACCTCGCACAATCTTACAAACTTCAGTCATCCAAGAGTGGATGGTAAGAACCCTTTCCCAGCAGTGCCTACGTATTAGGAAAAAGATTTGCTGGTTTTGCATTGCCAGACGAGTGGAATGTCATTATTGGTGTTGTTTGTGGTAATTATTTCACGGGGGAGACAACACGAATAATGTGGGGGAGAGAAACTCGTACTTGGCTATGATGGGTAGCACTTCTATTCAGGACATTTTATTGAAGTGCTACCCTACTTTTCTTACCAACCGCAATAACTTACCGATTCCTACTGTTACTGCTCGCTAGATAATTCATATAATGATGAGCGGTGAATAATAAAAAATTGATCGAGGACGAGCTACATGGCGAGTGTCACGTTAAAAAATGTTTGTAAAGCGTATGGCGACGTACTGATTTCTAAGAACGTAGACCTAACAATCAACGAAGGTGAATTTGTTGTTTTCGTAGGTCCATCAGGTTGTGGTAAATCTACCCTTTTACGTTGTATTGCCGGTCTTGAAGACATTACTTCAGGTGATTTGTATATTGGTGACCAGCGCATGAATGACGTCGAACCATCCAAACGTGGTGTTGGTATGGTATTCCAGTCTTACGCTCTTTACCCACACCTTAACTTATATGACAACATGTCATTTGGCTTAAAATTAGCAAAAGCAGACAAAGCAGAAATCGACAAACGTGTTGAGCAAGCTGCAGAAATTCTACAATTGGGTCACTTACTTGAACGCCAACCAAAAGCGCTTTCAGGTGGTCAGCGTCAACGTGTGGCTATCGGTCGAACACTGGTATCGCAACCTAATGTATTCCTTCTGGATGAACCACTATCAAACTTGGATGCCGCGCTGCGTGTAAACATGCGTGCGCAAATCACTAAGCTACAACGTCAACTTGGTTGTACCATGATCTACGTAACGCACGATCAGGTAGAAGCAATGACAATGGCAGATAAAATCGTTGTACTAGACGGCGGTTATGTATCGCAAGTTGGTAAGCCGCTTGAGCTTTACCATTACCCACAAAACCGCTTTGTAGCAGGCTTTATCGGCTCTCCGAAAATGAACTTCATGAGCGTATTCATTGATGAAGTAGAAGCAGAGCGCGTCAAAGTTCAACTATCTAATGGCGTATCTTTCTGGATTCCAGTGGATGGCACGACGGTTAACCGTGGCGACCGCATGTCTTTAGGCATTCGCCCTGAGCACCTATTATCCGCTTCTGAAGCTGATGCAAGCATTCACGGTGAAGTGATGATTGTAGAGAAGCTAGGTAACGAAACTCAAGTATACCTAAACCTAGAAGGCGCAGACGCCGACGTTATTTTCCGTCAGCCTGACACGCTCGCAGTCGATACCGGCGATAAAATCGAGATTGGTATTCCAGCACACCGTTGTCACCTGTTCCACAGTGATGGTCGTGCATGCCGCCGCCTATACAAAGAAAACGGCGTAGAAGTCGAATAATTCATTCGTCCTTACTCACAAAAAATCCCTCTCACTTGAGAGGGATTTTTTTTATCCTAATAAATATAAGTAATTCGATACTAAATCATTAATCGTTAACCAATAAGATCACCCGTTTCTTCTACCTTCACATAAACCATTGTCTTTGTACTGATACTTCATTTTTAATACTTTTCCTCATCCCTCATGAGTAAGTACCAGCTTTTTCCTAACCCGCCAAACTTAGCCAAAGGTCTAAATTTCATTCTTATTTCCACTTACCTCAACAACGCAAATTTTTACACTTATCAACGAAATTACACGTGACAAAAAACTCAGAAGCATTCAACAGAATGCTCTGTTCACCAACTACTAATAACGCTCACGACACGGCAATTGGGGGAGACACCCAAGGGCGGTAGCGTGTAAGAAAGGAAACTGAGTCATGAAACAAAAAGGACTTATCCGCTCTCACGAGATGGAGTTCGCTTTTTTATATCGCATCTCAGATCTTGCTGTCATCGTCTCTTTTATGCTGCTTTTAGTGTTCAAAGACATGAATACTGCGATGGGGAAAGATTACGTCATACTGGCTTTTGTTGGAGGCATCTCCTTTCTATTTATGGCAGAAAGCGGCAACCTGTACCGCTCTTGGCGAACCAGTTCGTTTAAAGAGCAGATGATTATTGTCTGTGTGGCCTGGGCAGTAACTTCCGCGCTTATCTTTATTGTTCTGTATTTTTCGGAAGTCTATGACTTATTTGATAACACTATTCTGGCATTGTGGTTTGCGATTACGCCCGCTCTACTTTTGGCATGGCGAGTGACATTCCGTACCGGATTAGCCTATTTAAGAAAAAAAGGATTCAACACTCGTACTGCGATCATCATCGGCCAAACTCCTCACGGCATTACCCTTGCTAACGAAATTCAAAACCACACTGAACACGGTGTACTTTTTGATGGCTTTTACGATGAGCGTTCTTCCGACAGATTGCCAAATTCTGCTTACCCTATTAAAGGGGCAGTTGACCACGCTCTTGAGCGAGCCAAGAAAGGGGAAGTGGATTACGTCTATATCGCAATGCCAATGCACGCAAAAGAACGTATTGCATCGCTTCTTAACCAATTCTCAGACACCACCGCAAATACGTATCTGATTCCCGACTTCTTTACCTATAACCTTTTGCATTCTCGTTGGGCGCAAATCGGCCAAGTTCAAACGCTCAGCGTATTTGATACGCCATTTGCTGGAATTTCTTCCTGGGTAAAACGGTTTGAAGACATTTTGTTTTCGAGCATTATTTTAGCCTTGATCTCTCCAGTCCTGCTCGCCATTGCGATTGGCATTAAGCTGACCTCTAAAGGTCCGGTCATTTTTAAACAGCATCGTTACGGCCTCGATGGACGCAAGATTGAAGTCTGGAAATTCCGTTCAATGACCACTATGGATCAAGGCCCTCACGTGAAACAGGCGACAAAGAACGACCCACGCATTACGCCTTTTGGTGGTTTTCTGCGTCGCACCTCTTTGGACGAACTGCCTCAATTTATCAATGTACTGCAAGGGACCATGTCTATTGTTGGTCCACGCCCTCATGCCGTGGCGCACAATGAAGAGTATCGCCAGATTGTTGACCGATACATGCTACGTCACAAAGTAAAACCAGGCATTACTGGCTGGGCGCAAATTAATGGCTATCGCGGCGAAACAGACACCTTAGAAAAAATGGAAAAGAGAGTCGAGTTTGATTTGGATTACATCCACCACTGGTCGGTTTGGATGGACATCAAAATCATCTTTATGACCGTTTTCAAAGGCTTCACTGGTGCTAACGCTTACTAAGGTTGAGATTATGAAGAAACTGACAATGGCAATAGCATTGAGTCTGTTTTCTACTGACTTGCTCGCAGAACCGATGGCTTACCAAACCGAGTCTGGTATAGAGTTGATTCCCCTCGTAAAAACTTTCTACGAGGGAGATGACAACATCAATAAAGCGGAAAAATCCGGCAATGTAGAATCGGTCAATATTTGGGGTATAGAACCAAGCTTACTAGCACGTATAGAACGGAATCGCTATCGCGCAGATATTTTATATAAGTTAAAAGCGGGCTTTTCATCTGACGATCGCAACGACTTCGACGACCACACTTTTCAGTTTTCCAACTTTTTCGAATTTAATCATCGTCATCGTTTAGTGGTTGATTACCGTTTTCGCGCCCAGCATGAAGTTCGAGGAGAAGATATTACCGAAGGTAATGGTAGCGCAATCGACTCACCAATAGAGTTCAACCGTAACGATATCAAAACCAATTATGTCTTTGGCTCTAACGGTGCAAAAGGCAGACTCGAATTCGGTTTAGGCTACAGTGATAAAACCTATCAAAACTACCGTGACGGCTTGCCTGGGCGCACAAACGCTAAAACAAAATACAACGATTTTCGAGCCCCCAATGCACACTTGGAATTCTATTTAAGGGCGACGCCAAGAACCTATTGGTTGGTTGGGACAAAACAAATAGTAACCGACTATCAGCACCGAAATTCTTCGCAACCATCCAAAGATAACAACACCAGTTTCTATTACACCGGTGCCGAATGGGAAGTCACAGGAAAAACCAAAGGCATCGCTCGACTCGGTTATCAAATCAAAGATTTTGACAGCGCTCAACGAGAGACATTTAAAGGCTTTAGTTGGGATATCGGCTTTGAATGGCTGCCTCAAGAACAAACTCTAGTCAGAGTGAAAACCACTCAAGCGGCGGTTAACCCTGATCAAGATGGCGATTACAACCTACAAACTCGTTACCGACTGAACCTCAAGCACGATTGGAATAGTTACCTTGCAACTCGCTTAGGTGCTATTTATCAACAAGATGATTATACGGGGATCACCAGAAACGACGATCGCTACACCCTATCTTTTGGTATCGATTATCAAATTAAACGCTGGATACAGCTGCAAGCCGACTGGCAATACCAAGATAAAACCTCTAACCGACCAGGTTATAGCTTCGAACAGAACATTTGGACTTTAAGCGCACAGTTTTCTCTGTAACAAGGATTATTAATGAAGTCATTCATCACATTCATGAGCGTCGCGTTATTGCTATTTAGCACCTTGGTAAACGCTGACTCAAACGAAGAAGATTACTTACTCGACACGGGCGATACCATTTCCGTGCAGGTCTACGGTGAAGAAGATCTTACGATTAAAAATATTCTAATAACGTCAGATGGCTATTTTGATTACCCCTACCTTGGCCGAATCAAAGCAATCAAAAAAACACCGAAACAACTCAAGTACGAAATAGAAACGGGCTTAAAAGGCGATTATCTCATCAACCCAAAAGTGATGGTCACCATCAATAACTTTCGTCTGTTTTATGTCAATGGCGAAGTCAGGAAACCAGGTGGATTTGAATATCGACCAGGATTAACTATCGAAAAGGCCATCGCTTTAGCTGGTGGCTTGACCGACCGAGCCTCACGCAAAGGCATTAACCTCACCAAACATAAAACGGGTCAAACGATAGAGGGTGTCAGTATGCACCGCAACGTTGAGCCTGGTGACATTGTATTTATCGACCAGAGCTTCTTTTAAGTGACAGGGAATCAAATGAACGGGACTCATCCAAATAATCTCCAGATGAACAAAGTAGAACTGATTCGTTTTGGTCATCACTTTAAAGCGATTAAAAAGAATTGGCTAAGCATCGCAGCTTTCACGCTTCTGTTTTCATTAACTTGTACTTGGTATATCTACTCCAAAGCATCGATATACCAAGCTACAGCAACGCTACTCATCCAAGAAGAGCAAAAAAGCGCCCTTTCAATCGAGGAAGTATATGGCGTCGACACGACAAAAAAAGAGTACTTTCAAACGCAAATCGCCATTTTAAAATCGAATCATATTGCAGATAAGGTCATTAGAGAGCTGAACCTAACTCAACTACCGGAGTTCACACGCTCAGGTGGATTAAATCAAAAGATCGACCAAATAAAGTCGATCCCTTTTGTTCAAGACCTACTGAATGTGGCACCAAGCCCAAAAGAAACCGCCCAGTTTTCAGAGTCCTATTATCAAGCGCTTCAAGCTTTCAGAAGTAAACTCGATATTGAGCCGGTACGTAACACCCAATTAGTCAGAATTCGCTTTCGTTCTACCGATCCTAAGCTTGCGACGACAATCGCCAACGCTGTCGGCCAAGCCTACATTGACGCAAATTTTGAAGCCAAATTGGTCGTTACACAAAATGCGGCCACTTGGTTGACAAATAACTCACAAAAATTGGAGGAGCGATTACGTAACTCTGAGCAAGCGCTGCAAGAATTCTTGTTAAAAGAAGGATTGATCGATATAAACGGTATTGATGAAATTTACGCAAATGAGCTAGAAGAACTCACTCGCAAGCTAAATGTCGCTGTTAATAAGCGCATTGAAGCGCAGACGTTAATCCAACTGTTAAGACGTAAATCCTCACAAAGTTTAGACAGCTTGCTGTCAATTGATGAATTCGCTAATCAAGCGCAGATCCGCGACCTCAAATTATCGGAAGCCCAGGCAGCCAAAAATCTCTCTGAGCTGGCACAGCGCTACGGCCCCAAGCATGACCGAATGATTCAGGCGAAAGCGCAGCTTGCTGAAATTCAATCAAGAACCCAGCAACTCATTCGTGACATTTCCTTCAGCAAGCAACAAGACCTTCTTGCTGCAAAAGCGCAAGAGGACATGCTTCGAGCAGAACTCGATAACAAAAAGTCAGACTTCCAATCGTTAGGGTCACAAAAAGCGCGTTACGAACAGTTAAAACGCGAGGTTGAATCCAATAAGGCACTCTATGAAGCGTTCTTAAATCGTGAGAAAGAGACCAACGCCACCAGCGACTACAAAAATGTCACTGCACGTTTTACTGACAAAGCCATCATCCCTCTATTTCCGGTAGCACCGCAACGAATCAAACTGGTACTGATTGCCACCTTTTTTGGCTTTGCCATTGCTTGTGCGTTGGTCATCATCTTAGAAACTCTGCGAGAAGTTATCCGAAGCACAGCCGATGTGCAGGAAAAACTTGGTGTTACGTGTTTAGGCGTGATTCCGATGGTCAAAAAACGCAATTTGCGTAAAAACGGCGTCAGTTATACCGCGTATTTAGATGATGAAGAAAAGCTATTTAGTGAAGCTTGCCGCTCCGTCAGAACCTCGCTTCTGCTCAGATTAACCAACACGAAGCAAAAGATATTGCCCTTTACTTCTGCCATTCCAGAAGAAGGAAAAACATCGACCAGTATCAATATGGCGGTGTCGTTTTCAAAAATGGAAAAGGTATTGATCATCGACTGCGATTTACGCCGACCTTCCATCGCAAAACGGTTTGGTATTGCTGAATCAAGCCCAGGCTTAACGCATATCCTGACTATGGATACGCCAATCAAAGATTGTGTTACACGTATAGAAGAAGCCAACTTAGATGTATTACCGGCAGGCCTAATTCCGCCAAACCCACAGGAACTGCTAGCTTCTGATCGCTTTAAAAAGTTGCTCGAACATTTTCAAAATAAGTATGACCGGATCATTATCGATACACCGCCCCTACTGTCAGTGAGTGATGCACTTATTCTTGGTCAGTATGCCAATGGTCTGATTACCGTCATTCGCTCAGAATCAACAAAATCATCACTGGTTAACCTTGCGTTATCTAAACAAATACAACACTCAGTTCCATCTCTTGGCGTCTTAATCACACAAGCCAAGGCCAAGGAAGGAGAGACGCTCTATGTCCAGAAATACGCCTACTAACGTAAACCTATCTTGGTACCAAACATTGAAAAGCCAAGAACAACCGGTATTGATCTATCAAATGGGCAAAGTAGGTTCGAGTGCATTAGAGCATTCCATTCCTAACTCGATTCACTTGCACGATCTTATGACTGTCGATGCGCAAAAACAGATATCCCCCGTTAGAGCGCAATTGCATAAGCCTCAGATCAATGCGTTAAAGCGACGACTAAAGCGTATAACGATGAGCCATATGTTAAAGCGCAAGAAAAAAGTTCGAATTATCTCGCTGGTGCGTGAACCGATCGGACGAAATGTCTCAATGTTCTTTCAAGCACTTCCTTTTTGGATGGCGGACAAATATCTAAAGGATGACAGCGCAATACGTACCGAACGACCGCAATTACTCCAAGAGGCATTTGATAAGCACATGAATCATCAATATGCGCTGCAGTGGTTTGACAACGAAATCAAACAACTAACAGGGATTGATGTGTTTAACGAACCTTTTAATCACGAAGTGGGCTATCAGGCATACCATAACAACAACTTCTCACTGTTGGTCATTCGAAGTGACAAGCTAAAGCAGGCTAACTCCGCAGTTGAAGGCTTTTTAGGTTACCCCGTGGATGTCGTTTATGAAAATCAGTCAGACAACAAATGGTACTCGCCACTAATGAAAGAATTCAAAACGCAATTTCAACCTACACCCGAGTACGTTGAAGAAATGCTGAATTCTAAATTGACGAAGCACTTTTTCTCAAATGCAGAAATCACCGACCTTAAACAGCAATATCTGACCAATTAATCATGAAAACCAAGATTCTACATATTATTAATGATCTTTCTCAGAACGGCGGTGCTCAGAAGTTCTTAGTCGACCTTGTTTTAGAACATAAGCCTGAATACGAAATCAAAATTTTGGTCTTGTGTGATGAAAATGATTACTTACCAACGCTATACGCCCAAGGGATAGAGTGTTTTAACTGGCGCACTTTGTCATTGAGTGAGAAATACTGTTTGCTGCGTTGGCCGCATGTCGTTCACGGGCACCTCTACCCTTCCATTTATCTAGCGCTATTGGCGGTAGGTAAAAAACGAATCCAGACTGAGCACTGTTCTTACAACCGTCGACGTGACTATCCGTTGTTTAAGTTCATGGAATACGTCTTGTATTGGGGCCACGACTTGACGGTCAGTATTAGTGAAAAAGTACAAGATGAACTGGTGAAGTTCATGCCTCGCTACCAACATAAATATCACGTGGTGCACAATGGCGTCGATTTAAAAAGGTTTCCTATGATGCCGAAGTGCGCCAGCCACCTAATCGACAAACCAATCATCAAGATTGGCATGGTGGGCCGACTTCACCAACATAAAGATCATGAAACGCTTATCCAAGCACTTGTCCATTTACCGAGACGATACGAGCTCCATCTTGCTGGAGATGGCGAAAAAAAATCGCCACTGCAAGCATTGGCAACAAAGCTCAACGTCACGCAACGTGTTCACTTTCATGGGGTAGTTTCTGATGTTCCAGCGTTTTTGAACGACATGGACATTTACGTGCAATCATCGCATGTCGAAGGCTTTGGCTTGGCGGCGGTTGAGGCCATGGCAGCAGGCTTACCCGTATTATCATCGGACGTACCCGGTTTGGATGACGTCACCGGACGTGCCGAATATTTATTTCAGGTTGGTAACTCAAATGAGCTGAGCCAGAAAGTGCTCCAGCTGTGTGAAAGTGTTGAGCGGTATGACGCTGCAAGTCAATACTCAGTCAATAGGGCCTCTCTCTACACCATCGATAAATTTCGTGAAGGTTACTATGGAATCTACCAGCAGCTTTGCACCAACAAATAGTTCCGCGCCATCGAGCCACCGAGCCTCATGGTTTGCGGCATGCCTACTGGCATTATTCTTTATTCCCATGAAGTTTCGTGCTGGAGGAGTTGCACTAGCACCTTCAGACATCGTAAGTCTTTTGTCCATTGGTTTTACAGCGTTAGTGGTATTGGAAGGAAAAGCTGGAAAACTCATGCATCCCTGTATGGGGTTCCTCGTATTGTTCACTGGGTATGTGTTCTTAAATGGCCTGCTAAATCGCGTCCCCTTAATGCCGCTAGTTATAGAAACCGTGCAATGGCTGGCGATTCTCTGCTTGCTTAGCCTAATGTACGCCTATGGCGTGTTTGATGATGAAAGGGTTATGGTTTATTTCACTTACCTGCTGTTTTTGATCTGCACGCTCGTTGCCTTATGGCACTTTGCTCAGGGATATCAAAGCGGGTTTAAGTTACTCGGGGTAAGTAAATACGGTTTCGGTGTGCTTTGCTCACTACTATACCTTTATCGGGATAAAATTCGCGCTTTCCACCTTTTGATGCTCGTCGCTTTGGTATTACTGGTGTTGTCGCAAGAAAGAAAAGCACTACTTGGTTTTTGTCTGCTTTTCTTCTTTGACCAGCTGCTCGTAAAAAAACTGATGAGAAAATCGCTTAATGAAACGTACACGTGGACGATTTTATTAGCCTTAAGCTTCATTGTGTTTACTGCCGTCACAACCACACTCTACGTTGGGTTTGAAACGCTAGCGGACACATTGGAAATAACCCAAGAAGACGTCTTATTTGCCAACCAAAGTGAAGCCCGCTGGGTATCGAACCTTCATAGAAAACTCTTACTTGCCAATGGGTTAGACATTTTACTTCAGCACCCTATTTTAGGTGTCGGCGCGAAGATGCTGCCCAACTTTATGATCAGTTACTTTAACTATGATGAGCTGGCGATCTACACCCACAACTTTGTGTTAGATACCGCAATTGAATACGGGTTGCTCGGTATCGCCCTATTGTTTGGTGGTTATTTTCTGTTTATTCGCTTTTGCTTCCGTAGTCTCAATGACAACCGAAAAAGCCTCTTACTCGCGATATACGCCCTCATCATGGTGTTCTTCGTTGCGGTAAATACCACCATCATTTTAATACTCTTATTACCCGTCATGATAAGCATGAGCCGCGAGTCAAAGGTCAACACCATTGCTCATACTTTTCCGGTAAACCATCACCATGAATTTGAATAATCAAGGATAGGATAGATGAAGTATTCAATCTCTCGACAATTTGAAAAGAACCGAGAACTCCAAGCTGACAATTTTGTTTTAGTTTACCAAATGGGCAAAGTTGGCTCATCGTCAATTGAGCACACGCTGGGAGAAAGAAATATCCCGAGCTATCACATCCACACCTTTGATGATCACGAAGAATTTCACATGTATCACAATAAAAAAGACGTGAGTAAATTTTTCGATTTCAAAAACCGAGCGCTCTATCGCTTAGTGCTCAAGCAACGAAAACGTATCTTACAAAAACGCGAACAGATCAAAATCGTCACACTGGTCCGTGATCCAATCGCAACTGTCTTTTCTCGTTTCTTTCAAGACCTCCATTTGCAATTTATCGAAGGCAAAAAGAATGATGCAATTCACCGAGATATGGCAGTCACGTATCAGCACCTCGAACATTGTTTCGATAACTATATCAATCTCAACTATTTTGCGGACTGGTTCGACAACGAGTTAAAACGTAACTTCAATATCGATGTGATGCGTCAAGAACTGGACAACACTCAACCTTTCTTCACATTCAAGAACGAGCAAGCCAACGTCATGCTAATCAAATGCGAAAAGCTCAGTTCTCTCGATAAAGAAATTGGTGAGTTTCTCGGGCTGCAAGACTTCGTGCTGAAAAACAGCAATGAAGCGAAAAACAAGTGGTACTCCAATATCCACCAGCACTTTAAGCATCACTACGACTTTTCAAAGCTGTTCTATATGTACGATCTTCCCTTATATCGCCACGTTTATTCAGAACAAGAACGTGATGCTTTCAAGCATAAATGGATGCAGACATCAGGAACAAAATCATCATGAAAAAAGTGCTCCATATTACAGAAGCCTTCGGAGGTGGCGTTCAAACCGCCCTCTATAGTTATGCTCACTCCTCTCGAGACGAACCCTATCAACATTTCTTGCTAGCCAGAGCTCGAGAAAACGACTTAACCAATGAGAACAACCATCATATTTTCACACAGACCAAATGGGTGGAAGGCGGCTTACTTCAATTTGTTCGCGATGCAAACCACATGATTGCATCACTTGCGCCTGACGTTGTGCATTTGCACTCGAGTAAAGCGGGCTTTCTCGGGCGATTTCTAAAACTTGGCAAGGCGCGCTTGGTTTACACTCCGCACTGTTATGCTTTCGAACGTGAAGATATCTCCGAATTCGCGCGCCAGCTCTATAAAGCGCTAGAGAAAGTAAAACTAAGCAAAATTGATGTGGTGGCAGGCTGTAGCCAACGAGAATGTGACCTAGCCATTAGCATTGGTGCGAAACGTGCCGAGCTGCTCAACAACTACGTGTCTTATCAAAGTGAAGAGCGTTTAGGGCGAAACAGACAAGAAGCGCTGAGACTTGTTGTGCTTGGTCGTGTTGCGCCCCAAAAGGATCCACAATTTCTCATCGACACATTGCAACACCTTAATCGATATGCGCTTAACCGCCCATTAGATATCACTTGGATAGGTGGCGGTGACTACACACTTGAACAAAAATTGCGTACAGAAAATGTGGATGTGACTGGCATGTTGCCTCGTGATGAGGTGGTTAAAAAGCTCAAGGGTTCAGACCTTTACTTACATACTGCAGCATGGGAAGGGATGCCGTTAACTATTCTAGAAGCAGCCAAATTACATCTTCCTATGGTAATTCGAACTATCGGCGCGACCAAAGATCTAAACTACCCATTTTTAGCGCTAACACCTGAAGAAATGGCCAAGCAGATCGCGCACTGTGTCAATCATTATGATGAAATTGATTTTTGCCAATATACAACAGCGTTAAACGACGCCTTCAGTGAAGAAAAACAGCGCCTCGCACTCAATAATATTTACGGTTAAATACCTCTATGTTTCACACTATTCAACAAAAATTACTGTTGATGCCCAGCGGTAAAAAAAGCTTGCTATCTACTGGATTGAAAACCGCAATCACGCGTGTGTTGAGTGCGCTATTTGCTTTTTTACTGACACTGATTGTATCGAAGGCCAGTGACGCTTCGACTTCCGGTCAATTTTTCTTTTTATTCAACCTAGTCTCACTACTCGCGATCGTTTCTCAGCTAGGTTTTGATGTCTCATTAGTTCGCTACAATGCGATCGCCTTTAATAACAAAGAGACACTTCAACAAAGCCATAACTATAAAACAGCACTTTATCGAAGTATGGCGTTTTGCTTGCTAGCCATTGCCGTTTTGTTGGTAGGATTTAATCTGTTTCCTGAACAGCTAAATCAGACCCAATCGCCAATGCATGCGATTACTTTAGGCTTGTTCTGCATACCGTTTTTGGTGCTTGCACAGACCAACAGTCGTGTGCTTCAAGCATGTAGAAAGGTCGTGTCATCACTGTTTGCTTTACAGCTTGGCGTGAGTATGTTGATGGTCTTTTTTGTCTTTGGCTTGGACTATATCGGTCAGCAAAATATCAACAATCTGATGACCGCACTGCTTCTGGCGAGTATGAGCGTCGCGGTAATATCCAGTGTTAATTGGCTAAGTTCAGGTCAGTATCAGACATCGGCTTTCGTACCAAACAAAAAAATGGTCGCTTCTGCCAAGCAAGTCTGGATTGGCAGTATCTTCACGAACGTTCTTCAATGGGGAAGCCTTGTCATTGCGGGCTTTTTTATCTCAACAGCGGAACTCGGTTTATTAGCTGCAGCTCAACGTACATCACTACTGATTGGCTTTGTGCTGATTACCATTAACTTTGTGGTCGCCCCTATGTTTGCCTCTCTCTACAAAGAACGCCAAATGATCAAACTGCAAAGCCTGAGCCGTTTAGCTTGCCGAGCCAACGTTGGTTTGGCCATTGTGCCCGTGATTATTTGCACTCTATTCCCAGAGTTTGTGATGCGGTTTTTTGGTGAAGAGTTTCTTGCTGCTGCGCCACTGTTAGTCGTCCTGTCTTTAGGGCAGTTAGTCAATGTTGCGACTGGCTCTGTAGGGTTTTTATTACTCATGAGCGGTCACGAAAGAACCATGAAATACATTACAATTTCCTCCGGCACAATCTCTATCTGCTTGCTCATTGCGCTTTGCCAAACGTTCGGTGTTATTGGTGCAGCATGGGCGATGGCAATTGGCATGGCAATTCAGAATCTAGCAGCGTTGTACTTTGTAAAACGTTACTTAGGCTTCTTTCCAATAGGTTAATTATGGTTTCAATACTGACACGGATGAGTTTTGTTTTCGTTCTGGTGCTTACGGCTTCACTCTCTTTATGGAAAAGCTCTGACTTACACCATGCCACTTACCTGCAAATGGAAACCTACTTAGGTGGATCGAGTACGCTTCACTTTACCTTCAGTTTATTGATCGGCTTTTTATCGGTCTTCACCTTCCCCTCTTTGATAAGTTCAAGTAAAGCCGACGTCTTTGGCATCCGCCTTTTGCTGCTGCTGTTGGCTATCGTTTCAATGGAAGAAATAAGCCAACTTTTTATTCCAAGTCGCTCATTTAGTTTTGATGATCTCAGTACCAACTGGATAGGCATTATCTCGGGTTACTTTAGTGCCAAGTTGATTCGCGTCCTGCGCACTCGCTCGTTCTCTTGAAATAAGCACCTCAAGGTTATTTGGGTATATAATTACGCCAAACAACCAGACTAACGAGTACATCATGTCATCCCA
Source organism: Vibrio sp. T9 (assembly GCF_003123985.1). Taxonomy (NCBI): domain Bacteria; kingdom Pseudomonadati; phylum Pseudomonadota; class Gammaproteobacteria; order Vibrionales; family Vibrionaceae; genus Vibrio; species Vibrio sp. T9. Next base: position 387,478 of record NZ_NIGY01000004.1, read on the forward strand.
CCCAACCAAGATTACCTTTTTTGAATTCTTAACCCCGTTGATCACATCAGGCAAAAAAACGATTACGATTCGAGATGAATCAGAAAGTCACTACGTTCCAAATACAGAGGTCGAAGTTTTTACCCTAGAGACGGATCGTAAAGTCTGCAACATCAAAATACGCTCTGTAGAACCACTCAACTTTGAAGATATCAATGAGTTTCATGCTGAACAAGAAGCGATCGAACTGCCAAAACTCAAGCAGTTAATTCGAGAAATCTACCCAAACACCGACACGCTATTTGTGATTGAGTACGAGCTAATAAAATAACCTACAACAAACACTAGACGACTGGTCTAATTCATTCTATAGTACGCTTCATGAACGCAAAGACGAACGACACACGCCAACATATTCTCGACGTCGGATACGAGTTAATCGTAAACCGAGGGTTTACGAGTGTTGGCCTTTCAGAGCTTTTAAAAAAGGCCGCGGTGCCGAAAGGCTCGTTTTATCATTACTTCAAATCCAAAGAACAATTTGGTGAAGCGATGATTCAAGACTACTTTACTAAGTATTTTGAGCGTTTAAACGCACGCTTTACCAATACCGATCTGAATGGCTACCAACGCCTAATGAGCTACTTTGAAGAAATGGTCAAAGTAGAAGACGACGTATGTAATGCGAACAAATGTTTGTTGGTCAAGTTAAGTGCGGAAGTCTCCGATCTCTCAGAGTCCATGCGCCTAGCGTTACGCCAAGGTGCAGACAAAACCATTCAAGCAATGGCGGATTGCATTGACGTAGGCATTCAAGATGGCTCTATCCCAAATGGTGACAGTGCTTTATTGGCAAGGCAGATATACTACCTTTGGAACGGCGCAAGCTTGCTGAACAAACTGTATCAAGATCAGGCAGCATTAACGCAAAGTCTGACCTATACTCAACATCTACTGCAAAACACGCGAACTTGCCCATAGTAGGTAGCGTAAAAGTAAGATGAACACCCTACATGTGTTTCACAGTTGGTAATAACTCCTGTGATAGCACAATACACCTTCCCGCTCTATGAGCGGGATATTTTGAAATTAAAACTAGACGACCGGTCTAATCAATAAGTGAGATAAATATGACTAACGCAACAAATCGCAGAATCGTACTCGCGTCACGTCCCCACGGTGCACCAACAAAAGAAAACTTTCGTCTAGAAGAAGTGGCGAAACCGACTCCTCAAGATGGTGAGATGCTACTGAGAACCGTTTACTTATCTCTCGACCCATACATGCGCGGTCGCATGAGCGATGCCGAGTCATACGCCGATCCTGTTGCGGTTGATGACGTAATGATCGCTGGCACAGTTTGTCAGGTAGAAGCATCGAACCACCCAGATTATGAAGCGGGTGAATGGGTTCTTGCATACACTGTTGGCTGGCAAGACTACGCCATCTCAACTGGTGAGATGGTGATTAAACTTGGCAAAGAACCACAAAACCCATCATACGCTCTAGGTGTTGCTGGCATGCCAGGCTTTACCGCGTATATGGGCTTGCTCGATATCGGTCAGCCAAAACCAGGTGAAACCATTGTGGTAGCGGCCGCGACGGGCCCTGTGGGCGCGACTGTTGGTCAAATTGGCAAAATCAAAGGTTGCCGTGTTGTTGGTATTGCAGGCGGAGAAGAAAAGTGCCGTTACGCCAAAGAAGTCCTTGGTTTCGATGAATGTATCGATCACAAAGCTGACGACTTTGCAGAACAGTTGAAAAACGCCTGTGATCAAGGTATCGATGTTTACTTCGAAAACGTAGGTGGCAAAGTATTCGAAGCTGTAATGCCACTTCTGAATACCAGCGCACGTATCCCACTTTGTGGTTTGATTTCTCAGTACAACGCAACAGAACTGCCTGAAGGTACCGACCATCTTCCATTATTAATGGGTAAGCTGCTGACTAAACGAATCAAGGTGCAAGGCTTCATCATTTTTGATGACTACGGACATCGTTACGGTGAATTTGCGCAAGATATTAATCAATGGTTGGCAGAAGGAAAGATCCAATACCGTGAACATCTAGTACAAGGACTGGAGAATGCACCAGAAGCATTTATCGGTCTGTTGGAAGGTAAGAACTTCGGCAAGCTTGTAGTACAGATTAACGACCCATTATAAGGAAGGGATAAATAAATGATTAAACTTCACCATCTCAATCAGTCTCGCTCAAAGCGCATCATTTGGTTACTTGAAGAGCTAAATGTGGATTACGAAATCGTGCCTTATGTTCGTGACAAAGTGACTTTCATGGCACCGCCTGAGCTAAAGAGCGTTCATCCGCTCGGTAAATCGCCCCTGCTTGAAGATGATGGCGAGTTCATCATTGAATCTGGCGCGATGACCGAATACTTGATTGAGAAGTACAGTGATGGTGCGTTGGCTCCTGAGCGTGGGACGAAGGCGCACACTGAGTACCTACAATGGATGCACTTTGCTGAAAGTTCAGCAATCTTACCAATGTTGTTAAAAATCTTTATTAGCAAAGAGCCAAACGAAACTCAATTTCTATCAGGCTATGCTGACAAAGAAGCGATGAACGTTCTGGGTTATTTCGAGCAATCGCTAGAAGGCAAAACTTACCTAGTAGAAGAACGTTTAACTGGCGCAGACATCATGATGTCATTTATTGTCGAGCTCGTGCATAAGTTCGGTTTGGCTGGTCACTTCCCGAATATTGAGCGTTATGGAAAACAACTCGCAACGCATCCAGCGTTTGAAAAAGCTGAGCAAATTGAAGTGAAGTACTCCTAATCATTCCGCCCCTTTGATGTTCAATAAAGCGATATCAAAGGGGCGATTTCCGACGTTAGCCTTGTCAACAAAGCGCAATTCATGCAAATGCCAGCGTGCTCTTTTTACCCTTTTCGCCAATACGTTAATAAACCAATCATAAAAATCAGCTAAGGATTTGATTCTAAGTTACTTTTCATAATCGTTCCCACCTATTGAATTGATAAGCAGTATCAGTTTTTGCTTCCAGCTTTTCCGTAATAATCTTCTCTTCAGTTGCTAAGGTATTGATCCCTGGAGGGGAAGAAAAATGACAAATAAGAAATTAACCACCGCCGCAGGCTGTCCTGTCGCCCATAATCAAAATGTGATGACTGCAGGTCCTCGTGGTCCCCAACTACTGCAAGACGTTTGGTTCCTTGAAAAACTGGCACACTTTGATCGTGAAGTGATTCCTGAGCGTCGTATGCACGCCAAAGGCTCAGGCGCTTACGGCACCTTTACTGTGACTCATGACATCACAAAATACACTCGCGCGAAGATCTTCTCGGAGATTGGTAAAAAGACCGAGCTATTTGCTCGCTTTACCACCGTTGCGGGGGAGCGCGGTGCCGCAGATGCAGAGCGCGACATCCGTGGTTTTGCGATAAAGTTTTACACCGAAGAAGGCAACTGGGACTTGGTTGGTAACAACACACCAGTGTTCTTCCTCCGTGATCCACTAAAATTTCCAGATCTAAACCACGCGGTGAAACGCGATCCACGCACCAACATGCGCAGCTCGACAAACAACTGGGATTTTTGGACATCACTACCAGAAGCATTCCACCAAGTTACGATCGTTATGAGTGATCGTGGTATTCCAGCGTCTTACCGTCATATGCACGGCTTCGGTAGCCACACATTCAGCTTTATCAACGCAGAAAACGAACGTTACTGGGTGAAATTCCACTTTAAAACTCAGCAAGGCATCAAAAACCTGACTGACCAAGAAGCAGAAGCGATCGTAGGTAAAGACCGCGAAAGCCATCACCGTGACCTTTACGAAGCGATTGAGCGTCAAGGCTTCCCTAAATGGAAGATGTACGTCCAGATCATGCCTGAGTTAGAAGCAGATGAAGTGAACTTTAACCCGTTCGATCTAACAAAAGTATGGTCACAAAAAGATTATCCATTGATCCCTGTAGGCGAGTTTGAACTGAACCGTAACCCAGAAAATTTCTATGCGGAAGTTGAGCAATCCGCGTTTAACCCGGCAGCTATCGTTCCTGGAATTGGCTTCTCACCAGACAAAATGCTGCAAGGCCGTCTGTTTGCATACGGAGACGCGCAGCGTTACCGCCTAGGTGTAAACCATCACCAAATTCCAGTTAACGCGCCTCGTTGTCCGGTACACAGCTACCACCGCGATGGCGCAATGCGCGTTGATGGCAACTTTGGTTCAACACTAGGTTACGAGCCAAACTACAAACAAGAATGGGCAGAGCAACCAGATTACTCTGAGCCACCTCTACGCATCAACGGCAATGCTGATCATTACGATCACCGTGTAGACGAAGACTACTTCAGCCAAGCGGGAGACCTATTCCGTCTGATGAGCGAAGAACAGCGTCAAACTCTATTCGACAACACCGCTCGTGCAATGGATGGTGTGCCAGACTTCATCAAAGAACGTCACGTTAACCACGCCTACCAAGCGGACGAAGCTTACGGCAAAGGCCTTGAGATTGCGCTAGGCTTAAACAAGTAAACGGACACTGCACCAGCAAATGCTGTGATAAGAAGACATAAAAAGGAGGTGCCCAAAAGCACCTCCTCATTCAAGTTCGTTAATCACACACTAATGTTCAAGGGGAACGATCATGATCAACTTAAATTTCTTCAAGCTCTTTGATACCAAAGAACTGTTTATCTACTACTGATTCTTAGCCACGGCTTTAATCAGAACAGATGTATCCATGCGACCTAAACCATCGCGTTGAAGGTCTGCGTATTGCTCATCCACTTTCTTAGTCAGTGGGAGCTCTAGACCCACTCGCTCTGCTTCTTGCAGACAGAAGCCTAAGTCTTTGCGCATCCAATCAATCGCGAAGCCAAAATCAAACTTATCTTGCGCCATCGTCTTGGCGCGGTTTTCCATTTGCCATGACCCGGCAGCACCGTGCTTGAGTGTTTCAACCACTTGTTCAATATCCAAACCGGATTTCTGCGCGAGTAACAACGCTTCGCTCAAGCCTTGAAGCACACCACCAATACAGATTTGGTTTACCATTTTACAACGTTGACCTTGGCCATTTTCACCCAGAAGCGTCATTTGCTTTGCATATACGTCCATCGCTGGAGACACACGATCAAAAATGCTTTGTTCACCACCACACATGATGGTTAGAACACCATTTTCTGCGCCTGCTTGACCACCAGATACCGGAGCATCAATGAAGTGATTGCCATATTTGGTACAAGCATCGGCCAGTTCCACAGCAAGTTCTGCCGAGGTTGTTGTGTGATCAACCAAAACCGCGCCCGCTTTGAGACCAACTAACAAGCCTTCTTCACCATACACCACGCTGCGTACGTCGTTATCATTACCAACACAAGTAAATACGATATCGCAACCTTCTGCCGCTTCTCGCGGTGTCTCGCACGCAATGCCATTGTATTCTGCAGCCCATTTATCAGCTTTGGCTTTGGTGCGGTTGTATACTTTGGTTTCATACCCCGCTTTGCTCAGATAGCCCGCCATTGGGTAGCCCATGACACCCAAACCAATAAATGCTACTCGTTGTTTTTCCATTGCACGCTTCCCTTAGTTCACCTGACTGAAATGTTTTGTAACATGCTACTAAAGAATTGAAAACATTACTCGTAATTTATCCTTCACTCGCGGCACAAATAAAAGTGGAGCACGATGTTGGAGTAAAAACCGAAGCAGTCAGCAGGGTTATTAAGGAAAAATTTCTCAGAAGTAAAATGCTAAGACACTCTACGTGCTTGCAACAAAGCCGTAGCGTTCAACATGGCATCCTTGGTCGTGACATCCAACACTTTTATTTTTCGAAAACGTTCCGGTTCTTTGATCGCGACATCATGAGCAAAGATCACAAACTTCGCTTTCTCGATGTCTTTCTCGGTAATTCGGTTGATGACGCCATTCGCCCCTTGGGTTTCGACTTTAATCTTAATGCCGAGTGCACAAGCTGCTTTTTCCAATGACTTCGCCGCTAAGAACGTATGTGCCACACCTGATGGACAAGATGTAACCGCCAAAACATCCGCCTCACCTTCGCCTTGAACAGAACCATATACTTGAGAATGACCTGTATAACTCTCATCTTCGGTGACGGTTTTCTTTAGTGCAATCACGATCAACGCGGTGGTAACAGAACCAGCAATCGTGCCGATGATGTAACCGATTTTTCCATCCACAACAGGGAGAACAATCCAACCGCCCCACGGTGCATGGTTCATTACGTGGAACATAAAGCCAATCACGTTACCGACAATGCCACCCGCCACAATAGCGGGTAACACTCGTGCAGGGTCGCCAGCGGCAAAAGGAATCGCACCTTCGCTGATGCCGATCATCCCCATAATACCTGCGGCTTTCCCCGCTTCGCGTTCATCTCGCTTGAATTTACTCGGCGCCAAAAACGTGGCTAGTGCCATACCCAATGGCGGCGTACAAATCGCAATACCGACCCCGCCCATCAACCATGGTTGCGTGTTCACTTGGGTTTGAGCAAACAACGTCGCCACTTTGTTAATTGGGCCGCCCATATCAAACGCGGTCATTGCCCCAAGCACAGTTCCGAGCATTACTTTGCCTGAGCCCGCCATGCCCGTCAGCACTTCGTTCATGGTGGTCATTGCGCTGGCAATCGGAGCACCTATCACCCACATCACCGCGCCACAAGTAACAAACGTCCCCACTAGCGGATAAATAAAAATCGAGCCAAGCGAACTCATGCTGTCTGGTAGCTGAATTTTCTTTAATAGCCAAACGACAAAGCCAGCAAAAAAGCCGACCACAATTGCACCTAAAAAACCCGTATTGTAATGACTGACCGCAATCCAAGATCCAATCATACCCGGCGCAAGGCCCGGCTTGTCGGCAATGGAATAAGCAATGTAACCACCAAGCACGGCAGTAAACAATGTCAGGCCAGCAATCCCCATTTGGGCAATATCGGCCAAAATGCCCTCTTGTGGTACACCACCGTGACCAGAGATCATCACCGACAACGACAACAACACACCGCCCGCAACGATAAACGGGATCATGTGGGATGTGCCAAACAGCAGGTGCTCTTTAATGCGACCAAGTTTTTGCGCCCAAGGGCTCAGGGGTTCTGATGTAAATTCTAAAGAAGTTGGGAGAAATTCATTGGATTGGGTTTGAATATCAGTCAACATCTCAAGCGCTTCTTCTCGCGATTGAGCCTGTTTGAGCTTTTCAACAAAGCCGTCTTCGATAATTTTGGTGGAAATTTGTGCCAATACTTCAATGTGATGGTGATCATCACCATCTGGAGACGCCAGCATGAAAAACACATCGGACAGCTCGCCATCTTCGGCGCCATAATCAATCCCATTACGGCTGATCCCGACCGCGACAGCCGGTTTCGCTACAGCATCACTTTTGGCATGAGGGATCGCAATACCATCATCAAATCCTGTGTTACCGATCTCTTCTCGTTTCCAGATATCTGCCAAGAACTGGCTTTGACTATTGAGCTTGCCGGCTGCCTCTAGCATCTCGACCAGCTCTTTGAGCGCTTCATCTTTGGTTTGAGCTTTTAGATCTAAACATATCGTTTCCAGCTCAATTAGGTTTGTGATGTCCATTGTTTTACCTTCCAATATTCACGCTCGAATATATACCCAAGTGAGTTTGAGATACAGGATCCCCCTGGCTCGTATGCGTTCCTACTCATTTTATTTGGGCATAGATTAACCAGTGCCTCCCCTTTGATATATAGGACTAAAAGTGCATTAACTGGATTAATGTAACATGAGATTCAAACTGTGATAGAGCTCTTGCGTTAATCCAGCTCAAATCAATTCAATCTGCGGTGGCTGTGCTAATATCCACAAAAAATAAAATGGATAGAACATGAAAATCGTAGCGGTGACAGCATGCCCTACAGGCATCGCTCATACTTATATGGCAGCAGATGCACTAATGAAAGCTGCGCCAAAACATAACGTGCAAATTAAAGTAGAAACGCAAGGTGCGATGGGGATAGAAAATCAGCTCACTCCTCACGATATCGCTCAAGCGGATCGGGTTTTGATCGTGTCGGATATTGAGATAGAACAACTAGGCCGATTCGAAGGGACGCGCAAAATTCAAATCCCCATTGAAGAGGTTTTGCTGAACGTCGACAAAGTATTCCTCGTCCACTGCCGCGACTAAATTTGCAGATGAACGAATACCAAATCACCTTTTTCGTCGATAATGCAAATGCCAGTGCGCACCTTGCTCAGCCACTCAATCGAGTGGCAAAGAAGTTCAAAAGTACCTTACATATCATTAATGTAACGCAAAATCGTGTTGCGGAACTCACCAAGTCCGTGGCGATTTTGCAAGCAGGTCTACAACAAGGTGATTTGTGTCAAATCACAGCGATTGGCATTGACGCAGAGCTGGCCTGCTTCGTCATAAAAGACATGATTGCTGAACACTTTACGGTGGTGGGATCTCATATCAACTATGAATTTTCTAGCCAACTGGCCGAGCGTTTACCGCAAATTTGCCCACCTTGTGAAATCAAATGGCAGTACGCCAAAGCGCATACCGAGCTCACCAAGTTTGAATGCCTTAAAGGACTAGCTCAGCTCATCCACCCCATTCATCCCGACGAACTGATTCTTGCTTTTATTAAACGTGAAGAACGTTCATCAACTTGCGTGACCCCGGGGATCGCTCTACCACACGTGATGTTTTCAGGTGTTGACCATATTTCTATTGCTGTTATTGCGAATGAAAAGTCGATGGATTGGGCTTCGAAGATGGGTGATGTTCATCTGGCTATAGCACTGGTGATGCCAGAAAAGCCGACCCGAGAACAGATCATTGCGGCCACTAACCTCACAAGAAACCTGCTTACCGATCAAATGGCGGAACGCCTACTACTAACAAAAAGCAGCGTCGACTTACAGGCGCTGCTGATGTACGCCATGTCGAGGCTGCTCGCCTAAACTTTTCTATGATTTACGCACTCTGACTGAAGGCTTAAATCGAACCACGATATTCCGTCGGCGTTCTGCCTGTACGGTTCTTAAATACTCGGCAGAAATAGTTCACGTCTTTAAATCCGCAGCGCACTGACACGTCATTGAGTTTGAAGTTGTATTTCTTGAGCATAAACTTCGCACGATCCACGCGTACCCAAGTAATGTAGTCTGCCAAGGTCATGTGCCCCTGCTGACGGAACAAGCGCGACAAATGGTTCGAGGAAATACTGAATCTCGACGCAATGCTGTCACGCGTGATTGGGCGATGGAAGTTCTCTTGAATGTAGATGCAGATCCCTTGATAGAGATCTTGCACACGGCTATGTGACTGCTGCTCGACTGGCGCATCCAACATCGTCTTCGCGTATTGCAGCAATGCTTGCAGTAAAAGCTCATCCATTGGTTTTTTAGTATTCTCACGAGCCAGTGAGCTCAACGCTTCTAAGATGTTATCTATCGCAAATCCTGAGCGCGTTTGGATGCTATGCTTTTGAATATCGTAAAAGTTTGCCTCACCTTTGCGTTTGCTCACCAAACTCAACCCAAGTTGTCGACGCCCAAACAAAATACTTAACACTGAGCAATCGGTATCCCAGTCTGGTTTATTCCAACAGTTAGGTGGAATAAATATCGCGTCGCCTTTTTTAGCAACGATGTGCGTTACTTTTCGATCATGACTTTCCATTTCATTAATATATTCCCCATCCAGAACTAACTCTAGGCGAGGGAAATTAACTTGATAGCTAAATTCAGGCGGCGTATGAAAATCTCCTGCAAACCAAATATTATGAAATGGCTCTCTTTCATTTAATACCGCTGAAATTAAATCATGAAAAATCATTGTCTCACACTCTATATATGCATCAATGATGCTATTTACTATAGATATACACCGGACTGGACTTTTGTGCTATTGAGCAAAATCACACTTCCATTTTAATGTTACAAAAATCCAGTTGACGCATCAAATCTCCAGTAACAAAAACTCTATCAACAACACTCAATCCCTTTTCAAGTGGGAGCGAGGCCACATTTCACTTATCGTTTAGCTTCTTATCCATCATGTCACAGATATGCAGCTAGATTTGTCCAGTGAACGATCTAAATCACACTATAGTGAGTCGGTTACAATCCTCCAGTAAATGCATTTTTTCTTCACTACAGTCTTTTTCTCACTAATTTAAAAATATCCCTGAAATAAAAATTATATTTATAGGGGTTCGACAATGATCACCAAACTAATAAATGAAGACTTAATTAAGCTTGATCTTAAAGCGTCTTCAAAAGAAGACGTATTTAAAGAACTGGTTGCCGTTCTTCATGCCCAAGGTCGTATTTCTGACCAAACACAATTTCTTGCAGATATAAAAGCACGTGAAGAATTAGGAAATACCGGATTTGAAGATGGCGTGGCAATTCCACACGCGAAAAGCGCCGCTGTGATTGAACCGGCGGTTGTGATCGGCGTAAGCAAATCAGGTATCGAGTACGGCGCGGAAGACGGTTTACCTTCAAAGCTGTTCTTCATGATCGCTTCTCCAGACGGTGGCGATAACCACCATATCGAAGTACTTGCAGAACTATCTTCAAAATTGATTGAAGATGGTTTCATCGATGCGTTCTTAGGCGCAACAAACAGCCACGACGCACTGGCACTCCTTCTTGCTAAAGAAGAACCGCAACCAGTGACAGATGCTCCAGCAAACCAAGGTTTCATCATTGGTGTTACTGGTTGTCCTGCGGGCGTTGCGCACACTTACCTAGCAGCAGAAGCGCTAGAGAAAGGTGCAGCGGCGATGGGCTACGAAATCAAGGTTGAAACGAACGGTTCAATCGGTGTGAAAAACAGCCCAACCGCAGAAGAAATCGAGCGTGCAGACGCAATCATCGTGGCATGTGACAAGCAAGTCGACATGAACCGCTTCGCGGGCAAACGCGTGGTTAAAACCAACGTAAAAGCCCCAATCCGCGATGCTCAAGGACTGATTAATGAAGCGTTAAACGCACCGACGTACCAAGCTGAGTCCAATGGCAATACGCAAGCGTCAGTTGCAAACAAAGCTTCTCAAGCCCGTTCTGACTTATATCGCTACTTGATGAACGGCGTATCACACATGATCCCCTTCGTCGTAACGGGGGGTCTGTTGATTGCCCTTGCTCTTGCAGTCGGTGGTCAGCCAAGTGAAGCGGGCATGGCAATTCCTGAAGGCAGCATGTGGAACCAAATCCTCAACGTTGGTGTGGTTGCCTTTACGCTGATGATCCCAATCCTAGCCGGTTACATTGCTTACGCGATTGCTGACCGTCCTGCTCTGGCTCCTGGCTTGATCGGTGGTTGGATTGCAAACAACGGTTCTTTCTACGGCGCAGACGCAGGTACAGGCTTTATCGGTGCCATCATCGCTGGTCTGCTTGTGGGTTACTTCGTGAAGTGGATTACGTCGATTAACTACCACAAATTCATTCAACCTTTGGTGCCAATCATGATTGCGCCAATCACAGGTTCGTTGTTCATCGCAGGTCTATTCATCTTCGTTATCGGCGCGCCAATCGCAAGCCTAATGGACGGTCTGACTGCGCTACTAACGAGCATGAGTACAGGTAACGTCGTTCTACTAGGTATCGTACTTGGAGGTATGGCTGGCTTCGATATGGGTGGTCCATTCAACAAGGTCGCATTCCTATTCTCTGTGGGCATGATTGCGAGCGGTCAAACTCAATTTATGGGTGCGATGGCGTGTGCAATCCCTGTTGCACCTTTAGGCATGGCACTGGCAACGGCGCTTGGTCGTAAGTTCGACCTGTTCGAAGAATCAGAAACCGAAGCGGGTAAAGCCGCAGGCGCAATGGGTCTGGTGGGTATCTCTGAAGGTGCGATTCCGTTCGCAGCGCAAGATCCAATGTCAGTGATTCCTGCAAACGTACTTGGATCAATGGTGGCGGCAGTAATGGCGTTCTCATTCGGCATCACCAACAGCGTTGCTCACGGTGGTCCCGTGGTCGCTCTGCTTGGCGCGATGAACCACCCAGTCCTTGCTCTGATTTGTATGGCAGCTGGCGCAACGGTTACCGCAGTAACGTGTGTAACGTTGAAAAAAGTGCGTAAAGCAAAAATGATGCAAGCAGCCGCTTAATCCCCCCTCCCCCAAATGGCTCCTATGGCTTGGGCAATGTCGCCCAAGCCATGATTTTCTCTCATGGTGACACTCTATGTCTGATTTAACGATGTCCGATACACAAACGATTCAAACTCAAGCTAAGCATCCGACGTTTTTCCTGATGAACAACGTGATTCAAAACTACGCTTGGGGCAGTACTACTTCTGTTAACCAACTGTTTGGCATTGAAAACCCAACGGGCGAACCACAAGCAGAAGTATGGATGGGCGCGCATCCAAACGGTTGCTCAGTGGTGATGGTAAACGGCGAGGAGACCAAACTCTCTTTACTGATTGCTCAAGACATGAATGCTTTTCTGAGTGAAGAAGTCGCAAACCGTTTTGGTGAACTTCCATACCTGTTTAAAGTGCTTGCCGCCGAGAAAGCGCTGTCGATTCAGGTGCACCCAAACAAGCAACAAGCAGAACTAGGTTTTGCACTGGAAGAAAAACAAGGCATTCCCCTAACCGCTGCAAACCGTAACTACAAAGATCCAAACCACAAACCAGAATTGGTTTACGCGCTAACCGAATACCAAGCGATGAATGGCTTCCGCCCAACAAGTGAAATCATCAGCTTCTTCTCTGAGCTGGCGATTCCTGAGCTGCAAAGCTTGGTGGATGACCTTATCGACAATCAAACTTCCAAAGGATTGGCGAGCTTCTTCTCCGGTCTATTATCACTGGAAGGCGAACAGAAAGAGATGGCGTTGACGGTGCTATTGGCTCAAGCTCGCATCACCGACTTACCTCTGTTCAACCTGATCTTGGAGTTAGAAGCGCAATACCCGGGCGACATTGGTTTGTTTGCGCCCTTGCTACTCAACGTCATCACGCTGAAACCAGGCGAAGCGATGTTCTTGGATGCAGAAACGCCACACGCGTACTTGAAAGGTACGGGGCTTGAGATCATGGCGAACTCAGACAACGTGCTACGTGCCGGTTTAACGCCGAAGTATATGGATATAAAAGAACTCGTTGCTTGCACACGCTTCGAAGAAAAACCATTCGACACCCTACTGCTTGAACCAATCGAAAACGACGACATGTTGGAATACCCAATTCCCGTCGACGATTTCAAATTCGCGATTGTAAAACAAGCCAACCAACGAACACTTTATGTAAGAACCGCAGAAATCCTGTTGCCGCTAGATTCCCCGCTCGTGATTACACACGCAAATGGTGAAACATGTGTAGTAGACAAAGGCCAATCTGTTTTCATTCCGGCTTACGCAAAACAATACACCTTGAATTGCGAAGGTCGCGTTGCACGGGCTTACAGTTAATATCGCTGATTAAGTTTGCATGTCGTTACTGCCAATAAACAAAAAAGAGCAGAGAAACGTCTCTGCTCTTTTACTTAATATGCGCCTTTCCCGATAAATTCACGCAATAATCAAATTGTCTAGAAAGGTTTACTGCTTAGCGTGGAACATCGCTTGTCCACTTTTATCTTTATTCGACCAAAAGTTAATATTGAACTGTGCATCATCGCTCATTTCAATACGATGCCAATACTGTGGCGGGCTTGTCGCGAACTGACCTGCGTTGATAACGACGATCATTTCAGGCTCTGTCGCGAATTCATCTGCAAAACCATAATAGGTGACTTGCCCCTCCATTACACATAACTGCCCAAACACGCCTTCGGTTGTGTTGTGATGAGTTAGAAGAGCTGGAGGCACACTGCCTTTGGTAAAAAATGGCGTCGAACGTTGAACCGTCCAGTCTTTCGGAATACGAAGATGTGACATGGTTATACCCTCTTTGAATATAAAATTGTGCTGCTTGAAGCGAGTTACGATTGCGCGACTTGAGACAGTTCACGCAGTAACGGAAAAGCCTGAGCCACTTGCTCACCCGTCACAACAAACCCTGTCAGTATGCTTTGTTCATTTTCAGCTTTTGCCACGATGCCAGATTGAGAAATCTGCACATTCCAATTCGCGACAGCACTGAAGTCCCCGGCAAGCTGAATTGGGTAACTCGGCGTTTTGACTTTTACCATCATTGGCGGCAACTTCAATTGCGCTTCCTGCCCAAGCAACTGCTTACCTAAAACATTAGCGCTCAACACAATTGGCTGAAGGTATGGAAGCATGCGCCCTTGTATCTCGGCGCAATCGCCCAGAGCGAATACATTGTTCGTAGAAGTCTGCAGCTTAGCGTCGACAGCAATGCCTTTCCCAACCTCTAATCCACAAGCATTCGCTAATTGAGTGTTTGAACGTAAGCCAGCGGCAGAAATCACTACATCAGTCTCGATAACTTCACCGCTGTTCAAAATCGCTAGCAACGAGTCGGCGGTACGATTCACCTCAACAACCCCATTTCCCAACGCCAGTTGAATGCCTTGCTGCTTAAGTTGGCTTTCCAGAGGCAACGCCACAAACTCAGGAATAAGATTGGCAAGCAAGCGTTGGTTTGATTCAACCACCGTAACGGCTTTACCACTGCTCGCAATATCCATTGCAATCTCAACGCCAATCAAACCACCACCGATAACCATTACGCGCTTTGCTTGACTGATTCTCTCTTCTGCAAGCTGATACTCTTGTAACGAATTGAGTGTTAGGACATCGCCAGAAGCATCACCTAGCATTGGAGGAACAAAAGCTTTCGCACCCGTTGCAAAAACCAGTTTGGAGTACGCATAAACTTGTCCATCTGCTACCACTTGTTGGGCTTGCGTATCCACACTCTCAATTTTAGTGTGGGTTAATAACTCGATATGGTGCTCTTGGGCAAACGCTTCTCCCGTTTTTACCACCAGATCCCCCGCGGTCTGTTTTCTACTGAACACATGGCTCAAATCGGGCTTGTTATACTCCGCACCGTCATCAGCGGTGAATACTTGAATTGACACCTGTGCATCCATTCGACGCACAGTTTTAACCAGTTGATAGGCAGCAAAGCCACTGCCTATGATTACAATTGGTGCTTGCATCACAGCTCCTTAACCCTTGAACTCAACAAATACATCTTTACCCAAGTGACACTCAGGGCAAAGGAAGTAATCCGGAACGTCTGACCACACGGTACCCGGTTCTATTCCTTGATTAGGCTCACCCTGAGCAGGGTCATACACCCAGTTGCAAACGGTGCAAATCATGCATTGGCAATCTGATGGATGTGCCTCTGAGCTTGGATTAATAAGCTCCCTTTCGACCACGGCTTGCGTTTCTACTTGTACAACGGGCTGTGATTGAACTTGCGGTGCAGACGCAGCCATCATCTGAGCCGTAACAGGACTTGTTAGTGGATGTTTCGCCCACAGTTTCGCGATGCTCTTACCATGTTCACGACACTCACGCATCGCTTTACCATCTGGTCGCCATTTGGTTTTCAGGCTGACTGCCGTTTCAAAACCCGCGTCGGTCAATCGTGCGTGGATACGGTCTACCGCACCACCATTCCAGCCATAACTACCAAAGGCAGCGGCTTTCTTGGCTTTAAAACGAAGACCTGTGATCTCCTCCAGCATGCCAGCAATCTTTGGCATCATGACGTTATTCATGGTAGACGAACCAACCAAGATGCCTTTAGAGCGGAACACATTGGCGAGAATTTCATTCTTATCGTGCTTAGACACATTGAAGACTTTAACAGCGACACCCGGGTCGACATCGTGAATGCCCTGTGCAATCGCGTCCGCCATCATTCGTGTATTGTTCGACATAGAATCGTAGAAGATGGTAATACGATCTTCTTGGTAGTTATCCGCCCATTCCAAATATTGCTCGATGATTTGGACTGGGTTATCGCGCCACACAATACCGTGTGAAGTTGCAATCATGTCGACAGGTAAGTTGAAGCTCAGTACTTCTTTGATTTTGGCTGTTACCAAGCTGCTGAACGGCGTTAGAATGTTTGAGTAGTAACGCAAACACTGTTCCATCAACTCATTTTGATCCACTTCATCATTGAATAAGCGTTCATCGCAGTAGTGCTGACCAAATGCGTCGTTACTGAATAACACTGCATCGCCAGTTAGGTATGTCATCATGCTGTCTGGCCAATGCAGCATCGGCGCTTCCACAAACACCAATTGCTTACCGTTACCAATATCGATGCTGTCACCCGTTTTTACCGTTTTAAAGTTCCATTCGGGATGATGGTGATGACCCACAATCGAATCAATCGCCGCTTCTGTACAGTAAATTGGCGTGTTCGGAATCTTCTCCATCAATGCAGACAATGCGCCTGAGTGATCTTCTTCTGCATGGTTCACGACGATAAAATCGATCGTTTTAAGATCGATTTCCATTTCTAGGTTCTGGATAAATTGTTGGCTGAATCGATGATCGACCGTATCGATCAGCGCCGTTTTTTCTTCACGAATAAGATAGCTGTTGTAACTGGTGCCTTTTGTCATTTTGTATTCTGTACCATGGAAATCTTGAACTTCCCAATCGCGTTGACCTACCCAGTGGATGTTGTTTTTTACGTGAATTGTCATGATTACTACCTTAAATGACGAAATAAACAAAAATAATTTCTTCTTGTATTGCACTGGGCATGCCAACTTTTAATTACTATATATTTCAATAATTTAATTAAAACACAACCTTAAAGAATGTCATTTAGACACATTTGAAAATTGTCATTAAGACACTACAATGGTCATATTGACACAATTGGTATTGGCTATGACTTCTTTAATCGCGCAATGGCTACACATCACGCAAGACCTAAATTCAGCACTCACTCGGCAAGCTCGATTTGATACCTTATTAACAACGATTCGAGAGGTATTAAAATGTGATGCTTCTGCTCTTCTTTTGTATGAAGATCAGCACTTTAAGCCGCTGGCTATCAATGGCTTAGCAAAGGAAGTATTGGGACGCCGTTTTTCTATAAACCAACACCCGAGATTGGAAGCCATTGCACGCGCTGGCGATATCGTACGGTTTCCATCGAATAGCGACTTACCCGATCCCTATGACGGGTTAATTCCGAACCACGACGACAAGCTGCACGTCCATTCATGTATTGGTCTCCCTTTGCTGATCGACGATCAATTGATTGGCGCGATCACTATTGATGCCTTCGACCCGAACCAGTTCGATGGTTTACTCAATCAAGAACTACGCTTTGTCAGTGCGTTAGCCGCGGGTGGCTTGCACACTGCGCTACTACTGGAGCAGTTAGAAACACAAGCAAGCTTGCCACGTGAGTCTTACACTGAGAAACGCACGCTAAGCAACGAAATCATTGGCAAATCTGCTGGGATGAAAGCACTTCAAGAGCAAATCGATGCGGTGGCAGATACCGAGCTATCGGTGTTGGTAATGGGTGAAACAGGGGTTGGTAAAGAGCTCGTCGCAAACGCAATTCATCATCGCTCTCACCGAGCCAATAATACCTTGGTGTACTTAAACTGTGCCGCGTTACCTGAGTCTGTCGCAGAGAGTGAGCTTTTTGGTCATATCAAAGGCGCTTTTACTGGTGCTATCAGTAATCGCAAGGGTAAGTTCGAGCAAGCCGACGGCGGCACACTGTTTTTGGATGAAGTTGGCGAACTGTCGTTAGAACTGCAAGCTAAGTTACTTCGAGCTCTCCAATACGGCGACATCCAACGTGTGGGTGATGACCGCCATATTCGAGTCAATACACGCATTGTGGCGGCAACGAACCGTGTTCTGCATGAAGAAGTAAAAGCTGGCCGTTTCAGAGCAGATTTGTACCACCGTTTGAGTGTATTCCCTCTTCATGTTCCCCCACTTCGTGAACGTGAAGACGATGTCGTGCTACTGGCTGGTTTCTTTGCAGAGCAACTACGCAGCAAGTTGGGGCTGAACAGTGTTCGACTCTCTCCCACTCTAGTTCAAGCACTTAAAGATTACTCTTGGCCGGGCAACGTGCGTGAACTGGAACACGTAATCAAACGAGCGGGCGTGCTTGCCAAAGCTAGAACTCAATCGATGGATATCGAATTGGTGGAACAAGATTTCGATATCAAAGCGTCAAACAATCAGCCCATCAATGAAGAGCCAGGTATACCTAGCTCTTCATTTGAACTGTCAGACGCTGGTTTAAAGCAAGCCACTGACACCTTCCAAAAAGCCATGATTCTAAAAGCACTAGAGCAGAATCAAGGAAACTGGGCTGCAACAGCACGTCAGTTAGAACTCGATAATGGTAATTTACACCGCTTAGCCAAACGGCTAGGTATAAAGTAAAAAAGGATACGGACGGTTTGAATTCCGCAAGAAAATCTATCTCGCTTATGTCAAAATGCACCATCACAATCGAAAAGTCTGTAATGTAATGAACTACCAAGCTGCTATTTTTGATATGGATGGTTTGCTCCTTGATACTGAGCGCGTCTGTATGCGTATTTTCCAAGAAGCATGTGAAGTCCAAAACCTTCCGTTTTATGAAGATGTTTACCTGTCGATCATTGGTCGCAATGCGGCAGGTATTGAAGCAATTTTCCGCAAAGCCTACGGTGAGAACCTAGACCGCCTGCATCATGAATGGCGTACTCGTTACAATGCTGTCGTCAAACACCAAGCCATCCCAGTGAAAAATGGTGTTGTTGAGCTGCTAGAATGGCTGAAAGCACAAGGCTTACCAATCGCAGTAGCGACTTCTACGGCAAAAGAGGTGGCGAAAATCAAACTGGAATTAGCGGGTTTGAGTAAGTACTTCGACAACCTCACCACAGGCTGCGAGGTAAACCACGGTAAACCCGATCCAGAAATCTATTTGCTGGCAGCGAATCGTCTGGATGTAGAACCAAGCCAATGTTTGGCCTTTGAAGATTCCAATAACGGTGTTCGCGCAGCCGTGGCAGCGAATATGGTTACTTATCAGATTCCGGATTTAGTTGAACCTTGCAAAGAGGTAAAACAATTTGGTCATTTCATCGTGCCGTCATTACATGAAGCGTTAGATGCGTTGAAGCAAAATCGCTAAACGTAAACTGCCGCTCTAACTGTTAAAGCTCAGCAATTTGGCTGAGCTTTTTTATGCTTGAGCCTCTCCTCTCACCTTCTCTAATCTACTTCTAATAAATGCCAAGATACTGCTCCAAAGGCTTAATAAGATAGACCTTATCTCTGTACGGGGCGTGTTCCTTTCTTTTTTGATTTACCTCACGCCATCGCATGAAATAGGGTCTATGAGTGATCAAATAGTGGAACTAACCAGTACAACTTTGCAACAAAACGTCAATATACCGCTTGAAGCACGTTTTTCGAGTGAAAATTGGCTGATAATGAGAACTATTGGATGAGATTAATCCAAGTCAGCCCAAAATATAAAATGGAGAGTGTTATATGTCTTTACGTTTATTAGCAGCAACCTTCGCATTAGTAGGAATGAGCTTTGGTGCCCAAGCCAGTGCCGAGTGTGAAGTGTCCCTAGATGCTAACGATATGATGCAGTTTTCTACTAAAACACTGAGCGTTCCAGCCACTTGTAAAGAAGTAAAACTGACGCTAAACCACACAGGTAAAATGCCTGCACAATCAATGGGTCACAACGTCGTTATCGCAGATACCGCTAATCTACAAGCAGTAGGTACGGACGGCATGGCAGCAGGTGCAGAAAACAATTACGTGAAGCCAAATGACGACCGTGTATACGCTCACACAAAAGTGATTGGCGGCGGTGAAAGCACCAGCATTACTTTCAGCACTGAAAAAATGAAAGCTGGCGGCGACTACTCATTCTTCTGCTCGTTCCCTGGTCACTGGGCGATCATGCAGGGTAAATTTGAGTTCAAATAAGAGCTAACTAAGTCAAAACAAGACTCACTATAGGGAAGCCATCGCTTCCCTTTTTATTGCACGTTAGTTAAGGACGTCGATGGATAATCTCATCCAAAGGTACAGGCCTTGCTAAGTAAAACCCTTGAACTTTATCAACCCCACTTGACCGCACAAAGTCATAGTCAGACTGCGTTTCCACCCCTTCCGCTACGACCTCGCAATTTGCAATATGTCCTAACTTAGCAACCAATCGATACAGTTGCCGTCCACGATGATCGTTAGCGTCCAATAGCAGCGATCTGTCTAGCTTAATCTTGTTAAATGGATATTTGAACAAATGAGGAAACGATGCGTAGCCCGTACCAAAATCATCCATTGTGATACGAACTCCCATACTCTGTAGAGCTTTCATGGTGCTAGTTAAAGAAACTTCATTGTCTAATACGGCTTCTTCAGTAATTTCAATTTCAAGCCATTCAGCCGGGATTCCAAAATAGACCAACCTGCCTTGTAAATGCTGAACAAAATCCACTTGTTGAATGGTAGCAACAGAAACATTAATGGCCACTCTTCGCTGCTCAGATAATCCCATTTCCTTCATATCCGACAACACCTTTTCGAGTACTAGTTTATCGAGCAGTGGCATGGCATCTAACCGATGAAAATCTTCAATAAACGTTGGTGAAAGTAAGTTTCCATCTTCATCTTTATATCGAATAAGCGCTTCGTAAGAATACTGTTCCGCATCCTTTGTTGAGTGCTGCTTTTGATAAAACATCACCAACTCGCCTTCACGAAGAATGGAAGTTAAACGTTTCTGCGCGGATGACTTGCTGATACTCGATGTGTTCGCATCTTTCACACTACTGAGTAGTGATTTAAATAGGGATTGTTCTAAACCATTGTAAGTATTGCTTACACCAAGCTGCCCCACATATTTGCCTGCATAGGCTAGATAAAAAGGTCGATAAATTAGTACACCAATCGCAATCACCACCAGTTGAAGTATCGCCCCCTGTGCATGATGTCCCATTGCAACATAACCACTCAAAAGAGGCGGTGTCATCCAGTTCACAATATTTTCAACAGGCGCAATTAAGCCGGAGGCAATCGCGCAATAGGTGATGATAAAGCTTACCAGCGGCACTAATACAAATGGGACGACCAGAATAGGGTTAAAGATGATAGGCAAGCCAAATAGCAGCACTTCATTGATGTTGAACATCACCAATGGTGCTGCCGCTAATGCCAGTAAAATATGATTGCGCTCTTTAGCGAACAATAACAGACACAGGAGTAAACTGATGCTATTCCCTGACCCGCCCATGGATAAAAATGCGTCGTAAAAACCTTGGCTAATGACGTTAAGCGACGCTTCGCCTGTTTGCCAAGCAGCCATGTTGGCTTCGGTCGCAGCGTATATTTGCTGCTTGATGGCAAACAACATGTTGTGACCATTAATGCCCGCCGCTCCTAATAAGCTCAAGATGGATTGATAAAATAATCCTCCTGTGAACGTCAGCGGATCAAAGTTAAGTCCAGCCACTGTTGTAGTAAAAGCATCCATCACCGCTGCGGTGACATGAGATAAGCTAACCGCAAATAAAACGAATACGAAAAAATGTAAGACATCTTTAAAAAGACGAGAAGAGAAGTCCATTGCTTGAGGATCAAGCAGCTCAATTCGGAAACTTTTACAATAAACGTATGACACCGTTGCACTAAAGAGTGCTAATAACGGGTTATTCGGCAACATGTAATTACTAGAAAGGCTGTCATTCTCTATTGAAATTAAATAGAACATGACCAACGAATAAATGATGATAATCGCGCTCGACACATTCACTTTATGCGATAAATAGTAACCAGCCACAATGCAAAACGCTGTGGGATATAAGTTGATTAAAATATCAGAAAGATGGAACAATAACTGAGAAACCTCTGACACCCCTAGGATTCTAGAAGCGTGACCAAGAAAGATGGCAAGTGCGTTAGATAGCGTCAGCGGTAACAGCAATAAGGCAATAGAAGCGAGATCAGTAAGATAAGATTTAGATCCAAGTCGCCATTTATCTGTAAATACCGTTAGACGATGAAAGGGATCAAATACGCGTTCACGACGAGTGTGCATGGTGAGTTCTTATATTAAGTAATAATCATCGGCTGCGAAATAGGCAGCCGTAAATGCAACGGCCAGACTCAGTAACGTATTATTTGGTGGATAATTTTTAGTGTTTCTATTGGCTAAAACAATAGTTTGAATTGCCAGTCACAGCGCAAAGATGTCGCAAGTGCAATTTAACGATTATATACCCCTTGATCCAATGAGATTATTATCCTTAACGATAAAAGCCATACCAAGCATCTCGATATGGCTATCGTTAAAACTGATGTACATACCCAAATGACTTCAAGAAGGAGGCTTCGGTGACACGCCCTTAACGAGCGAGTTGATTTGGCTCACATACACTGTGAACGATTTTTGATTTAGCACGAGTAGAACTTCAAGTCGTTGTCTCGTCTGTAAAACAAATCATTTAATCCCGTGTAGCTCTTTCCAGTTTCCTGGATGAACCACGTAGCCGAATAGAGCATGCCCACCATAAACTAGCTCGGTTCCTTCCGGGATCCACAGCATTTGACCTGGGTGCACAAAATGTGTCTCACCATTTGCGGTCAGCTCGAAACAGCCTTCAATCACAAAAATAACCTCATCATAAAGCACCGTCCAAGCCACTTGAGCGCCTTCCCATTTAGCAAAGCCTACGCCAATGTTTGGTGAGATTTCTGGGCTTAACGCTCGGGCTACGTACGCCATTCCCGGCGTATCACCACGAACATTAAAATCTAGGTTTTTACTATCAACGAGTTTGACTTGCTTCATAACTCACTCCGGCTTTGCCATTTTGCTAATTGGATACGCGTTTTTACTCCCATGCCTAAAAAAGGCTCTGGCGGATTCAAACAAGGCATTCCTGTCACTTGCTGTATGTCATCCAATGATTTAGATGTCGCACCAACAACA
The DNA here is from genome assembly GCF_003123985.1 of Vibrio sp. T9. Lineage (NCBI taxonomy): Bacteria > Pseudomonadati > Pseudomonadota > Gammaproteobacteria > Vibrionales > Vibrionaceae > Vibrio > Vibrio sp. T9. Next base: position 410,371 of record NZ_NIGY01000004.1, read on the forward strand.
TAGTCAGCTAACAGCGTTCCAGAAATGGTTCCCCACGCAGCACCAACACCATTGTCACAAGCGCTGGCATAAACACCTTCATCTAATTGACCAAAAAAGTTAGTAAAGTTACGAGAGATGGCATATACCCCACCCCATGTGTGAGTAAATGGTACGCCGGCCAGCTCGGGGTAACGCGCCAAAAAGACTTGACGATGATCGTCTCGGATTTGCTCTCTGACTTTATCGTTCATGCTTGAGCCATATTTCGGCACGTGTTTGTAAGTATTTCGGATCAAAATACGTCGATCGGCGGTCATACGTAACGTCGTTCCCGCATGATCTGCTGGAGTTAAACCCCAATTCAGCTCACCTCCGTATCGTTGCATTTCTGCGTCGGTCAATGGACGCGTCCAGCTTGCAAACGTCATCACTGGCAGTAATCTGTTTTTAAGGTAACCAAACTCACGAGTAAAAATGCTGGTGCCAAGTAACAGTTCAGTGGTTTCAACAGAACCACTATCTCCATGTAATACCCAGTAACCGTTTTCTTTACTGAGTTTGCGGATTGGCGAGTTTTCTAACACCTCGACATTCTCTGGAAGGCTTTCCCCTAGCCCACGCACCAGAGCAGCAGGTTGCATTAAATAACCACCTGGCGTGTAAATTGCGCGGCTGTAGTAATTTGTCCCTAAGACTTTCGCCAGCTCACTGCCATTAACATGGAAGAATGGTTCGCCAAGGTCTTTCATTAGGTGCTCAAAGTGATCGAGATACGCTTCACCGCGCGCCCCTACGGCTCCTTGATATTTGCCCTTTGCTGACCATTGACAAGAAATACTGTGCTTCGACACTAAAGTGTCTAGCTGAGCAATCGCAGAACGGTTGAGCGATAATAACTTTTGTTTGTGCTCAGGATCGGGATGCTCAAGTGAAAACTTATGGGGCAAATCGATCACAAAGCCCGAATTTCTCCCTGACGCCCCTTGGCCGATACGTTGTGCGTCAATCAGTATAATTCGTGCGTTAGGCTGAAGTTCAGCTAAACGTCTTGCCATAGCTAGTCCAGCGAAACCGGCACCTAGCACGGCATAGTCAGCAGTTTGTTTACCTTTTAACGCTGGTTTTTCTGCAATACTTGGCAACGCATGGTACCAACCACATGTTGCATCATCATTGGGTAAATGAATCATCTTCTTTCTCCGTTACGCTGCTGAAAGTTTCAATGACAATTGATCTAGCCAAGGACTACGTAATGACTGTACTTTTCTTCCTAGCAACGCAAAGCCAAGCATCGTTCCCTCAGGAGAATAAAACGCAGCGGTCAATTCATCTGCCTGACTCTCGATGTACCATTGTCCCAGTTCGTTCGGGGCAACCGGGAAAATAGTGAGTGGAAGAATCGGCGTTTTTACAATCACAGGAGTTGGCGTTAACGAGATTGACGCGACATCGCCTAGCAAGCTTTTCGCTACGGAAGGAATCATTTGATTAATCGGCGCAATATACGGCTGCCAACCTTGCTCCGTTTCAACACAGTCGCCTAGCGAGTAAATATTCTCATCACTCGTCTGGCCAAATTGATTCACTTTAATGCCGCGGCCCACTTCGAGCCCCGCTTGCTCAGCCAGCGATACATTGGGCTTGAGCCCAACCGCGCTTAGCACTAGGTCTGCTTCAATCTGCTTGCCACTGTTCAGATGTAAAACCGCACTGGATTCGGACCTTGGCTCGATTCTGGCGATACTGTCTTGTAGAGCCCATTGCACGCCTCGATCGGTAAGTGCGCTTTGTAATGATTCACCCAACTGTTGCGGGATCAAACGCTCCATTGGCCATTGACCTAACCCGATAACTGTCACTTCATAACCGCTTTCGATCAGGTCATTCGCGAACTCACAGCCAATTAAGCCATCGCCGAGGATTGCGATGCGCTTTTTGTCTTGCAGCTGAGCTCTGAAACGGCGGTAATCAACTAAGTCGTTCACACTCATAACACAAGAGCGATCGCCCTCAATTGGGATTTCAATCGGTGATGCACCTGTTGCCAGTACCAAACGGCTGTAGGCGTATTTACCGATAGAGGTGTGTAGCGTTGAATTGGCACGCTCGATCTTTTCAACGCGGGTATGCGGGTAAACGCGGACATTGAGACGGCTTTCCCACTCCAACGCGCTCTCACTTTGTAGCGCGTCGACATCTTTCTTCATGGCCAGTGCATTAGACAAGGCAGGCTTGCTGTACAGTGTGCCATCATCAGCGGTAAAGACAGTGATCGGAACCGTTTCAGATTGCGCTCTAAGTGCCGCTGCCAACTGGTAACCACTGTGGCCACTACCGATGATAACAATAGGGTCAGCTGAAAATATAGGCTGAGTGACTTCAGATGGAAGTGGCTGAGCCGCATTTGGCTGAACAGACGATCCTACCGATACCGAAGACACTGCCGCGACCTCTTCTACTGGCGCATCATCGGTAATTTCGATCATTTCAAAATCGGCCTTACCCACTAAACAGTCAGGACATAACCAGTCATCCGGTACATCTTCCCATGCTGTTCCTGGTGCAATGCCATCGGATGGCCAACCTTGTGCTTCATCATAGATTAAGCCGCAAATAATACAGAGCCACTTTCTCATCACTTATACTCCAACTACCTTGTTCAGAATTTCCGTGTTTACAAACCGCTGTCAGATTTGTTGTGATTCCATCAACCTCGCCCTAGCTTGTGGTCTGAAATCCAAGCCGGTACGAGGTGATGAAAATCAAGTTACACGGTAGCTATACGTTGCTGTCTTACTGCAAACGAATGGCAATATTGCGTGTCTGGACATAGCTATAAATCGCTTCTTGTCCTTTTTCTCGCCCAAACCCGGACAAGCCCACGCCACCGAATGGTGTTTCGATGCCACCAGCAAACCATTCATTGATGAACACTTGTCCACCACGCAGTTGCTGTGCCACACGCAATGTTTGGTTTAGGCTTTCACCAAAGACACCAGCGACCAGGCCAAAATCGGTGCCATTCGCGATCTCGATTGCTTCTTGCTCAGTTTCAAACGGTGTAATCACCAACACAGGACCAAACACTTCTTCTTGTGCAATGCGCATATCTGGCGTGGCTTCAATCACTGTTGGTGCCACAAAGTAACCCGATAGATCAGGTGCGTAGCCACCCGTCAGGATGTTTGCACCGTCGGCTTTTGCTTGCTCTATCATTTCAAGCACGCGTGCTTGTTGATCAGCCGATACCAACGGTGTGATGTCCGGCTGGCTTTCGCCTTGGCCAATGGTTAGGCTTTTTGCCATTTCCACAACCGCCGCTTTTACTTCTTCATAACGCTCTTTTTGAATCAGCAAACGAGACATTGCCGAACAAACTTGACCCGCGTTAAAGAAAATACCGACTTGAACGCTTTGTAAAAGCGTTTCGAGACTCACATCTTTCAGTGCGATAGCGGCCGATTTACCACCCAGCTCCATCACAGATGGTGTGGCGCGTTGCGCTGAATCTTTCAGGATGCGTTGGCCGGTCGGTACCGAACCCGTAAAGACAATTTGATCAACGTCTTGGTGCTGCACCAAATGACTGCCAACGACTGAGCCTTTCCCACATAGCAAGTTAATCGTGCCTTTTGGGAAGCCCGCTTTTTCAATCGCTTTAATCAACAACGTCATGGCAAGTGGAGAAATCTCTGGCGATTTGATCACCACTGCGTTACCTGCGGCTAATGCAGGTGCCAATGAGCGTGCACAAATAGAGACAGGGAAATTCCACGGCACAATCTGCACTGACACGCCAAACGGCACATATTGAGTGAAGTCGACATAGTCTTTACCCAACGGAATTGACGTGCCTTCCAGCTTGTCGGCCATGCCAGCGTAGTATTCGAAGTAACGTGCCGACTCTAAAAACTCATCTTTGGCATCTTGCAAAGATTTCCCATTTTCACGACAGGCAACTAACCCACCTTCATCAACCATTTCACGAATAGCTGCGGCGGCTTTTAACATCCACTCGGTTCTGACGGCGGGACGAACGTCCGAAAGAAGGCCTTGATTGACCACTCGGCGTGCCGCTGCCATTGCGCGATCGGCATCGGTGATAGTGGCTTCTGCAATCGTCGCATACGCTTCGGCTGTGCCAGGATTCATGACGGCCAGCGCTTGCTCTGAATCGCACCACTCACCATCAATATAATTAAGGTAATGCATCATCTTACTGCTCCAGTGCCGCTTTCACTTGCTTTGCCAACCAGGTTTGGAAGAAATGCGTCGGAACATCCATTTCTGGTGAGAACACGCCACCACTAAAGCCAGGTGAGTAACGACCTTCCTGCATACCTTCGACCGCTCCAATATCTTCGCCGAACACGACTCGCCACGACTCAACGGTAGCGGTACGACACGCAGCAAACTCATCTTTCGTTGCTTCATCACCCACATAGAAAACACGTAGGTGCTCAACACTCTTATTCGCAGTGATTGGTTCAATCATCATTGCAAAGGCATGATCGGCTTGAATACCAAGCAACACGTTTGGAAAGAGTGCAACGTATTCTGCATGACGCAGTTTATCTTCTGGCCAGCTTGGAAATTTAGGTAAGTGTGTTCCTGCTGTATCAGAAAGGTTGTACGCGAGACTACCTTGACCAGCAAAGCGCTCTGCAAACATGATGTTGTAGTGATCCTCTAGGCGAGAATAACTGTTCAAACTCGGATGCACCCAAGGTAAGTGGTAAGCCTCGCAGTAGTTTTCTACGGCAAGCTTCCAGTTACTTTTCACTTCGATCTCTAAGTTGCCACCCATGTTCACGCGGCGAAGAAGCCCTAACCCATCTTCACCTAAGAATTGCTGCCAACGTTGCTCTAGCGGCGCGATATGATCTTCAAAGCTTTCAGCATTGCCCGATAAGTTGACAAATACCATGTCCATCCAAACGGCTGAACGAAGTGGCTTAAGGCCGTGTTTTTCACACTTAAATCGATCATCTTTGTGTTTTGCGATACCACCGATGTGTGGTGTGCCTTTTAGATTGCCGTCAAGATCGTACGTCCATGAATGGTAAGGACAGCGAATCATGCCTTGAACTTCGCCTGCCTCATGCACCAGCTTCATACCACGATGACTACATACGTTGTGGAAGACTTGGACTTCACCTTGACGATTTCTCATCATGAGTAGTGGAAGATTCATGAAATCAAGTGGCATCACATAGCCATTTTTAAGCAGGTCTGATGCAAAACCAATGCATACCCAAGTGTTACCAAACACCTGATCACGCTCAAAAGTAAAATACTCTTCGCTGGTGTAGGCCTGATTCGGCATTCCTGTTGCTTCACTGATTGGGTTCAGTACATTATCAACAAGTTCAACAGGAATAATGGTTTGGTTGACATTGCTCATATTCTTATCTCCGAGAGTCGAGTTGCATCCAGTGCGTACAACATCGTGTTGTGTTAGTGGAGATGATTTTGATTAACAACCCAGCAACAAACAAACGACTTTTTCGCCGGGTTTGGATGAGTTTTTGTCATTCGTGCATTGATCTCAAACAACAAAATAACCTTTTAATTAACAAGGTTCTTCTTGTCATGATTAATACTCATTAACCGATGAGTATTAATCAGTTGAAACACAAAAGCCCTCTCTCTACTCTCTTTCAAAAATTAACAATAACGTAACAAACAATAACGCTAAAACAAACGCACTGTGAGGGATGCCTATGAGAGCAACATCTGGGATATTGAAAGGACTCAATCCGACTGTGACTATCGCATCAAAGATCGTCGTTATCGGTTTTGTACTTTTCTGCGCCATTCTCGCCAACCAAGCGGGCCAATACTTCGAAACGATTTCCGGCATTTTGCTGCAGAATATGAAGTGGTTTTACATCGGACTTGTTTCACTCGTTGTCGGTTTTCTTCTTTACCTTATGGTTAGTCGATATGGACATATTCGTTTGAGTAAAGATGACGAAAAACCAGAGTTTAGTTATTTGTCTTGGGTATCCATGCTTTTTTCCGGAGGCATGGGGATAGGCTTAATTTTCTGGTCGGTCGCCGAACCGATGTGGCATTACGCTGACAACCCATTTACTCAAGGCCTGACCAATGAAGCCGCAACAACATCAATGAAACTGACATTCTTTCACTGGGGTCTACATCCTTGGTCTGTCTTTATTATTGTTGCACTCGCATTAGCCTACTTTTCCTACCGTAAAGATCTGCCTTTTACCCTACGCTCTATCTTATACCCTTTGATTGGCGATCGTATTTATGGGCCTATCGGGCACACGGTTGATATCCTAACAGTCGCGGTGACTGCTTTCGGTATCTCTCAAACCTTGGGGATGGGAGTTATCCAAATAAACTCTGGTTTGAATCAAGCCTTTGGTCTAGACATTAGTTTGGGGATTCAACTCTTTATTATCGTTTCCCTTTGTACTTGTGCGGTTGCATCGGTGCTATCTGGTGTAGGGAAAGGTATTCGCCGTTTATCAGAATGGAACATGCTGCTTTCACTCGCACTCGTGCTGGTCGTACTTTACATTGGCCCAACTCGCTATATCTTAAATACGCTACTTGAAAGCACGGGGCTTTATGCACAAAACATTGTCGGTATGAGCTTATGGAGCGATGCACAGAATGACTCTGGCTGGCAAAACTGGTGGACGGCTTATTACTGGCCTTGGTGGATGACTTGGGCACCTTTCGTTGGCATGTTTGTAGCTCGTATCTCTAAAGGACGCACAATACGTGAACTTATCGGTGGTGCATTAATTGTACCTACGCTAATCACGTTTTTATGGATTTCAGTATTTGGTGGTGCAGCGTTGAAGGTAGAGCAAGACGCTCGTGTTGCTCATCAAGATCAAGTCACTGCGGCACAAGAAGCAAAACAAACACCACCTGCAGATTTTTCTGGCGGCCCAATTCTTGAAGCGACTAAAGCTGATACGACACGCGCTTTGTTTACGCTATTCGACAATCTAGATACAGGTATGTTTGGTAAACTACTTAGCGTACTTGCGTGTCTATTGCTCGGTACTTATTTCATTACCTCCGCGGACTCAGGTACCTTGGTTCTATGTACCCTCGATGCCGCTGGACACAGTGAACCTCCCACGTCAATACGCGTATTATGGGGGATCATGATCGCCGCCATTGCGGGAGTGCTTCTATACGCAGGAGGGTTAAAAGCAATGCAAACGGCCTCCATTATTGCCGGTTTCCCTATCGCCATTTTTATCGCGGTGATGAGCTTAACGCTATTTCATAGTATTCGACGCGAGCCTAAGCCATGGGCAATGCTTCCAGAGCATGTTCACCCAGAGCAAGAGAAACTTGATGGTCCTGTTGAACCGCTTGTTGAAAGCAAAACTGTGGCTTCCGAGCCTATCGCTTCAACATCCTCGCTGAAAGATGATTCCACACTCAATCAAGGACCAGCACTCACTTAGTGCGTCATTTCATCCAATCAATTCAAACAAAGCGGGAACTGATATTCCCGCTTTTTTAACATGACCAAACTCTGTTATTTTCTCTGCTTATTGATTTAGGCTAAGCCTCGATCACCCACCTCATCTGGCAACTGATGCAAAAGCCATTCTCTAAAACGTTTGACGCTTGCTGGGATTAAACCTCTATTTTTAGGTTCAAGCATAGAAAAATTGGAAGGTGTTGAAAGAACATGCTCGACTGGCCTAACCAAAGCGCCGCTTTGTAAATAGTCGTCCACTAATGAGCCCCAGGCTAACGCGATGCCCTGACCATTAATTGCCGCTTGTAACAGCATTGGATAGTTATTGATGTTCATGCGATTACGAGGCGAAATATTTGGCAACCCCACACTTGCAAACCACTGCTCCCAATTCACCCAATCTCTTTGAGACTCTTCCAGATAGAGTAACGTTTTATTGAAGATTTCTTCTGGCTCACTAGGCTGGCCGATTTTCTCTAAATAAAGCGGGCTACACACAGGGAATACTTCTTCTGAAAATAGCGTTGTCACATCCATTTCCGCAGGTGGAGTGCGACAATAAAACAAGGCGATATCGCAATCTAATCGGCGTAAGTCCAACACATTATCTGAGGCCAATATCCTTATATCGATGTCATCATGTTCATTTTGAAATTGAGCAACCTTAGGCAACAACCACAAGGCTGCCATTGCATTTGTCGTCGCAACCGTGATCTTTTGTTCGCCCTGCCACTTCTTCACTTCACCCGTGATTTGAGCAATATCGAGCAAAGATTGGCTGACGGCTTGATAATATTGAAGACCTGTAGGCGTTAAGTTAATGCTTCGATTGGCTCTCGTGAACATAGCCTTGCCTAAGTATTCTTCTAATTGTCTAATTTGGCGACTGATAGCACCTTGGGTCACGTTTAGCTCGTCAGCGGCTAACGTAAAACTCAAGTGCCGCGCCGACGCTTCAAACGCAACGAGGCTATTTAAAGGTGGGAGGGGTTTGATTTTCATGTATCTTCCAGTAAGGCAGTATTGTAATTATTTTTATTCCCTGCAATCTTATGTTGCACGTGGATAATGCCATTCTGGACAACACCTCAAAAACGACAATTTATAAATGATAAAAAATAGAGATGAATCATAAATTGTTGTGAGAGAGGCAACCGTGTACAGTTTCGTGGCTACAAAGAGCACAAAAAAGAGGAGCAGTTACTCCTCTTATGCCTAGCCTTTTGGTCATTTTCTTCGAGTTAGCCCATTTACCCTATTGCCAGTTTAGTGCTCGCGTAACGCGCTTTTTTCTTTCTTGGGCTGGCTAAGAAGTACGCTAAAGTAAGAGGCCCTAATCGTCCCATAAACATCATGAAGATGATCACTAACTCACCCGGTTCGGACAAACTGCCCGTTAAGCCTCGCGACAAACCAACCGTACCCAGTGCCGAGACCGCTTCGAACATAATGTCTAACATAGACGCTTTCTCGGTCAGTAACAGCGTGAATATGGCAAACCAAGTCACCCCCACCGAGATCAGAGTCAGCGCCAATGCCTTGCTGATGGTCTCTTTGGGAATCTCGCGTTGAAAGGCATAGGTTGCTTCATCACGACGCAAATAGCTGTAAGTTGCCAAGACTAACACCATAAATGTCACAACTTTAATACCACTTGCCGTGCTCAATGATCCACCGCCGATAAACATCAACACCAGAATGATCGCCGTTGTGGCATCTTCCAACTGATCGATAGCTAAAGTGTTGAAGCCTGCCGTTCTTGGCGTCACCGCTTGAAACCACGATGCCCACCATTTCCCTGCTTCGCTCAACGGGGCAAGCGTGTTGGGGTTGTCATATTCAATCAGGTAAATCGCGATAAGTGCCACCACGTTAATGATCATCGTGCCTAAGATCATCATTCGACTGTAAACGGTGAGTTGGTGCCAACGGCGATTGCGTTTTAAGTCAATCCAAACCGAGAAGCCTAAACCACCAATAATGAACAAACTGGTAATGGTGAAGTTAACGACCGGGTCGTCCACGTAAGGCATTAAGCTATCGGCACTCAACGCAAAACCTGCATTGTTAAACGCACTGATGGTGTAGAAGAAACCATGGAACAAACTGGTTTTCCAACCCAGCTCTTCACTCCAATAAACGCTCAAAATAGTGAAACCAATAAGTTCAACGAGCAGAGCGAACATCAATACAGATTTAGCGGTGGCAATGAGTGTCGATGAGTCAGTTTGGTTGAACGCCTCTCTCGCGACGGCTCGCTCCAAAAAGCCAATTTTTCCGCCCAGAGCCAGCAAGGTCACGATGGCAAACGTCATCAAACCTAGGCCACCACATTGAATCAGGAAGGCAATAACCACTTGCCCAAAAGGCGTAAACGCCGTGCCCGTGTCTACCACAACTAATCCCGTCACCGTAATGGCCGATGTCGCAGTAAACAGACTTTGAATCCAAGTGATAGGCTCTGTGGTGGCAATCGGCAGTTTGAGTAAAACTGTGCCGAGCATGATCAAGCATGCAAAACTGAGACTAAGTATCAATGGCGGTGCGCCCAACAATTTTTTACCCGCTTTGGGTTTTCGCTCGATTGGGATAATAGAGGGATGCCACAAAACCATGTTACACCAACCTTGGAGCGACGTATTTCAGCTCAGCGCGACTACCGCAAAGCAACAGCGTGTCGAACTCATTAAGCACAAACTCATCATTGATATTGGTGTAGACGGCTTCTTCGCGCTTCACCAATATCGGCTGAATGTTGTAACTGCCTCGGCTGATCAACTTAGAAAGCGGCGTATGGTGCAGATTGGATTTAACGTGGATTTCCACCACATACAAACCATGGCCCATTTCCAAATAGTTGTTCACCATCGGATAGTTGAGTGCCTGCGCGACTCTTACGCCCATCTCCTCTTCCGGATGAATAATACGTTGTACACCAAGCTTAGACACGATGGTATGGTGCGCTTTGGTGCTCGCTTTGACCCAAATGGATTTCACACCCAGATTTTTCAGCGCCAGCGTACACAACAAACTGGCTTGCATGTCTTCACCAATCGCCACCAACACCACATCACTGTTCGCTAGCGCTAATTCTCTGAATGCACCTTCGTCTGTCGCGTCACATATGACCGCTTGCGTTAACTCTTCGACGTATTTTTCGACGATTTTCGGGTCGCTATCCACCCCCGTTACGGTGTGTCCAAGATGAATAAGTTCTAAGCTGGCGGCAACGCCAAATCGCCCTAAACCAATTACTGTAAAGTGAGCCATATCAATCCCTAACTGTGTTTTATGTATAGAAAATGCTAATGCGTTAAGGGCTAGACTGATTTTCCATCACGAAAAATAGGCAACACGAATCCTGTTCGAGTGCCGATAACCAGCACTAAACCTTGGCATTAACGTTGATTAAATTTGGAATTTAGTGGTGCTTGGACGCCTCAAGCACTAAACGATAGCCCAGCCCCGGCTCAGTTTTTAATAGCCGCTGTTCGTCAGCACTATCGTTCAGTTTTTTGCGTAGTTGACTCACTAACACGCGTAAGTAGTGAGTATCTTCGACATGACTTTTTCCCCAAATTACCGATAGCAAATGAGTTTGCTCAATGAGTTTTCCCGGCTTGAGAATCAACTGTTCAATGAAGGAAAACTCTTTCTTGGTGAGTGGAATTTCCCTCTGATCCAACCAAAATTGGTGAGTACTTTTGATGATTTTGACTCGGCCAGCCACCAGCTCATCAGCGACCGTTTGCTCATCCACCAAATCTCGAACCAGCACTTTGATGCGCGCGATGAGCTCTTTTACGCCAAAAGGCTTGCTCAAGTAATCATTCGCGCCCGCTTCTAAAAGGCGGATTTTTTCCTCTTCTTGATCGCGAGCTGTCAGCACTAGCACTGGCGTTTTATACGTCTGACGAAGCGTAGTGAGAAACTCCGCCCCATCGCCGTCGGGCAAGCCTAAATCTAGCAGAATTACGTGCGGCGAATACGCTTCGAAACACGCTTTGGCTTCTGCAATGGTACTCGCGCCAATGTAATCAAACCCTTCAGCAGACAGCGAAATTCGAATAAAGGTATGAATGCGAGGCTCATCGTCCACGACTAAAACTTTGTAACTCACGCCTGCTCTGCTCCTTGATTGAGTGGAAGTCGAATGCGGATCAGCGTCCCTTCTGATACTGGCATAGATTGAATCTCTCCTTGGTGTGCGGTGATGATGCCTTTGGCAACCGCGAGTCCCATTCCGGTGCCTGAATCGGCCGATTTGTTGTTCACACCAGAATAGAAAAGATTGAATATTTTTTCCGCATCTTCAGCTTTGATGCCAATCCCCATGTCCCGAACATCAATCACGCACGACGAACCCTGCTTAGAAAGAGAAACCTCAACAGATTCATTCTCTGGCGAAAATCGCATGGCATTATCCAACACATTGAAGATCGCTTGTTCGATAAGCGAACGACTTACTGATAAATAACCAACGGAATCATCCATATTCATGGATACTTTCTCGGTGTAATTCGGCAAACGAGAAACCGCATCCCGCACAATATCCGCAATCAGCTCATCTTTTTTAGTAATTTTTAATGTGCCATGCTGGAGCTTAGTCGCCTGTAAGAGGTTCTCGATATATTGATGCAAGCGGTGGCTTTCTGAAGTCGCACTGTCGAGCAATTCTTTGCGCTCTAAGTCTTTGAGCTTGGGCATGTACTCGTTGAGTGTGGTCAGTGTTCCAATAATGGTTGCTAGCGGCGTGCGTAGGTCATGGGACACCGATAACAGGATGCTATTTTGCAGCTTGGTTTGTTTTAACTCGCCCTGCTGGCGACGATAAAGATCTGCAAAAGTGCTGGTGATAAATGCCACCACCATAAACACGACTAGATTAAAAATGTCTTCCGGACGAAACATTTGCAAAGAGTAACGAGGCGTCGTGAAAAAGAAGTTGAAGCTCAACGCTTCGATCACCGCCGCCGCATAAGCGAATCGCGAGTTGCATTGAAACGCCACCACTACGACTGCTAACTGCAAAATCAGCAGGACGGCAGCCGTAGAGCCAAACAATTGGTCCAACAGCCATGAGGCCACAACCGCGCCAACAATCACGATGGCAGAAAAGAGAAATGTGTTATCTTGCCAATGAGCAAACATAAAGTACATCAACCAAAATTCGATGCAGAAACTTTAGCAAAAGCCCATTCGGAGTTCGCGTAAAAAAAGCGTAAAAAATGCAAGAACGACAGTGAGTTATAGACATAACCATCATTAAGTTGGCCTAACTTAATGAATAATCACAAGTAAACGTCACCCATTGACGCCTACTCACTCGGTATAAACGGCAGACACAAAAAAGAGGAGCATTTGCTCCTCTTTCGTGTAGCGTCATATTAGATGACTTGCAGTTGAGCATCACCTTGCTCAGACAAAAAGCCGCCGGTTTGATGCTTCCACAACTGAGCGTAAACGCCGCCCAATTGCAGCAGCTCGTGGTGTGAGCCTTGCTCAATGATTTTGCCGTCATCCATCACAATCAAACGATCCATCGCGGCAATCGTTGATAAACGGTGAGCAATTGCAATCACTGTTTTTCCTTCCATCAGAACTTCAAGGTTTTCTTGAATTGCCGACTCCACTTCTGAATCAAGTGCAGACGTTGCTTCGTCCATGATCAAAATTGGTGCGTTTTTCAGCAGCACGCGAGCAATCGCCACACGTTGACGCTGACCGCCAGACAACTTCACGCCGCGTTCACCCACTTCAACGTCATAGCCAACGTTACCTTGCTCGTCTCTTAGAGATTGAATGAAATCATGAGCGTGTGCTTTTTCAGCAGCTGCGATAACGGCATCCATTGAAGCATCTGGATCACCGTAAAGAATGTTTTCCTTAATTGAGCGATGTAGCAAAGAGGTGTCTTGCGTGATCATACCAATGTGTTGGCGCAGCGACTCTTGTTCGACTTGAGAAATATCCTGTTCATCAATACAAATTTTCCCCGTATTTACGTCGTAAAAACGCAGCAACAGGTTAACCAACGTGGATTTGCCTGCCCCTGAACGACCGACAATACCGACTTTTTCGCCCGGTTTGATGGTCAGGTTCAAGTTCTCAAATACCGCCTTTTCATCACTGTAGTTAAAACCTACGTGATCAAAGCAGATCTCACCTTGAGAGATTTGCAGAGGCTTGGCATTTGGTATGTCTTTCACTTCAACGTCGTTTGAAATCGTATTAATACCGTCTACTACTGTACCGATGTTTTCAAACAGTGCGCTAACTTCCCACATGATCCACTTCGACATTCCTTGTACGCGCAACGCAATACTAATGGCAATCGCAATAGCACCAATTGTTACAGCGTGATCTAGCCATAGATAAACCGAAATGGCACTGATAGACATCAGCAGTAAATAGTTGATGGCATCGACACTAAACAGCAAACAAGTCACCATGCGCATTTGGCGGTAAACCGTCACCAAAAACTGCTTCATGCTGCTTTCTGCGTATTCCAACTCTCGCTGTGAATGAGCGAATAGTTTTACGGTAGAAATGTTGGTGTAAGAATCGACAATGCGCCCAGTCATTACAGAGCGAGCATCCGCTTGCTCTGTCGCTACTTGTTTCATTTTAGGGATAAAGTAGAACTGGATAACCGCGTACATTCCTATCCAAATCACAATAGGCAACATCAGCAAACCATCGGCCTCGCCCATCATCCAGAGCATCGAAAGAAAATAAACGCTGATATAAACCAGTACATCCACCAGCTTCATGACCGTTTCTCGTACCGCTAACGCACTTTGCATCACTTTGGTCGCAACTCGGCCTGCAAAGTCACGTTGGAAAAATCCAACCGCTTGTTTTAGCAAGTAACGGTGAATCAACCAACGGATAGACATCGGGTAGTTACCCAATAACGTTTGGTGCATCACCATTGAGTGGACAAAACCCAGAGCTGGCATCACAACCGCCACTAAGAACAGCATCATTAGCATGCGATCACCCTGATCTTGCCAGAATGTTGCGCGATCTTGATTAGAGAGAATATCGACGAGCTCACCCATATAACGCAACAGCGTCACCTCAGTAATGGCAATAAGCGCACTGAACACAGCCATGACAAGTAAAGGGGCTTCAAAGCCACGAGTGTAAAAGCGACAGAAGCCAAAAAGTGTCTTCGGTGGCTTTTCGGTTTCCATCTGGGGAAAGGGTTGGGTCAGTTTTTCAAACCAATTGAACATAACAACGACTTTAAGTACCGCGAATGAATTTGCGAACGTTTTACTATCTTTTGATACAAAAGTCAGTAAAATACCGAAACAAAAGTTCAAATGATAATAATTACAATTAAGCTTAGCGTTAATCATAATTGTCGGGAATATATTTATGACAAAGAATAACTTACTGACCATCGCGATCCGTAACGCATTGGTCTGTGCTTTGGCACCAACAGCAGCAGTGGTTGCATTCACAGCACAAGCTCAAGAAGACGTTGTACAAGATGACATTATTGCAATGGAGACCATTACGGTCACCGCACAAGCACTTAAAGTAGAAACCCCTGCGGCAGAAACGCCGCGCAGCGTATCTATCATTTCTGAAGATGAACTTCGTGTTCGTGCACCGCAAAAATTGGACGAAGCATTACGCTACACGTCTGGTGTAACCGCTCAACCTTATGGCGCAGACAACGACACTGATTGGTTCAAAGTTCGTGGATTTGATGCAGCGACTTACCTAAACGGCAACCGCCTATTCCGCGATGGTTACTACACATGGTTAGTCGAACCTTACGGCCTAGAAAGTGTAGAAATCGTTAAAGGCCCATCAGCTATTCTGTTTGGTGAATCGGCACCAGGCGGTATCGTGAATGCGGTGCAGAAAAAACCAACGTTTACGCCTCAAGGCGAAGTAAAAGTCGAAGTTGGCAACAACCAACACCAATCCGTAGGTTTTGACATTGCTGACGAAGCAAACGACGCAGGCACCGTGCGCTATCGTTTGGTTGGTTTGATGACAAGCCAAGACGGTGAACTGGACGGCACAAATAACGAGCGTTTCTACCTAGCGCCAAGTGTCGAGTTCGACATTTCTGACCGTACAATGCTGACCGTTTTGGCTACTTACCTTCATGATGACGGTGTACCAACTAACCCATTCTTCCCGGCAGCAGGTACTCTGATTGGTTCTAACTTTGGCAAAATCGATCCTTCGACTAACCTTGGTCAGCCAAACTACGATAAATACGAACGCACGCAGTTTTCTCTAGGTTACTTACTAGAGCACGACATCAATGACACGTGGTCATTCTCGCAAAACCTCAACTACGGCTCCAATGAGTTGTACTTGCGCAGCTCTTACGCATTCTCAAACAACGATCCAGCGAAAGAAGAGTTAACGCAAGGCATCGTATTCCGTGACGGAAAAAACCAGAGCATCACGTTCGATAACAATGCTGTCGGCAACTGGATGACAGACAACGCAGAGCACACGGTGCTTGTCGGTATGGATCTGCAATTCCACAAAACCGATGGCGACGAGCAGGACAACTACGCGTTTGGCACCATCAACCCGTGGAACCCAGTTTACGGCAACTTCACCCCTCTTGATCCTGCCAACAACGTGAAACGTGAGATTGAGAAATCTCAAGCAAGTGTCTACTCACAATACCAATTGAAACTGCATGAACAGTGGATTGGTAACATCGGTGCTCGTTACGACTGGGTGAAAACAGAAAACTCTGGCAAAGGCGCAGGCGTTGATCAAAACGAATCTCGTGATGATGGTCAGTTGTCTCTCAGCGCGGGTGTTATGTTCCTTGCAAACAATGGTCTGTCACCTTACGCAAACTACTCTCAGTCGTTTGAAGTGATCAGTACAATTGATACAGCAACCAATGAACTATACAAACCGCTAGAAGGTGAACAAGTAGAAGTAGGTGTGAAGTATGAGCCAGGCTTTATGGATGGCTTTATCAACCTTGCATGGTTCGACATTACGCAAAAGAACGCGTTGGTGACTAACCCTTCAACATGGATCGCGACACAAACGGGGGAAGTGACTTCTCAAGGTATTGAGCTTGAAAGCACGGCGCAGCTAACCGACGATCTAAAACTGATGGCAAGCTACACCTACACTAAAGCGAAAACAGATGAGAGTTTTGGCCAAGGTAAAAAACAAGCCGCACTTATTCCTGAACACCAAGCTTCAGCATGGGTAGACTACAGCGCCTACAGCCTGATTCCAGGCCTCAATATCGGTACTGGTGTGCGCTACGTAGGTGAGTCAAAAGATAACCCTAAGAGCTCGAACCTAACTGTTCCTTCAGTCACTCTTTGGGATGCGTCAGTCACTTACGACATCACTTCACAGTGGCAAGCACAGCTAAACGTTAACAACATTCTGGATAAAGAGTTTGTTTCAGGTTGCGATTACTGGTGTTACTACGGCCAGTCTCGCTCTGTTATGCTAAACGCAAACTACCGCTGGTAATTGAACTTTCTACTCCCCTCTCTTGAGGGGAGTTTTCTCCTAAGAGTCATCCATGTTTCAACTGTCTAATATTGAGATCGTTCGAGGTGGACGTCAGATCCTCGTCATCGACCAACTTAACATCCCAACGAATGAACTAACTGTCGTTTTGGGCCATAACGGTTCAGGCAAATCGACACTGGTGAACCTGCTTTCTGGTCAAATGTCTCCAGATAAAGGCACGGTAACACTAAACGACACTTCCCTTTCATCACTCAAAACCAAAGAGCTGGCAAAGCAGATCGCCTATTTGCCACAAAAGCTGCCCTCCTCGGCTGGTTTAACAGTAGAAGAGCTAGTGCGCTTAGGTCGCTTTCCGTGGCGTGGCGCACTTGGTCGCTGGAAACCTGAAGACAAACAGATCATCGCAGAAGCCATGGCTCTCACTGGCGTAGCTCCGTTTGCTCAAGCATTAGCGGACGATTTATCGGGCGGTGAGCGCCAACGCGCTTGGGTGTCTATGCTGTTGGCTCAACAATCGCCAATTTTGATTCTCGATGAACCAACCTCGGCGCTCGATGTTCACCATCAGTTTCAACTGATGGCGTTACTGGCAGAGCTAAATAGAACCGAGAACGTAGGCATTATCGTGATCCTGCACGATTTGAACTTAGCACTGCGCTATGCAACCCACATTGTTGCGCTCAAGAAAGGTCAAATTGCGTTCGAAGGCAACGCCGGCATGTTGCTAGATGAGGAGCGCCTTTCTGAGTTGTATGAGTCACCAATTAAGCTCATTGATCATCCAACTCCAGCCAACACATTGGCGAGCCAAAAGGTGGCTGTTGTATGCGCATAATAGCTCGTTTACTTACTGTGGTTACACAATCTGCTTTTCTGTTGGCATTTTTTATGACTAATGCAAATGCAGTCATCACCGTTACCGATGAATATGGTGAGCATAGTTTTGAGCAAGCGCCACAACGCGTTGTTGCCTTAAACTGGGACATCTTAGAACAAGTTTTGGCGCTAAACGTAGAACCAATCGCAGCCCCAAATTTACCAGGCTACCGCCAATGGGTCGTCAATCCAACTGCACCAGAGTCAATTGAAGATATTGGAACCCGAGCAGAGCCCAACTTAGAAAAAATCGCCAGCTTGAAGCCAGATGTCATCCTTACTGCGTCTCCACAGCAAGACTTGATTCCGTTACTCAAACAAATTGCTCCGGTAATCTATTTACCTAATTTTTCTGAAAGTGAGGCCGCAGCTGAAACGGCCATTCGTCATTTTCGTACGCTCGGCAAGCTATTCAATAAAGAGGCACTTGCTGAACAGAAACTGACACAATTAGACACATCATTTGAGCAAATGCGCCAGCGAATTCGCCACTATTACTCTGAGCCACTCAGTGTTTTGGTGATGCGTTTTTCAACGCCGAATACAGTGTTTCTTGCAACCGAAAATTCCACCACAGACTACGTGGTCAGAAAGCTGGGATTACAGACTCCAATTAAAGAGGACCCACGTGCGTGGGGGGTAAAGCAAGATCGGATTAATCGACTTCAAAACCTTCACAACAGCTACGTTCTCTACGTACAACCTTTCCCAGAAGAACGCAAACTGAAAGATTCGCCACTTTGGCAAGCGATGCCGTTTGTAAAGAAGCAGCGGGTAAATTCAGTCAGAGCAGTGTGGGCGTATGGCGGTGCTATGTCTTTGCAATACACCGCTGAAGCGATTACCGACAGTCTAATAGAGCTGGCACCAAAGCAATGAGAACGAAACATTATATTGGTTATCTGGCGCTGATTACGTTACTTAGCGTCTTTAGTCTACAAATTGACACTAATTTATCACTCTTCGAACAATGGCAATTATTAACAAAACCAGAGGTAGCGAGCGAATTTCGTGACGTATTTTTTACGCAAGCTCAGCTTCCTAGGTTAAGTATTACTCTGCTTGTTGGTGCCATGCTTGGTCTCACTGGCAGCTTAATGCAGCAATTAACGCAGAATAACCTCACCTCTCCTTTGACTCTTGGCACCTCTTCTGGGGCTTGGCTTGCATTAGTCGTGGTAAACATTTGGTTTGTTGATTGGGTAGCCGACTACTCTGCATTAGCCGCAATGGTAGGCGCCTTAGTGGCGTTTGGCCTGATCGTATCTATTGCCGGTGTGCGTAATATGACAGGTTTGCCGTTGGTCGTTTCGGGGATGGTGATCAATATCTTGCTCGGTTCTATCGCCACAGCCATTATTATTTTAAACGCCCAGTTTGCACAGAATATCTTTATGTGGGGAGCAGGAGACCTTTCTCAATACAGCTGGGATTGGTTTGAGTGGTTATTGCCTCGCTGCGCTATCGCTATCGTAATTTTGATCGTCGCACCACGTATTCTGACCTTAATGAAACTAGGACAAGAAGGCGCAGCAGCCCGAGGCTTATCGGTAGTACCTGCTTTTAGCACGTTAATGGTGATGGGTATTTGGCTGGTATCAGCCTCAATCACTGCGGTTGGTATCATCAGTTTTATCGGCTTGTTAACACCAAACATCGCCCGTGCAATGGGAGCGAGAACGCCACGTGACGAATTGATCAGCAGCATGCTAATGGGCGCAATGCTATTAATCATCACCGACTCTGCCGCCATCTCGCTAAGCTTATGGTTAGAGGAAACCATTCCTAGCGGCGTAGCGGCTGCAGCTATTGGCACTCCCGCTTTAATTTGGTTTACTCGTAAAAAGCTGACGGCAACCGATCAACTTAACCTTTCAATGAGCCAAGGAAAAACGGCGCTTTCTAAGCGCGCAGTTTGTAGCATAGTGATAATGAGCATCGTCGGGGTTCTGGTTTACTCATTCGTTACCCATGGTATAAACGGGATCCAATGGTCCGTGCCAGGGGAGTTCCAATGGCAATTACGCTGGCCGCGAATGCTAACCGCACTTTCTGTCGGTATTGCGCTATCCGTTGCAGGAATCATTTTGCAACGCATTGTTTACAACCCTCTGGCAAGTCCCGATATTCTCGGTGTGTCTTCCGGAGCCACGTTTGCCATTATTACGACAGGAGTCATCGCTGGGTCACTTCTCTCCGCATTTAACTGGGGGATCGCTTTTTTCGGAAGTATGTCCGTATTGATGTTATTGCTGATTATCGGTAAACGAAGCCATTTTAATCCATCTAACTTCGTGTTGTCCGGCATCGCACTAACGGCACTATTAGAAGCCCTTGTTCAATTTTCGCTAGCTCAAGGTTCTGGTGACAGTTACAAAATTTTATTGTGGCTAACTGGTTCAATTTATCGAGTCACAGCCGACACCGCACTGATGCTATGTTTGGCAATAATGGTTCTGCTTACCGCTGTATTCGCGATTTCTCGCTGGCTAACATTAATTTCCATCGGACGACAATTCTCAAATGCACGAGGACTTAACCCCACCGTAGCCAATACGCTAATGCTCACCATCGTTGCTTTATTATGCGCCTTTTCTACCGCTACAGTTGGTCCGATATCTTTTGTTGGCTTGGTCGCTCCCCATATGGCGATGATGTTAGGAGCAAGAAAAGTGAAAGAGCAACTAAGTGTCGGAGCCTTAATTGGTGCAACCCTAATGTTGTGGGCAGATTGGCTGGGACAAATCGCTATTTATCCAAGTCAGGTCGCAGCTGGCACATTGGTCTCTATTTTAGGCAGTACTTACTTTCTGTTTTTAATGCTGAAAAGTAAATTCAGCTAAGTATTCAGGGAATATAGTTAGAGCTGGAAATAACGTTAGAAAAACAAACCCCGCTATGTTTGATAGCGGGGTTTGTTTTAACTGGCGTACGACACTTCTCTATTTTTCACTCACCACAGGAAAGCGCTGCTCATAAAGTTCCATAAAGTCTTTACGAATCAAATGCTCCAAGTGGTTAGCTTTATCGGTCGGGCAGAAAATCATAACATGCAAAATCTGCTCACCATTGATATTGCTAGAAATATGCATATGTGGCTCTGCACCGGGAAGATCGACCCCAGCGTGTTTTTCAATCATCGCATTGTAGCGATGTGCAACATCACTGAAGTAGCTACAATGCTCTTCAATCTTGTCGGTCAAGATTGGTAACAGAGGATACAAATTAACGAAGTCTTTCACCACGATAGAGAAATTGTGGTAGACGTAGCGCTTCATAAAATTGAGGTTCTTTACTGGGTAAGTAAAAAACATACTATTGGGTAAGGTCGCGGTTTTTCCGGTGTAGTGATATTGCCCATGGTGCAGGTCGATCTCTTGAATCACCGTCGCCATCATATTGTGCTCGATCACTTCGCCGCACAGTTTACCGACCTCAATCCAGTCACCGACACGAAAAGAACGTGAGCTTGCTCTTTGAATCGAGCCTGTAAAACACAAAATTATCTCTTTGGATGCCACAACAATGGCAACCGCTATCGCCGTGACACTTAGAGCAAACTCGTTTATTTCTGATTGCCATAAAATAAATAAAATCAGTAATGTAACGGCAAAGGTGCCGTTCTTAGTTCTGGACATCCAGCTGCGCTGATCTTCAGAAAGAAAGGCATGGTCACCACGAATCATCGATAAAATGGTACGACGAATTAACCACATAATCACAAAGATCAGTGCGGTAAAAATCAGTTTATGAGTGAGAAGAAAATCGACGACTAACTGCACTTTCTCCATTCCACGGCTCCCTTAGAATTAAAATACGGCCTAGTAACGGGTAACCATAACAAATTATTTTGTCAGTTGTCCGTGTTCACTCAAGTACTTTTGAGATTACTCCTCTCTAAAAGCGCGATTCATGCTTTCAGTGATTGGCTTTATTAAATAACTTAAAGGCGTTCGCGGTTCAGATAAAATAAGCACTTCCGCGTTCATTCCTGAAGTTAAGCGGTGTTTGGCTACATCTTCTTGCGAAATTGCAATTCTAGCGAGGTAAAAATCCTCTTGGTTTTCTTGTGAAAGCTTATCCGCAGAAATCGTTAACACCGTGCCGTCTAATGGTGCCAACGTTCTAGCATTCAGAGCGGTCAGACGAACATGCGCCTGCTGACCTGGGTTAACTAAATCGATATCCTGGGGATTCACGCGAGCCTCGACTAACAACTTATCGTCTTGAGGAACCAACTCCAATAGCGTTTCACCCGAACCAATCACACCTTTTTCAGTAAACACCTGCATGTTGACCACACGGCCTGCAATAGGTGCATTGATGGTTGTTCTCGCTACAATATCTTGTGCTGAGCGATACTCTTCACGAATGGCGACGATTTCCTTTTTGGTGTTTCGTAGCTCCTCGACAATCTCATTTAGTCTTTCAAGCTTCAACTCTTCAATTTGCGCTTGGTTTTCATCCAACCTTTTGCTTACTGTGAGTGATTGTCTGTCTAACTGACTTAAGGTACTCCGCACTTCCGCCGCAAGACGTTTGAGTTGAAGTAAGGTGGATTTACCCGAAAAGCCTTTTTGAACTAGAGCTTGGTTACTGTCTATTTCTTCGGCGATAAAATTGAGTCTTTCTCTCTCAATTACTTTGGTTTGCTGGAGGTTTTCCAGCTCCAAATTTGCCCCAGAAATACTCTGCTCAATGATGCTCAGCTTACTATCAAAGAATCGCTTTCTCGCTTCAAAGATCTTGTTTTGAACCAGTTGAGCTTCTTGGACGATATCGACGCGAGGAATACTTTCAAGATCATCAGACCATACGATCGTTGGCAATTCATCTAGCTCAGCACTTAGACGGTTTTCCTTCGCTAGAGTATGAATAAACTGACCACTTAATGAATCCAACTTCGCCATAGCTTGTCGCTTAGAGAGTTGAATTAATAATTGACCTTTTTCAACTAAGTCCCCCTCCTGCACGTACAGCTTTTCAATAATGCCGCCTTCTAGATGTTGAATTTCTTGTCGCTTAGTGAGAACAGACAAATCGCCATAAGCAATCGCAGCACTCTCTAATTTCGCTGTCGCAGCCCAGTAGCCTAGACCGCCAAGAAAAACACTTAGCGTCACCACACCAAGTAAAATTGGCTTTCGAAAGCTTAGTTTCGCTTGCGGACTAAAACGATAAACGGTTTCAGACGGATGCTGATTAACGGCTGGCAGTTGATTGCTCATTTCTTACCCTTGGAATATCTGTTCTTTCTTCGCCCATCAAGCGTTTTAATACTTCATCTTTATCACCGTATAATTTGACTCGACCTTCAGCTAAATACAGCAATCTATCCATTTGTCGTAATGTACTCGGATTATGGGCAATGACGATAATCGTTGATCCTTGCGCCTTTAAATGGGCAATCAAACGTTGATATGCAGCCTCTCCTTCACCATCAAGGTTGGCATTAGCTTCATCGAAAATCACAATAGATGGATCGCCATAAACGGCTCTTGCAAGTGCGATTCTCTGCCTTTCTCCTCCAGATAAACCACGGCCATTTTCGCCAATAACGAAATCATAGCCTTTGTTTTTCTTGAGTATTAATTCATGACATCCTGCTAGTTGCGCCGCCTTGATGACTTTAGCGGGGTCTTCCTCTTTGAAGCGCGCGATGTTCTCCCGAATTGTGCCAGGAAACAACTCTACTTCTTGAGCGAGATAACCAAAATGGGCGCCGCGGTCTTCCGATGCCCAAGTAGACACTTCCATACCATCAAGCGTAACCTTACCCGCTAGTGGCTTGATCGTACCTAATAACAACCGAGCAAACGTCGATTTACCAGTACCAGAAGGGCCAATAACTCCGACAGCGACTCCGGGAGGAATAGATAAGTTGATCGATGAGAGTACAGGCTCTGTTGTGCCAGGATGGCGATAAGCAAGTCCAGTAAGTTCATAGTGTCCTTTTGGCTTTGGCAGTGGCATATTCGATTCATCTTGGCGTACGATTGCGTCGATTTCTTTTAGTCGTTTATACGCGCCTTTAGCAGACATAGCACTTCGCCATGTTCCAATCGCCTGCTCCATCGGCGAGAGTGCCCGACTCATTAAAATGGAACTCGCGATCATCGCTCCCGCAGTAATCTCATGTTGGATCACTAACCATGCTCCGCCTCCCAGCAAAAAGATCTGTAGTGAACCACGTACAAACTTAGAAAAGTTAGCCATGTAAATGGACTTACCTGCCACTCGCTCTTCGAGCATATTGACTTCATTCACGCGCGACTGCCATTTCTCTAAGAACGCGTTCATCATCCCCATCGCAAGAATTGAATTGGCATTTTGCGTGGCTAACTCGGCGTTGTTGATATGAGAGATCGCCCTGACTTCACTCTCTTGCATGGTTTTACGCGTCATTAGCTCATTGAGTAGCCCGAGGCTAAACAATACGATAGACCCGAGTAACGCGATGTGACCCAATACTGGGTGCAATAAATATACGAACAAAATAAACAGCGGTGTCCAAGGCGCATCCAATAGTGGATAGGGTGCTTGGCTGCTCAAAAAGCTTTTGATGTTCTGAATGTCTCGCAGCGTTTGCGAGGTGTAACTCTTCCCTGTGTGCGATTGGTATTGAATGCTGCGCTTAAGCATAAAAGTGGACAGTTTGGTGTCCATCCAATAACCAAATGATTTACTCATTTGCGCGCGAGCGATATCAATAATCGACATGGTTAGTAACGCGACAATCACGATAATAGTGAGCAAAAGTAGAGTATCGGTTGAATAGGAGGATATCACTCGGTTGTACACTTGAAGCATGTACAAGGGAATCGAGAGGACTAGTATGTTGATAAAAAGGCTAAAAGCGATTAGCAAGCCCGCAAGCGTGCATAGTTTTTGTCTCACTTCTTTGAAAACCGTTTTTTGCACGACTATTTCCGTTTAAATTGAAAATTTAGGCGCCAGCAAAAGCTAGCACCTAACTTAAGACAGCCTCAAATACACTCTAGAATGACCGAGTTAGTTCACCTCAGCGTGACAGAGCCACACAAACTAAATCCCATTCTGAGTGATTTAAGTCATTTAGATTGCAAATAAATCCGCACCGTAAGTATTGATGTCAGTTTCGGTAACGCCAATGAGTTTCACGGTTAGATCAGCACCATCGGTAAACACGGCATTACCTACAGCATCATAGCTAAAGCTTAAATCACCGAAGTCTGTGACCGAGTCGCTAATAATGTGCAAAGAATCTTCACCAATGGTGAAATCCACAACTTTTGCTTCGCCATGGCCACCAAACTTATCCGTGAACACAAACTTATCGCCATTGCTGCCGCCAACTAGAACATTATCACCAGAACCAGCTACAAGAATATCTTCACCGACGCCGCCATTTAGTTTGTTGTCACCCAACAAACCCAAAAGCAAATCATTACCTGTACCACCGCCGAGGTAATCGTTTCCTGTACCAGCCCTTAAGATGTCATCACCAGCACCACCAGTTAGGCGATCATCACCGTCGCCGCCGATCACATAATCGTTACCGCCACCGCCAACAAACGAATCATTACCACCAAAACCAATAAACAAGTCATCGCCGCCATCGAAATCAGCAAATTGGTTATTTACACCTGCATCGCCTAGATACGTGTCATTGTCACTTGTGCTCATTTTTATTCCCTCTTGTCTTAATAATTGAATAGACCTTTTATTCTATGTCTGAGTAGATTTGTAACAGACATGAGAAGTCTAATAGTCAACCTAATAGGAATAAGTTTGAATATGGGATGATATTTCAGACTGACATTTTAATAATAAATATAAAACTTAGTACTTTATAGAGTATTTTCTTTTTATTACAGTAAGTTAATACTAGTACTACAGATTTCGCCTAGCCCAACTTGTTGCTTGCGTACGGTTCTTTACTTCTAACTTTCTAAAAATATTGTATAGATGTGATTTAATAGTATGCTCACTGATAAATAAAGAATCAGCAATTTCCATATTTGAGCCTCCTTCTTTCAACATTTTTAAAACTTGAATTTCACGCCGAGTAAGCTCTACCTCGATAGCAGGCTCAATAATGCTATTCGCTTCTTTTCCTCGATAATAATTAACCAGCTGATCCAGTAATCTTCGAGACAGCCAATTATCTCCTTTTATTATTGCTTTTAACCCCTGACACACCTTGTCCATAGAGTCTCCCGGACCGAATATACCCTTTACATTCGGCCATGAGGCGAGTTCTTCTGTGTCTAAGTCATAACCTAAATTAAGCATTATGGTTCCTAGCACTTTATTACTATCTTTTAAATAAACTAAAGTTTCGGATGGAATCTCAACTGAAAAATCAACAAGCAAAAAGTAGCGTTCCGGAATGAGTTCGTGATAACTAGGGTTTTTAGTATCTATGATCGTTATTTTAGTTTCTATATTTTTAGAAAGCATTTCCTTAAAGTTTTCACTCTGTAAACTTTGTTGAGTGAGCATTAGGACTTCAGGCTTTTCCATATACTGTTCCATAATGTTTCTCATACTTTCAGTGACTTAACATTCTTAAATTCGTCGTTAATCGCCCGCACTTAGTGTGATATGTAAGTGCTAGTCCACAGAGTAAAGTTATTTGCTACTTTTTTAAATTCCAAAGTTATTAAAAAGAGAATCAAAAAAAGTGTTTCTCATAAAAGAAACACTTTTAACACATTTAGGTCACAGCAATGATTAAGAACTCACTAAATTAAATAACGTAATATTTCAAGGACATTACACTGTTAACGAGTTATCCGAAATATTTTCTTTCGCCCAAATAAGTGCTTGGACTCTATTTTTTACTTCAATCTTCTTGAAAATATTGTGTAAATGAGTCTTTACCGTATTCTCGCTCACAAATAGTTGTTCGGCAATTTGTTGATTGGAAGCCCCCATAGAGAGAAAGGTAATTATTTGTTGCTCTCGTTTGGTCAAAATAGCGGGAACATTCTTATTTATAGGTTTGCAGTGGCGACGAAGGTGAGTAATATATTGCTGAGAAAACTTACGGCTGAACCACATATCCCCCTGAAGTACCTTACCAATCCCAACTTGCAGCGTTTTTATATCATCAGAGGTATAGAAAATACCTGCTAGAGTACGCCAAGCAAAAAGATCTTCAGTCGAAATGGATTGATCACAATTAATTAAGATTTCGAGCGTATCTTTCTGTTGCGACTCTTTAAATTCCGAATAACGCCGAAAGATTTCATCAGTGATCACACTGCAATCAACAATAATGGCTGACGCTAAAGGCGAATCTAACGCTCCGTGAATAAGAGAGTCTGGTGTGATTAGAGCAACACTAATACAGAGTTTGGTCTCCAATACATCTTTCAGCAGAGATGACTGCAGACTGCCCTCCGTGATTAAAATGACATTTCTTGTTTTTTGTTGCTCCATCCTGATCGCATTCCCTTGGTCGCTTTTATTGAAATACGCAATAGATTTAGATAGAGCAGTAGTATTGTCAAGTATGAAAATAACTAGTACTAATTAATAACTCATTGAAGTGTCAATAATTTTTAAGTGGCAAGTCTGTAAGAGGTATTAGCATTTTTCAGGCATTAAAAAAGGGAGCATACACTCCCTTTTTTGTATTTGAGTTGGTGATTTTGTCGCGCCCGTTAGAGCCGAAACCTCACCCTAGCTTAGTGAACTGGAACAGAGTTTTTCTGGTTAAATTTACCAAAGTGTTGCTCTAACACTTCTGGCGTCAACTTACCTTCTGCTTCCAGCTTTTTTAGCTCAGCGACGATCGCTTTTTGCTCTTCTAGCGACGGCAGTTTTACTTCTGGCTCCTGAGCGGCTTCCTGAGAAATCTGCTCTAGTTCTTTTTCGAAGTCATTCATAGTACTTACCTAAATTTAGTTAGTGAACTTTTAAACTTCGGCTATTCTATCCAACTCTATAGCTTGAAGCTACCAACCATCTTGTCCAGACGTGAAGAGAGCGCTTGAAGATCACGACTTGCATCCGCCAGCTCTTCTGCCGTTGCCGTTGTCATTTCATTGATCGCGTTGATTTCTTCAATGTTTTGGTTAATGGTATGCACCACAGTGGATTGCTCTTCCGTCGCCGTAGCAACTTGCGTATTACGATCAGAGATGTCTGTAATTCGCTCAGAAATATTGACTAACACTTCCACTGCTTCATCGGTTGAAGCGACCCCTTCAATAGTGACCGCTTTACCCGCTTCCATCGCACTTACTGCGTCTTGTGCGTCACTTTGAAGTTGGTTGATCATCCGTTGGATCTCTTCTGTTGAATCAGCCGTGCGTGACGCTAGGTTTCTTACCTCGTCAGCAACCACCGCAAAACCACGACCTTGCTCTCCAGCACGTGCAGCCTCAATCGCGGCGTTCAACGCAAGCAAGTTGGTTTGTTCTGATATGTCACGAATTACGCCCAGAATCGAGCCAATATCTTTAGTTGTCGATGCCAGCTGCGTGACGACAATATTGGTCGTTTCTACGTCATCAGCTAGGCGGCTAATCACCTCTTTGGCTTTCATAACCACTTCACGACCCGTTTGAGTATTATCAGAAGCCTGATTTGCCGTATCGGCAGCAGTAGCCGCGTTCGATGCAATTTCGCTGATGGTCGCACCCATCTGGTTAATCGCCGCAACAACTTGAATGGTTTGATCACGCTGCTCTTGGCTGTTGTCATGTGTGGATGTTGCTTTCGTCGAAACACTTTCTGCGGCTTGACTTAATGAGCCACTGGTTAAAGCAACTTCTTTCATTGTGGCGTGGATCTTCTCAATAAATCCGTTGAAGCCTTTTGAAAGCTGAGCAATTTCATCATTACCCTGAATTTCAATGCGCTGCGCCAAGTCGCCTTCACCTTGCCCAAGGTCGGTAAAACGATCGGCAATCAGTCGAATTGGTTTAGTAATACTATTTGCCAACCATACGCCCATCAGAATGAATACAACGGCGACAATGATGGTCGTAAACAGCATTTTTTGCGCAGTAGCATTTAGGTCCGCGAAGACTTCATCGACAGGAACTACACCAATGACAAACCAGTTCATTGAAGGAACATACAAACTGGAAACAAACGTGTCCTGCCCTTCAAAGTCCACATTAATCAAATTGAAGCTGTTTTTATTCAGCAGTGCACTCGCATCACTACCAAATAGCTTGGTGATAGAAGTTTGGTTTTTACCTTGTTGACGATGTATTTGAATCTCACCCTGTTCGTTAGTGAGGAACACATAACCCGTATCTTCAATTTTAAACCCATTGAGCAGCGCAACCATGTCGTCCATCGACTTTGAAAGACCTGACATTGATGTACCATTTAAGTCTTGGTAGTTGGCAAACATTTTTACTTCGCCGTTTGCCTCTTGGAAAACGCTCACTGACGTTTCTT
This sequence comes from Vibrio sp. T9, assembly GCF_003123985.1. Taxonomy (NCBI): domain Bacteria; kingdom Pseudomonadati; phylum Pseudomonadota; class Gammaproteobacteria; order Vibrionales; family Vibrionaceae; genus Vibrio; species Vibrio sp. T9. Next base: position 439,607 of record NZ_NIGY01000004.1, read on the forward strand.
GACCAGAAGACGTAAAGCCAAAGAACCAAGCATCTTGAGTTCGATTAAGCTGACGCAAGAACCCGTTTTGATTCCAGTAATATGCCGTTTGACGATTGGCTACCGACGCATCATTAAGTCCGTACTGGGATTTAACGTTATTGAGCTGCTGAACTAACTGAACTTCTACCGACGGATCGCGGTCTGTATTAGATAGAGCTTCGACAATAAACTCGTTTGTTGCGAGCTGTTTTGCGGCTTGTTGCATCTCTACAACTTCGCGGTCAATTTCTGTATTGATTTGCTGCAGCATCGCAGGTAGTTCGATATTAATAAGACGGTGGCTCAACACATCTCTTGCATGACGCTGAGCCATAACACCAACGATAATTGTTGATGCTAAAACAGCAAACGTAATACCAAGTACAACCTTCTGTTTGATGCTCAAGGAATGAAGTTTCAACATATTCGGACCTTTTAAAAGAATCACTTGTTATTGGCCCCATAAGGGGAATCTGGTGCATATCTCATGACACGCACATCACAGAAACTTTATCGGCTCACATATACAAAACTAGAGGCATTTCTCACTATATTATGAAAAATAAATGTAACGCTCTGTCAGATAAGAACTTTCAGTGATAGCAAGTACTTGCAATTCTCTGCAGCGTCCCAATATTGAAAAGATAAATTGCGAAAGCGCATTGGAACTTTTTCCATCTGGAAAATGACCAATACTCAACACAAAAATCAAATGGATATCGAGAGTCCAAAGCATGCATAAATCTAACTTCGAAACTCTTCAGCAATACCTAGAGTCGCAGATCATTGGTCAGCAAGATCTAGTCAAACAACTGCTTGTTGCCCTTTTGGCAGATGGACATATTTTGGTTGAGGGCCCTCCTGGGCTGGCAAAAACCCGTGCAGTAAAATCACTCTCAGATTGTGTTGAAGGCGACTTCCACCGAATTCAGTTTACCCCTGACTTGCTGCCAGCCGATTTAACCGGCACCGATATCTTCCGCCCCGAAACCGGAGAGTTCACTTTCCAATCTGGTCCTATCTTCAATTCTCTTATCCTTGCGGATGAGATAAACCGTGCACCGGCCAAAGTACAAGCGGCGATGCTTGAAGCAATGGCAGAGAAACAAGTCACAGCAGGTCGCCATACTTACCCGTTGCCAGAGTTGTTTTTGGTCATGGCGACTCAAAACCCGATTGAACAAGAAGGGACTTATCCACTACCTGAAGCACAGCTAGATCGCTTTTTATTACATTTAGAAGTGGAATACCCAGATGCGGAGCATGAGCTATCTATCTTGCGTATTAACCGCGGTGAAGCAAAAGGCGAAACTACCGTCGAGCGCCCAATGTTAAGCCAACAAGATATATTCACTGCGCGTAAAGAAGTGTTGGATATTCATATGGCCGAAACGATAGAGCAGTACATCGTCCGTTTAGTTATGGCAACACGTCGAGCCAGCGAATATGACACTGAGCTGGATAAGTGGTTGTCAATGGGCGTTAGTCCACGTGCCACCATCGCTCTGGATCGTTGTGCCCGTGCGCACGCTTGGCTTGCAGGTCGTGATTTTGTGTCCCCAGAAGATGTTCAAACCATGGCTTATCCGGTTTTGCGCCACCGTTTATTACTGAGTTACCACGCTCAAGCGGAAGGCATTACGGCAAACCAAGTCATTGATAAGCTGCTAAACCTCGTTGGCAGTGCATAAGACGAGGGAGTGATATGTCCACAACGCATCCATTGCCACCTCATGCGAATGGGGTGACATTAACCCTTGAAGAGCTGCTGCAATACCGCACTCAATCTGTACGTTGGTTGCCACCAGCACAAAGTATCTGGTCGCAAATGAGCGGTAACCATACCAGCCGCCAAAAAGGGCGAGGCATGGATTTTATGGAAGTACGCCAATACCAACCTGGCGATGATATCCGCAGTATTGATTGGCGGGTAACTGCTCGTACAGGGAAAGCGCACACAAAGTTATTTGCAGAAGACAAAGAGCAAGCTGTGATTCTTTACCTTGACCTGAGTTCTAGCCTGCATTTTGGGTCTAAGTATATGCTTAAGTCGGTTCAATTGGCTCACTTTGCCAGCGTGTTGATTTGGCTCACTTTGGCTAAAAAGGATCGCATCGGTGCGGTGATTGACGATGGACATCAATGTTTTGAGTTTCGCCCTTCCTCTCTACAAAAACAGGGGCTGCGGATTCTTAATGCTATCGTCGATACACATAACGCGCAGGTGGCTCGTACTGCCAACAACGAGGCTCGTACACTGCAGTATACTCAGGTGTTAGAAACACTTCATACACTGACACCTAAGGGCAGCGAACTGATTATGCTCAGCGACTTTGCCCACATAAGCGCAGCAGAGTTGACGCAGTTACGTCGACTAAAACAGCACAACAGTGTGAGGGCTATTCAGTTTTATGATCCTTTAGAAAGAGGTGAAACAAACTTTAGAGGTCAAGTAAAAGCCTCGGATGGACAACGTAGTCAATGGTTCAACTTTGGCTCCAAGGGCCAAAGAAAGGAACTCGAAACACACTTTACTCAACACCAAGAAACCATTAAACAGCAATGCCATTCGATGGCGATTCCATTTAACACGCTATCAAGTGGTTGGCCCTTGATTTCACAATTAAGCTAACAAACTGTACAAGCAGCATTTATTAAGCAGTAATAATAATGACAACAAACAACCAAAGCCTAGACCTTGAACCTCTGATTTTACCAAACGCTCCGGATTGGTTTCCGCTCGCTTGGGGATGGTGGGCAGTGCTTGCGGCCACCGTACTTTTCGTTTTCAGCATTTATCTTTATACGAAGTGGCGTAAAAAACGCCTACGCGCGCAAAAGGCAGCCTTAAAACTTTTAACTCAATCTGTCACACCTCATACCCCTTCCTCTGCTCTAGAAATATTGCGTCAGGCGGCATTGAGTTACTTTCCGCGTGAAGAAATCGCGCCATTAACTGGAATCGCTTGGTATGAATTTCTCGATAGCCATACCAAAGAAACTCGATTCGTAGACAAACAACATCAGTGGCAAGAAGCGCTGTATCAGAAATCCTCTCAAGAAAATCATCAAAGCTTGGTCGATGATTGTGTCTTTTGGATAACTCACGCTTTGCCACCAAAGAAAAAGGCAAATAACCGTGACTGAGCAAACACTCATAACCGATCTTGCCCAATGGCTAAACATTGAATTTGTCTGGTGGTGGGCACTATTTTTGCTGCCTGTCCCCTGGCTGGTATACAAGCTCCTGCCACAAGAATCTCAACAAGCCGAGATCAAATTGGCGTACTTACCAACTAATGAGAATGGCAGCAAGCCTAGGCAAGCCCTGCAAAAATCACTATCAATGGCGATCTGGGTTCTTCTTATCATTGCTTGCGCGCGTCCAGTTTGGTTTGGTGATCCAGTTGAGTTCCAACCCAAATATCGGGACTTGATGTTAGTCGTCGACCTATCTGGCTCGATGCAGCAAGAAGACATGGAGCTCAACGGCGAATACATCGACCGCCTCACCGCTGTCAAAAAAGTTCTGTCGGATTTCGTGGCAAAGCGAAAAGGCGACCGTCTCGGGGTTGTTTTGTTTGGCGATCACGCGTATTTGCAGACGCCACTCACTGCAGACCGTAAAACCGTCATGCAGCAGATTAATCAAACCGTCATCGGCTTGGTTGGTCAACGAACCGCCATTGGTGATGGCATTGGTCTAGGCACGAAAACTTTTGTAGACAGTGATGCTCCGCAACGAGTCATGATTTTGCTTAGTGACGGCAGCAATACTGCCGGTGTGCTCGAACCGCTCGAAGCAGCGGAAATCGCAAAAAAATACAATGCGACCATTTACACCGTAGGCGTAGGTGCTGGTGAAATGATGGTGAAAGAGTTTTTCATGACTCGCAAGGTTAACACCGCAGCCGACTTGGATGAGCAAACACTAACTAAAGTGGCAGAGATGACTGGTGGACAATATTTTCGGGCGCGAGATACTGAACAGCTCGAAAAGATCTACGACACGATCAACCAGCTCGAGCCCGTGTCAAGCGACACGCAAACTTGGCGTCCGCAGTCAGAATGGTTCCCATACCCATTAAGCGCTGCATTCGTACTGTCGGTATTGTTATTCCTACTGAGGAGAAAACATGGCTGAGTTTATTTTCCTTAACCCTTATTGGCTTTTGGGGCTTATCGCAATCCCTATTGCGCTCTTGCTCAATCACAAATTTAGAGCAAAAAAATCGACACTGATTGCCCCTCACCTAGCTAAAGTGCTCGGACAAAACACGCAGTCCAAACACTATTTTATTCTCTGGGGCGTAGCTTGGGCGATTGCCTGTATTGCGCTAGCGGGACCAAGCTGGCAATCCAACGCTCGCCCAAGCTTTGAGTTAAACCAAAACCGCATTTTAGTGCTTGATATGTCTCGCTCGATGTTCGCTACGGACATCAAGCCTAATCGACTCGCGCAAACACGTTATAAGGCGCTGGACTTACTTCCTAAATGGAAAGAAGGGGCTACGGGTCTTATTGCTTACGCTGGCGATGCCTATAACTTAAGTCCACTGACGACTGATTCCAGTACGCTTGCCGGCATTATCGAGAATTTGTCACCAGAGCTAATGCCTTTTCAAGGGGCAAACCTGCCTTCCGCAATTGAATTAGCGCTCAACCAGTTCTCTCAAGCAGGTGTGCAACAAGGCGACATCATCGTGTTAGCTGATGACCTTGATGAGTCAGAACTGTCTCGCGCGTTGAATTTGGTCGAAGGTAAAAACATTCGGATCTCTGTTCTTGCAGTAGGAACCGCTAATGGTGCTCCCATCGCCCTACCCGATGGTTCTCTTTTAAAGACTGCACAAGGCACAACTGTCGTAGCGAAAACAAATCTGAAGAATTTACAAATACTAGCAAAGAAAACAGATGGAATTTTTGTTCCTATTCAGCACACCAATCGCGATGTTGAGAACATTTCGGCCTTTACGAGCAACGTTGGCAGTCAACTTTCGGCCAAGAAGAGTGAAGAAGTGAGCACTGACTCTCGCTTAAACGGTGGCTTTTGGTTGCTGCCGCTGTTACTTCTGCCTGCAGCTTTACTGTTCCGACGCGGCCTGATTTGGATGTTTGTGGCAACAATAATACCGATGACTTGGACACAACACGCCGAAGCAAATCCGTTCTTAAATGCCGACCAACGAGGAGCGGAACTCTACAAGCAAGGTGAGTATGAACAGGCGCAAAACCTATTTACAAACCCAAGCTGGAAAGGAGCCGCCAGTTACCAAAAAGGTGACTACGAAGCCGCTATTGAAGCATTTTCTCATGACTCCTCTCCTAACGGCCGCTATAACCTTGCCAACTCTCTGGCGCAAAATGGTCAATTAGAAGAAGCAGCAGAGCTTTATAAAAAACTGCTTGAAGAAAAGCCCAACTTTGAAGCTGCAAAGAAAAACTTGTCGGTTGTGGAACAAAAGCTGAAACAGCAACAGCAACAGCAACAGCAACAGCAACAGCAACAGCAACAGCAACAGCAACAGCAACAGCAACAGCAACAGCAACAGCAACAGCAACAGCAACAGCAACAGCAACAGCAACAGCAACAGCAACAGCA
>NZ_NIGY01000050.1:0-521 GCF_003123985.1 Vibrio sp. T9
ACAAAAAGCCAAGAACACTTGAATGTGTTTTTTGGTGTTTATCTTTCGATAAACATTGAGAACTTTACAAACAACAATAAATTGTTGTTTTGTCAGCTTTCCAAATTGTTAAAGAGCTAATCACTTCTAATGAAGTAACCATTTTTAAAAACTCTCAAGAGAGAATGTTTAAAGATGGTATCCCGTAGGGGAGTCGAACCCCTGTTACCGCCGTGAAAGGGCGGTGTCCTAGGCCTCTAGACGAACGGGACACAGAAGTATGTGGTGGAGCTAATCGGGATCGAACCGATGACCTCTTCGCTGCCAGCGAAGCGCTCTCCCAGCTGAGCTATAGCCCCACATAAATTGCTTCAGCATTTTATGCAAAACCAATTTTGCTCTGAAATCTAAACCATATCAATCTGTGTGAACACTCATCGCAATAATCATCGTTTAAGGAGGTGATCCAGCGCCAGGTTCCCCTAGCGCTACCTTGTTACGACTTCACCCCAGTCATGAACCACAAAGTGGTAAGCGTCCCC
>NZ_NIGY01000051.1:0-506 GCF_003123985.1 Vibrio sp. T9
CCAGCTCGCGGCTACGCCTGCAAGCAACGTCGGCCATCCACTCGCATGAACGATGTCGTCACCGGCGACGAGCCCGAACGTCAGCCCCATGGCGCCGAAGAAAGCCAGGTGCAGGACGAATGCTGCGAGCAGCCAGCGCGGCGAGACTGCAATGCCTCCGCCGAGCGCCGAGGCATGCCGCTGCAGGAGCCAGCCCGCGACGACCAGGCCGGACAAGACGACGGCTCTCATCATGAGTGCATCGATCGGAACGTAGTGCACGGCGAGCGGCGCAGCCCAAATCAGCGCGGCACCCACGAGCATCGCGGCCTCGAGCAACGCGCATAGCACCAAAAGGCGATGCGACACACCACGCGCTCGCAACATGGCATGACGGCCCAGATACTGCAGTACGCTTCCAGGTAGATATTTTCCGAACTGCGACACGGAATAGATGGTTAGCGTGCCAGAAGCAGGCACACCTCCCGCACCAAGTGCACGCAACAGCGCATACCATGCGGCAGCCA
>NZ_NIGY01000052.1:0-503 GCF_003123985.1 Vibrio sp. T9
CACGCCCGACTCGGTCGCCTATGTCATCTTCACCTCCGGCTCCACGGGGCGTCCCAAGGGTGTACGCGTGCCTCATCGCGCGGCGTCCAATTTCCTGACCAGCATGCAGCGCGTGCCGGGTATCGCACCGGACGACCGTCTGGTCGCGGTCACCACGTTGTCGTTCGATATCGCTTTCATGGAGCTGATGCTCCCGCTGACGAGCGGTGCCGAGATCGTCGTTGCCGGCCGTGACGACGTACGCGATGGCGGCCAGCTCCGTCGCCTGATCGAAGAAGTGGATGCCACGATGATGCAGGCCACGCCTGCCGGTTGGCGCCTGCTGGTCGACGCGGGATGGAATGGGCGCCCGGCGTTTCGCGCCGTCTCCGGCGGCGAGCCGCTGCCGGTCGATCTGGCCGAAGCCCTGCTCGATCGCTGTGGCGAAGTGTGGAACGGCTACGGCCCGACCGAGACCACGGTGTATTCGACCTACTGGCGCGTGTCCGATCCGCGCGAAGGCA
>NZ_NIGY01000053.1:0-503 GCF_003123985.1 Vibrio sp. T9
TTCTCGTGCCCCTGGCCTGCGCAAGCGGACTGCAGGTGTCACCCATCGGCCTGCGCCTTCCAAGTACCGCCCAGGCGGATGCGCTGTGGCTGACAAACACCGGCACCGAGCCGGTACATGCCCAGGTGCGCGTTTTTCGCTGGTCGCAAGCCAACGGCAAGGACCTACTCGAACCCTCGCGCGACCTGGTCGTGAGCCCGCCCATGGTCACCATCGCCCCGGGCGACCGGCAGATGGTTCGTGCCATCCGGCAGGTGCCCGCGCCCTCGGGAACGGAAGCGTCATACCGCGTCATTGTCGACGAGCTGCCGATCGATGGAAGCGACCAGCCCGGCCTGAAGTTCGTCCTCCGCTATTCGATACCTGTCTTCCTGGCTCCCGCGGGCGACCCTCCCGTGCGAGCCACGCTGCAGGCAATGTGGGACAACTCACCCGACGGCCCGGTATTGCGCGTGAGCAACACCGGCGATGGCCACGCACAGATCGCGGACGTCGTCTGGCGT
>NZ_NIGY01000054.1:0-497 GCF_003123985.1 Vibrio sp. T9
TCGTCGCTTCGAATGCTGCGCAGACAACCATCGCTCTAAGCGGTGAGAAGCGCAGCCCAGAGGTGTTACTAGCACCCCTGGACTGCTAACCAAACCAACTAACGGAGAGTTGATATGGCTATGCCAGATCATACGGTAGTCGCTCGCCCGCCGAATCCCCCCGGCGACATCCCCATCGGTTTCCGGGCGCTCTGCGGTCCTCGCAGAAACGGTTGAAGAACCGCGGCGGCAGCCGTTATTCCTGAGTTTTTTCTCGGCCGAGCGACACGGCGCGTTGCCGTGTGACCTGAGAAAAGGGAACTGACGCCGCAACCCACTTCGTCAATCAAGCCGCACGGCGCCCGGACACGGGCAGCCGATGAACCCGCGCATCCGTTTGATCCGCGGCACGTTGCGCAGTGCGTAGCGTGCCGCACCTGGATGGCGGGGAAGGGCGGCCAGCAAGGAGAGCGACATGGCAACATCGAAACCTCAAAGCACCCATCCGGGATTTCACT
>NZ_NIGY01000055.1:0-494 GCF_003123985.1 Vibrio sp. T9
GTGTTTACACCTTTCAGTTAGTGGCTTTCACGTTCTTTCCGGTGGCACTATATGTGGAGTGTTCGCTTTGATTTCACCGTTTACGGCTTCTAACTCTTAGCCTATTCCTTTGGCTCTTTTTCATTTTCGTGGTGGCTTTGGAGAGAACCTTGATTACTTTTGGTGTGGCTGTTGAAGTCCGAGGATCGAATCCTTTTCTAATTTGAAGCAAGTGAAAGTAGGGCTGTTCAGTGCGTTTTTCTTCTAGCCAACTTTTGTCTTTTAATCGAGGTAAAGTTTTGTAGCCGCCCGTCTCACTTCAGTGTTCAAAGCCTTTCATATCATGCCGGTTTTCAATATCTTGGAGCGCATAAACAGAAGTAGCGCATGTACTAACAAATTGCTTAAGAGTGATTCGTAACGCGTGGCATTTTTACTTTGCGGTGGCTTATGTGATTAAGGCGCTGTGCGGTAGCTTTTGTATTGCGTTACTCACACCTTAGCAAGGCGTTATA
>NZ_NIGY01000056.1:0-489 GCF_003123985.1 Vibrio sp. T9
ACATAACGCCCTGTTAAGGTGTGAGCAACGCAATACCAAAGCTGCCGCATACCACCTTAAACACTAAAACCAACGCATAGTAAAAATGCCACGCGTTGCGAATCACTCTTAAACAGTTTGTTATGTTTGTGCTGACTTGGCTAGATAAACTTATGATTGTATAGCGGTAAAACGTTTATGACTGGTTCTTCGTAAGGGTGAACTTTTCGAACAGCATCAAGAGTAGCTTGAACTAAAGACTCTTGGCATCTAACGTCAATTCTGACCTCTTCTCCAAAGTTAATTTTACCTTTCTCGCCAGTAACAGGCTCCGAGGTTTCCGTTGGTCTCCAGAATCCTGAAATTTTCACAATAGAAATAACGCTGTCATAATCACCCACAACACCTGCGCCAACTGAATTAAGTACATCACGAATGGCTATAACTTCTGTTTCAGGTGCATAGATTTCTAGCTTAAATTCCATCGTTTCTCCCAAAAAACATAACGCC
>NZ_NIGY01000057.1:0-486 GCF_003123985.1 Vibrio sp. T9
GTTTTTACTACCTAATCTGGGCTTATCGCAAGTTAATACGTCCTTCATCGCCTCTGACTGCCAAGGCATCCACCGTGTACGCTTAGTCACTTAACCATACAACCCGAAGGAGTTTCGAATTGATGTTCAAATCACCAAAGTTGTCTCTCATTATTTGAATGAGCGAGAGACATATCGATTTTGCCGGACTCAAATTCCAAGAACACTTGAATGTGTTATTAGTTGTATTCATAAATGAATACTTTGAGAACTTTACAAACAACAATAAATTGTTATTTTGTCAGCTTTCCAAATTGTTAAAGAGCTATGTTTCTTCACAAGGAAGTTACATTTTCTAAAGACTTTCAGAGTCAAAAATGCCAACCAGTATCAATTGCTTGTTCTGGTTTGGACGTTTTATTCCAAAAATACTTAGAGAATGGTGGGCGATACCGGGCTCGAACCAGTGACCCCCTGCTTGTAAGGCAGGTGCTCTCCCAACTGAGC
>NZ_NIGY01000058.1:0-486 GCF_003123985.1 Vibrio sp. T9
GCGCATGGATCCATCGTCCTCGTACGCCATGCAGCGGCTGATCGGTCTGAAAGACAAGTTCGACGTCGCCTTTGCCTGCGACACCGACCACGACCGTCACGGCGTCGTTGCGCCCAGCGCCGGACTCATGCCGGCGAATAACTACCTGGCCACGGCGGCCTGGTACCTGTTCCAGAATCGCCCGGGCTGGCGCGAGGACGCCGCCGTGGGCAAGACCGCCGTGAGCACGGGCCTGCTCGACCGCATCGCGAAGCACCTCGGCCGGCCCTTGCTCGAGGTGCCCGTGGGCTTCAAGTACTTCGTCTCGGGGCTTTACGACGGCAGCCTGGGTTTCGGCTGCGAGGAGAGCGCCGGTGCCTCGTTCCTGACCCGGAACGCCGCTGCCTGGTCGACCGACAAGGACGGCCTCGCTGCAGCACTTCTGGCCGGCGAGATCACCGCGAAACTCGGCCGCGACCCCGGCCTGATCTATCGCGAAATCACCGA
>NZ_NIGY01000059.1:0-483 GCF_003123985.1 Vibrio sp. T9
TGCGATCGATGTACACGAAGCTTTCGTAATGGGCCTGGAACCAGCGGAAATTCGGACTGCTGTATTCAGCGTCCGGACGCATGGCGATTAGAAAGCCGAGGATGCGGCCATCCTGTTCGGCGACGCGAAAATAGTGCGCGATCTCGTACAGGTGACGCAGGCGGCTGCGGTCCGTGGCGAGGATACCGGTGCCTGCCTCGTTATTGAGTGCCAGCACGGCATCCAGGTCGTGCTCGCGCACGTCGCGGATGGCAAGGGCCATTCGTTGCTCCGCTAATGGTTCTGGAATGATTGGTTCTAAAAACGGGCGACCCCCGGGCCGCCGAATGCGCGGCATTATGGCACGCCGGCCACCCCAGTGGCGCGCCACCGCGCATGTAAAACCGTTGTAAAGCCGACGCTTGCCGTTCGCCCTAGCGTGACTTCTATCAGGTGGTGCGACGGGCGCGAAGCCCTATGATGCGGCCATGTCGAAGGTTCAGT